>CAYHFE010000578.1:0-5060 GCA_964355375.1 uncultured Verrucomicrobiota bacterium
CGCACGGGCGTGCGGCCCCGTGCCGCGGACTCGCCCTCCCGGCCACCGGCCAGCCAGCCAAACCAATAGATGTGGCCGCCGTTGGTCGCGATCCCCCGCCAGCGAAACGAGTTTCCGGCGTTATCGTCCCAATACATTTGCCCGGCCAGGCCGAGTTGGCGCAGGTGGCCGACGCATTGAATGCGCCGGGCGGAAAGGCGGCTTCGATGCAGCGCCGGCAGGAGCAGCGCGGCTAGGATCGCCACGACGCCCAGTACGACCAAGAGTTCAATCAAGGTGAAGGCGGCGCCGGGTGTTGGGAAAACCGGGATGGGCACTGGCCTCCCGTTCGTTCCGATGCTCCCGCCCCTCATTTTCCAAGGAGCGAATTCGGAGTGGCCGGCTCTAATCATTTCGCCCAATCTGTTCGTCGAAGTTCGCACCCAGTTTTGGCTGAAAGCGTTCCCTCAACGCCCGGAAAGAGCAAGTCAAAGCGCAACCTGCCAGCGTGACCAGACGAGAGTCTGGCCAGCCCAACCGATCCGGGTTTGCTTTTTCAGGCCCTTCGGAGACACTCTGGATGAGACTCAACCTGGATTATGGATCGCGATCAATTGCGCAGCAAGTTTTCCGGGGTCATCGCTTTTCCGGTGACCCCATTCAAACCGGATCTCACCCTCGATCTCGACGGGTTGCGGAAGAATCTTCAGTTTCTTCTCCAACACCCGCCCTGCGCGGTGGTGGCGGCTGGGGGAACGGGCGAGCTGTATTCGCTCACCCCCGGGGAACACCTGGAAGTTTTGCGAGCGACCCTGGACGTCGTCCAAGGCCAGGTCCCGGTCATCGCCGGGGTGGGCTTTGGGCAACAGCTGGCGGTTGATTTGGCGCGGCAATCTGCCGCGGCGGGCGCGAGCGGCATTCTGGCTTTTCCGCCCTATTATTCAAACGCCGATGACGACGGGATGAGGGAGTACTACCGGGCGATCGGGGCGGCGACGCCTCTCGGGCTTCTAATTTACAGCCGGGACTGGGCCAATTTTTCACCGGCAGCGGTGGAGAAGCTGACGCAGATTCCCACGCTGATCGCGTGGAAGGATGGCCAGGGCGACATCCGCCGGCTGCAGATGATCAAGCAGCGGGTGGGCGACCGGCTCTATTGGATCGGGGGTGCGGGCGATGATTTGGTGCCGGGATACTATTCCATGGGCCTCCGCACCTACACCTCGAGCATCGCCAACGTCGCGCCGCGCCTCTCCTGGCAGTTGCACGAGCGAGCTTCGGCGAATGACACTCCCGGACTGGCTCAACTCATGTCCGAGTATGTCATTCCTCTTTACGCGTTTCGCAGCCGACGCAAGGGCTACGAAGTTTCCGTGATGAAGGCGATGATGGATCTGCTCGGCTTGGCCGGCGGGCCGGTGCGCGCGCCGCTCCCGAATCTTCGGCCGGACGAACTCGGCGAATTGCGCGCCCTGGTTGAACGCTGGAAACCTGTCTGGTGACGGGCCGAACCGCGACGTCATGAAGAACCGTTACCAGGTGGGCTCGGACGACGATTGGCTGCAGCACTCGAACGAGGAACTGGCCCGGTTGTTAAAGAAGCGGGATCGGAGCATTCGCTGGCTGCGGGGATTGAGTTTCCTGCTTTTTCTGGCGCTGGCCTGGGCCACCTTCAAGTTCTTGCAGAAAGGTTCCTGGGCTGAGCTCTGGACGCGGTAGGCCGTCGTCCGAAATCGACGCGACATCGTCCGAAAACGACGTTGCGCACCAGGCGGAAGGGGTGCAGAGTGGTTTGAAACCGGATGGCGGTGCCACATTATGACCTTTACTGGAAAAATCTCGAACGGCGCGATCCTCCTTCCTCCCGGCGTGACTTTGCCGGACGGTTTGGAGCTTGAAGTGAGCATTCCTGAATGGCCCGATTGCTCCTCCAAGGTCGGAGAGCGGCTCTTGAAATACGCCGGTGCGGTGGGCGACCTGCCCTCGGATTTGGCTCGGAATCACGATCATTACATCCACGGAGCACCCAAGCGATGAGGACCGTGTTTGCGGATTCGTATTTCTTTCTCGCGCTGCTCAACGTCCGGGACGAAGCGCACGCCCGGGCCGTCGAGGCTTGCCGGCGGACCGACCAGGTCATCATCACCACCGGCTGGGTCATCACCGAAGTTGCGGACGGTCTGGCCCGCGTGTTGAATCGGTCCACCATCATCGAGTTCTTGCAGGCTCTTAAGAATGATCCGGAAGTGGAGATCATTCTGCCGTCGCGCGAGCTGTTCGAGATGGGGCTCGAGCTCTATTCGAAGTTCGGCGACAAGGGATGGACCCTGACGGACTGCATTTCTTTCGTGGCCATGAAGGAAGAGGGCATCTCCGAGGCTCTCACCGGCGATCCTCATTTCGAGCAGGCCGGCTTCAGCATCTTGCTCAAATAGGCGCGGCCCAGCACGGCGCGCTTTCTTGAGCCAACCCAACGGATTCAACATGCCGACTCATCCGGCTCATCCGCATCAACCTCGGGGTAGGTCGAGATTCCATCGAGCTCTGACCTTCCTGCCTGCGCCGATTCCAGGGCTGGACAGCGTCTCGCTCCACCGGGGGATGGTGCAAGCGCTCCAGGCGCGAAATTCTCTTTCGGGAAATCCCCGCCTCAGCCGTGTTCGTGCGGGCCGGCGGGCGGTCGCTTTCGTGGCTCAGGACACGCGGGGCCGCTACCAATCCGAGGGAGTCTGGCACATGATGACCGATGACGGTCGGGATGGTTACGACACGGCGGCGTGGGTTGCGGCGCAGGCCTGGTCGAACGGCCGCATCGGCATGATGGTCAATCCGAATACGGGCGAGCCCCTCAATGATCACCGCCGGACGGAGGTGGCTCGAAACACCGTTTTTCATGATCGGGAACATCCGTCACAGATCGTGTTGCCGGTCATTCCCGCCGGCGAGCCACTCCGGGGATCTCAGGGCCGACCGGATCGTCGCCCGTGAAGAAGGACGATCCCTACGCGATCCTGGAGAATCGGGATTTCGTCTTCTACCTGACCGGGCGCCTGATCGCGTCGCTCGGACAGCAAATGCTCACGGTCGCGGTGGGCTGGGAACTTTACGAGCGAACCCATTCCGCTTTGCCATTGGGGTTGGTCGGCTTGACGCAGATGCTGCCCATGCTGCTCTTCACCCTGCCGGCGGGTCACGTCGCCGACAGCTTCAATCGGAAGCGGATCATCCTCGCGATGACGCTGTGCATTCTGCTTGCGAGCGTCGGATTGACCGTCATTTCCGCGCTGCAGGCGCCCGTGTCCTGGACCTATCTGTGTCTTTTTTTGGCGGGCACGGCCCGGACCTTTCTCTGGCCGGCGAGCGCGGCGTTCCTTCCCCAACTGGTGCCTCGAGGCAACTTCTCCCGCGCGGTGACGTGGAGCACGGGTGGTTTTCATTTGTCGTCGGTGATCGGTCCGGCGGCGGGCGGCGGGCTGATCGCGCTGACCCACCAAGCGGCTCTCGTCTATGGATTAAACGCCGCCGCCGCGCTTCTTTGTTTTGGTCTGTTGAGCCTGGTGCGGAATCCGGGAACTACTCCTCCCAAAGAGCCGATGTCATTCCGGAGTCTGATTGCGGGCTTCAGGTTCGTTTTCGCGACGAAGATCATTTTCGGAACGATCACCCTCGATCTCTTCGCTGTCCTGCTGGGGGGAGCCACGGCTTTGTTGCCGGTGTTTGCCAAGGACATTCTGCAGAGCGGGCCCACGGGTTTGGGTCTTTTGCAGGCCGCTCTGCCCTTGGGTTCACTCTGCACAGCCGTGGTGCTGGCGCATCGCCCTCCCTTGCAGAAAGCCGGGAGAGCGCTCCTCGCGTCGGTCGCGGCCTTCGGTTTGGCCACGATGGCCTTCGGCTTCTCGACGTCATTTTGGCCCTCCTTCGGTGCGCTTTTCCTTTGCGGCGCCACGGACAACGTCAGTGTCGTGGTTCGGCACACCCTGGTTCAACTCCTCACGCCCGACGAGAAGCGCGGCCGGGTTTCGGCGGTCAACAGCCTGTTCATCGGCACCTCGAATGATTTGGGCGGTTTCGAATCGGGCTTGGTTTCTTACCTATTCGGACCGGTCTTTGCCGTCGTCTCGGGGGGCGTGGGCACGATCCTGGTCGTGGCCGTGGTCGCGCTGATCTGGCCGGAGATTCGCAGGTATGGCCGACTCGATGGTTCGACCTGATCGGAGAGAAGGCGAGGGGTTCCGCCACCACCCCGCCGTCGCCGGCCTTGAGCTTGATTTGACCGAGGACACGCTCGGTTCGATGGATGGAGTTCCGGCTTCAGCCGGTTTCCACGCGGCGACCCGCCCAAGCCCGGACTCCACACGTGCCAAATGGAGAATCACTGATCGTTCACTGGTGTCTGTAACCTGCCTGTCCATCCAGCCGTCTAAAACCTGAAGCCCCCTCAGGATCGGCGCTCGCCGTATCCTTCCGAGAGTGGCGGCAATGCAGTACGACGAACGGATAGAAATAACTCAACTATAAATCATCCATGCAACGAACCTTAACATCTCTTATTCAATTGGCCGCTTGCCTCATGCTGACCCTGGGTATCGCAGCGAAAGCGGCGGACGCGAAAGTGGATCCAGTCGGGACTTGGAAATGGTCGATGACCGCTCAAGGCGGTCAGACGCGCGAAACCACCCTGAAGCTGAAGCTCGAGGGTGACAAACTGACCGGGATGATTTCCGGGCGTCAGGGCGCCGAGGTGGCGATTGAAAAAGCCCAGATCAAAGACGACGAGATCTCGTTCCAGGTCGTCCGTGAATTCAATGGCCAGAAGATGACTTCCAAATACAAGGGCAAGATCAGCGGCAACACC
The DNA here is from genome assembly GCA_964355375.1 of uncultured Verrucomicrobiota bacterium. Classification (GTDB taxonomy): domain Bacteria; phylum Verrucomicrobiota; class Verrucomicrobiia; order Limisphaerales; family SIBE01; genus CAYHFE01. The sequence goes on from CAYHFE010000578.1 coordinate 4,835, forward strand.
ATCAAGGGCAAAACGGAGTTTGAACGCGAAGGTCAGGCCCAGTCCCGCGATTGGGAGGCCAAACGCGACACAGAAAAGAAGTAGTCCGAATTTCGAATTTGGGGAGGCGCGCGCTTCCCCGCAGCTTCGGAGGGAGGCCGGCGAAGCACGGGTTTCGACCGCCTCCGAACTCGGAAGGTATCTCGAGAACGCAGCCTGGTTGAATGTCAACCATGGCTGCGTTCTG
>CAYHFE010000579.1:0-5043 GCA_964355375.1 uncultured Verrucomicrobiota bacterium
CTAAAATGGGCCTTGGCGGAGTCGGCGCCAGCCAACCGGCAGTTCCACGGGCGAAAGTCCCTTGAGTTCTACCGGCAATCCACCGTCCTCGACCCGGGCAACTTCGGAATTTGGAACAACATGGCCTTTGTGGAGATGACCATCTTCAACTCGCCCGACGAAGCGCACCGGTGCTTGCAGCGTTCACTCGAGCTTAAGCCTGCCTCTCATCAGGTCCACGGCTTTCTTGGAGATGTCTTCTTTCGGAAAGGCTACACGTCGTCGGCTCCGCCAGACCGGGAGGTTTTTCTCCGGACCGCCACGACAAGTTACAGGCAAGCCATTGCCTTGACTGACGACGCGAGTCTCGACGCCAGGTATCGCTACACTCTCGGACTGGGGAAATCCGTGTTCAACCTCGGCGAATTGTCCCAGGCGATCGTCGCCTACCGGAACGCCGTCCGCCTGGCCCCGCGCGACGAACGGTGGCGAAACGAAGAAATCCTGGCCCGCCTGTATAGCGACACCAAAGACAGAACCAACGCTCTCGAACACCTGCGCCGGGCCACCCTGCTCGCTCCGCCAGAGAAACAGTCCGGTCTGGATGATCTTCGAAAGCAAATCCTCTCCCGACCGTGATTTCCCGGCGCCGCCGAAACCACATTGCACCGCCAATCCAGGATTTCTTCATTCTTCGTTCTTTCCAGTTCAGTCGCACTTCCCGCCAGTCTCAAATACGGATTCCGGTTTCTCCCCGCCCGTCCGACAGGATTCCTCCCCTCCCAATCCGGCGAGCCCCGATTCTTCACGTCTCGCTGTAACTGATTCGCCACCAAACCCGTCCTTCCCGATGTGCGCACCATGAAATCTTCACCGACACAATGGCGAAACCGGTCCTTTCCGATTCGGTTGGCCGGCGGGTTCATCCTGGGCGTCACCCTCGGCTCCGCCCTGGCGGCCGCGCCGGAGGTCTATAACCGCAATTGGCCGCAATGGCGCGGCCCAACCGGAAACGGCGTGGCCCTGCAGGGAAATCCCCCGGTGGAATGGATCGAGCAAGAGAACGAGAAATGCAAAGTCCGGATCCCCGGAAAGAGCCACGCCACGCCCGTGGTCTGGGAGGACATCTTCCTCCGCGGACACCAGCACCTCTACCGCGTCACCGAGAATGGCAGCGCCAGCTCTTCCGCCGCCGCCGAGGCCAAGAAGACGTCGGAAGAGAAACCGGACGATGCGAAAAAGACGGTCTCCGCTCCGAGCGCGCCCAAGCCTGCACCGGGCCTTCGGGCAAGCCTTTCCGAAGTCTTCCGCAAGCCCGCTCCCGCCCACCTCGAGGATCTCAAGGCGATCGAGCGGCACGTCACCGAACTGGCCGCGCGCATTTCACCCAGCGTCGTTGGCATTGGCGTCGGCGACGCCCGCGGCAGCGGGGTCGTCATCTCCAAAGATGGCCTCGTGCTGTGCGCCGCTCACGTGTCCGATCGACCGGGTCGCGAGGCCCGCTTTACCTTTTCGGACGGCAAGACGGCTTCGGGCAAGAGCCTCGGCACCGACCACGAAATGGACGCCAGTCTGATGAAGATCACCGACCCCGGCGATTGGCCGCACGCCGATCTGGGCGACCCGGACGGCGCGCGCATCGGCGACTGGGTTTTGGCCCTGGGCCATCCCGGCGGCTTTGATCCGCAACGATCCATTGTCGTCCGACTCGGCCGCATCATTCGGCTCGCGGCCGATGCGATCCAGACCGATTGCACGCTCACCGCGGGCGATTCCGGCGGCCCTCTTTTCGACATGCACGGACGGGTCGTCGGAATTCATAGCCGGATCAGCGACTCGACCGCCGACAATTATCACGTGCCCATCGGAACGTATTTCGCGACCTGGGATCGGCTGGCCCGAAGCGAGACGTGGGGAGGGGAAGAACGGCCCACGCGACCGCCTTACGTCGGCGCCGATGGCGCGGATGATCCGGACGGCTGCCGATTGGAGCGAGTGGACGAAACGAGCCCGGCCTTCAAGGCGGGTCTAAAAGTCGGCGACATCGTCGTGCAATTGGATGACCAGCCGATCCAAGACCGGGATTCTTTTCTGAGACGGGTCCGGCAAGCCAAACCCGGCGACGAAATCCGATTTGGCATCCGGCGGGAAAGCCAAGCCCTCTCTCTGACCGTCAAGGTCGAACCATCCCGAGGCCGACGCCGTTGACTAATCCTTGTCCAGATTCGCTCACTCTAAAATCCGCCATGCCTAGCCGTAACGACTCAGTTGAGATGGGGAGCGCGCGCGCCCTCGCGTGCGGTGGTCGGCGCCCTCGCCGACCACACTGCCGCCCAAGACCGAATCATCGTTTGGTGACTGAATTGGGCCTTCGTTCCGACCGGCGGGGCGCCGGTCGGCACACGCGAGGGCGCGTATGCTCCCCAGTCCTGACTGCATGCTTCCGGCTTAGAATCTCCAGTCTCTTCCGACTCGACGACGGATCTCTTCCATTTCGCTGGGGTGGGCCGCGAGCGCCGTTGAGCCCGAAGACACCGCGCCCTCCAGCGCAGGTCCAGCCCCATTCGATCACGCCCCGCCGCCGACCCGCGGCCCCATTGGGCTGGCTTCAATCGTCCGCAATCCTGTCCCTTGCGCTCCTCGCGCTCGCCGCCGCGGCGCCGAACACGCCGGCTCAGTCGCGGTCCGACCCAATCGCCACTCTCGCCCGAGATCGCTACAAGAATGGCGCGACCACGCTGCGAGCTTTCGCTTCCGTGGCGGAGGCGATGAAGGACTCCGTCGCCAAATTCGACCTGAACGGCAACACCGTCGCCCTCGGCGCCGTCATCGATACCAACGGTCTCGTCATCACCAAAGCCAGCGAGATCAAGAGTGGCAAACTGACCTGCTGGCTGGCCAACGGAAGCGAGGTCGGCGCCAAGTTGCTGGCCAAAGACGATGAAAATGATGTCGCCCTGGTGCGGATCGACGCCCTCGGCCTCAAGCCGATCGCATGGGCCACCGAGCCCCTTCGTGCCGGCCAATGGGCTCTCACTCCAGGGATTCGATCCGAACTTCAAGCGGCCGGCGTCGTGAGCGTGCCGCGGGCCCTCCATCGGCGCGCCTTCATCGGGGTCGTCCTCGATTTTAGGGCGTCCCAGGCGAAGATCGCGCGCCTCATGCCGGGCCTGGGCGCGGAACAGGCGGGCTTGAAACCGGGTGATGTCGTCATGGCCGTCGATGGGAAAGACATCTCCGATAGCGATGATCTCGTCCTCGCTCTGCGCAACTTCCACGAAGAGCAAACGATCCAATTGCGCGTGCGGCGCGACGGGGAAGAGTTTGACGCAAGCATCAAAATGATGGTCCCTAAAACCGAAGTGACCGCCACCGATCCGGCCAACCCGTTCAGTCGTCTGGACCGCATGAATCGCCTGGGCGGCGGCGTCAGCGGGCGAGCCGAGGGATTTCAACTGGCGATCCAACATGACACCGTCCTCGCCCCTTGGCTTTGCGGCGGGCCGCTGGTCAATCTCGACGGCAAAGCCATCGGCCTGAACATTGCCCGGGCCGGTCGCGTCGCCTCCTATGCCCTCCCGCCGGACTTGGTCAGGCAAATCATCGACCATCTGAAACAGGAAGCGCGGAAGACGGAAGAATCCGCCAAATCCGAGCCGACTTCGCAAGCGCGCGAGTCGGCCCAGCCGCAGTGACAACGTCAAACTTCAAAGCCGCGTCGGAATCTCCAATTTGTGCTGATCTCCACTCGCCATAGCCGTAACCACGCAGCAGATCTGGGGAGCGCACGCGCCCCCGCGTGCAGTGGTCGGCGCCCTCGCCGACCACATTGGCGCATTCGAACAGGTCACCGTCCCGTGACCGAATTGTGTTTCCGTGCCGACCGGCGAGACGCCGGTCGGCACACGCGAGGGCGCGTGTGCTCCCCAAGCCAACCTGCATACATTCGGACGGTGTCGATGGTTTGGGAAAGCGTGGCGCGCGAGTTTCGATGGACCGTGATGGAAGACAACCGCCGTGCCTGACATGATGTCCGACCAACCTGAAGTCATTGCCGATTTGCGGGCTCCGACCCGACGCTTTCTCCCATTGCTGTTGTTGCTTTTTGTGGGGAGCGGCTGCGCCGCGCTCATCTACGAAATCGTCTGGTTTCAGTTGCTCCAACTGGTCATTGGCTCGAACGCCGTGTCGCTCGGCGTTCTTCTCGGCACGTTCATGGGCGGGATGGGCCTGGGCAGTTTGGCGCTGCCCCGCTTGATTTCCGCGGACCATCATCCCTTGCGGGTTTACGGATTGCTGGAATTGGGTCTGGGCCTTCTCGGAATCTCCGTCCTTTTTCTCATCCCGTGGGTGGGGCGGTTTTACGTGTCCAATGTGGGACACGGCCTGCCCGCCCTGCTGCTGCGCGGGGTCATCTGCGCCGCCTGTTTGCTCCCGCCCACCGTGCTCATGGGGGCGACGTTGCCCGCCATCTCCCGCTGGATCGAAGCCACGCCCCAGGGCGTTTCGTGGTTGGGGTTCTTCTACAGCGGCAATATCGCCGGCGCCGTTTTCGGTTGTCTCTTGGCCGGCTTCTATCTCCTCCGGGTTCATGACATGGCGTTCGCCACTTACGCCGCCGCCATCATCAATGGCGCAGTCGCCCTGACCGGCCTGGCTCTCGCCGCGAAAACACCGAACCGCCCGCCCGCCACCGCCCCGACCGCGGCGGCCACCAACGCAAGCGGCCCCAAATCTGTGCCGTCGGTCCCGAAGGTCGATTCCGAGCCACCCGCATCGGGATCGGCCGCGATCTATCTCACCATCGCCCTATCCGGTTTATGCGCCCTGGGCGCCGAAGTGATCTGGACCCGCCAACTTTCCCTCCTGCTCGGCGGGACAGTCTATACGTTTTCGATCATCCTGGCCGTATTTCTCGTGGGGCTCGGCCTCGGCAGCAGCGGCGGCGCGGTGGCGGCGCGGCTCTTCCCTCGACCCCGCAGCGCGCTGGCTCTCTGCCAACTGCTCCTGGCGGGGGCGATTGCCTGGACCGCCCTCATGCTGGCGAACTCGCTGCCCTACTGG
>CAYHFE010000580.1:0-5026 GCA_964355375.1 uncultured Verrucomicrobiota bacterium
TTCGTCCGCCCCTCGATCACGAGATCGACCTCGCTGTCGGTAACCGGCGTGGGATCGTTCTTCAAATGCGTGCCGATGAACCGATAGGCCGCTTGCCTGATATCCCGGCGATAATCGTGCCCGCCGATGCTGACCAGGCTGTCCACCCGATCTCCCGCGCCGAACAGGCTGTAGAGACGCTCCAAGCGTGGGCCGACCCGTTCGTTGGCATCCATGGGAAAGATGGCATCATGATCACTGTTGACGAAGAAGAGCGGCCGGGGCGCGACCAGGCCGGCGATCCTTGTCCAGGGCCACTCAAAGGTGTTGTAGAGAAACATGCAGTCACAGTGCCCGTTGACCACCCGATTCGGAACGTAGGAGAGCAAGTCGGCCATGCCGCTCACCGGCACGGCCACCCGGACCCGTTCGTCGGCCGCGGCGATCCAAAACGTCGCCGCGCCACCGCCGCTGATCCCCGTGACCGCAATGCGCTCGCGATCGACGTCGGGACGGCTGATCAAGTAATCGATGCCCCGGACGCCATTCCAACACTCCACGCCGGCGGGAGTGTAGCCGCGAGAATGCCACCACCAACGATTCTCGCGGTAAGTTCCGTGATGAATCGCCCCGATCTCGCCCAACTGCAACGTGTCGATGACCAGGCAAACGTATCCGTGCCGGGCCAGCCAGATTCCATGGGATTGAAACGCCGTTTTGTTGCCATTGCGACCCCGTCCCGAATGGCCGCAGACGTAGAGCACCGCTGGCCATTTTTCGCCCGATTTGATGGGCGCGGGTCGAAACAGATTGCCCGTCACATATAACCCCGGTCGGCTTTGATAGTGGATGAGTTCCACGGCGTACTCCTCCCGCTCCAGCCTCCCGGTCACGGTGGCCTGCAAGGGTGTCTTCTCCGGTACGGGCCAGAGTCCCAACATGTAGAGATACTCCTCCCGGTAACGCGCCTGCGCCTGTTTCCAAGCATCGCCCGATTTGAAATCCTGGACAAACGATCCGTCGAGTCGCTCAGCGGCGGCGCGCAGGTACTCCTGGATCATCGCGTCGCCAGGCTGACCTCGATCCGGCAAATCATAAATCTGAGCTTCCGCCCATCCGGCGCTCAACGCCACGAAGAACCCGATCCAGAAGAGGGTGAGCCTCGGGGTGAGCCGGCCGGAATCCGGAGTGGTTCGTCGGTCATGGGATGGTTGGATCGTCATCATGGTTCCTCGATTTCGCTTAGGGTTCTTGAGGTGGTGGAAATCCCTTTCATCCTAGAAAATTCCGCCGACGCTTTCAAGCTGAGATACCAGCATCATTTCGAGAGTATCATTTCGTTGCACATTTCTCTCGGAGGATGATAGTGAGTGACGCATGACTTAGAAACCAACCGAACATCCCGCGTTTCCTCCCGCCTCAAACTCTCCGGGAACTCGAGACCGAAGGAATCGCCCATCCCTAATCCCTGCATGAAAGCCGCTCTTTCTTGGGTCCTCGTGATTCTCAATGTCGCGATTCACGGTCTTGGCGCCGAATATCGAATCCAAACGCGGCGCCCGGCCAAGGTGGGCGCGCCTTATCAATTCTCCTGTCAGGCCCAGTACACCCACAAGATCACCGCGTCCGCCGGCTCCACCGTCCTCCAATCCCTCCGGACCAATCGCGTGGTGGAACTTGAAACGCGGGTCGAAGTCCGCGAGTCCGACCCGGCCGGCCGCATTGCGAGCGCCGCGCTCCATCTGGTCCGACTCCTGAGCGGCGAGGGCAAGGATCGGATCGAACTGCTTCCGCCTGGGACGGTCGTCCTCGCCTCCCGGGTCGGTGACCAGGAGCAATTCACCGTCAAAGGCAAACCCGTCGATGGCGAAACTCAGCTCGCGCTCTCCCTCGTTTCGCCGGTGCGCAAACAGGATGGGATCGATCATGAAGCCTTCGGCACAGACTCCCCGCGGCAGATTGGCGAGAGCTGGGACATCAACGTCGCGCCGATCGTTGCCTCGTTTCAAAAGCTGAATGTCGGGGTCAACCCCGAGGATCTCCAAGGGCGCGCCACTCTGGAGGGGGTTGTAACCGTCGGCACCACGGAATGTCTGGATCTTGCGGCCAAGGTTTACATCAAGAAACTCAACCCGCCGCTGCCCGCCGGCCTCAAGGCGAAGCGTTTCTTCGGTTCGATCCGAATGACCGGGAAACTCCCGCTGGACGTTGCCCTCGGTGTGCTCGAGGAATCGCTCGATCTGGCCGTGGAATTCGCCGCAGAAGGTCGGCAGAACCCCAGCGCGCCCCTCCTCACCGTGACCGACTCCTCCACCCTCAACCGGAAGAGTCAAACGAACTATACCCAATAGGCCCTCGACCGCCGGCGAACCCGACCTCCCGCGATGCGTGACCGAAATCAAACTGATCCACCTCCACGAGTGTTCGGCGGACGAGACGCCCGCGCTCCCCATCGCTACTTCAGGTTCAGGGTCTCCAAGCGAGCCGACAAGGCTGGGCGGCTCTCCATGAGCCTGGGTGGGGTGAGACTCCGTCGAGCCCTGACTTTTCTGCCGACCAAGATTCCATTCACGCAGAAGTGCAAGGTTCCCAGTTTCCTTCAGCGCCAGCGCCACCATCGCACCGTCGCGAGGAAACCAACCGCCCGGCTCAGTTTCCCCCCGTTACCTGTTTCGACGAACGCGCCTCTTTTGTCTCAGCGAAAACAAATTCCGCAAAACGGGTCTCGACAGACACTGTCCAATCCCGAAAGGCAAGAAAGCGATGGTCGCACCCGCCTGCATGGCGTAGAATTGGATCAAGCCGCTGGACGGCTCGATCCGGTCAGCGGAAACAGAGTTGGTCATGAGTCGATTTCACAATCTTGAGTTTGGCGAACACTCGGACGAAGGGTCCGAGGGGAGATGGGCAGCCAAAGATGAGCCTTACTACCTGAACGAGGCCGAAGGGGCGTTTGCCCAAGGGCGATTCGAGCAGGCGCTCCGGGCCTACGCCAAAGTGTTGGAGTTCAATCCGAAGAATGCCTCCGCCTGGACGGGACAGGTGCGGATGCTGATTGAGTTGGGCGAATTCCGCGAAGCCAAGCTTTGGGCCGACAAGGCGCTCGAGAGCTTCCCGGAAGAGCCCGAACTGCTCGCGGCCAAGGCGGTCGCCTTGGCCCGCGCCGGCGATCTCTCCGCAGCCCTGGTCTTCTCGGATGCCGCCATCGCGGCGCTCGGCGACCGGCCCTACGTCTGGCTGTCCCGGGGCGACGTCCTTCTGGCGCGAAAAGAAAAGCGAGCCGAGTTCTGCTTCGAGAAGGCCCTGGGACTGGCCCCGGCCGGTTGGCTGGTGCCCTGGCTGATTTCCCGAGTTTACTATTTTCACCGTCAGTTTGCCCGGGCTCTGAAAGCCGTCCAGCAGGCCATGGCGTTGGACGCGGCCCAAGCCGTTCTTTGGCTGCAATGCGGCCGATGTCAAAGGGCGCTCGGGTTGGTCGGTGCGGCCGGCCATTCCTTTGAACAGGCTCGCCAGCTCGACCCGCAATGCGCGCCCGACGCCAGCGAACTCGCCGCAGGCGGACTTTGGGCTCGCCTGAAGGGCCTGGGGCGGCGATGGTTTCGCCCATGACGGGTTCCAGGCTAGACCAGTTGATTCTTTCGGCGGTGGAACACGAGGCGTCCGACCTTCATCTCATCGTCGGCGTTCCGCCAGCGCTTCGCATCAACGGAGATATCATCATTTCGGCTGAAGACGTTCTGACCGTGGAGGCGCTCACCGGCATGGCCTTCAGTTTGTTGAGCGCCGAGCAACGAGAGAAGTTCGAGCGCGAGTGGGAGTTGTGCGTGTCGGTCCCGCATGAGATCGCCGGCCGGGTCCGCGTCACGTTCTACCGGCGCAATGGCGGCCCGGAACTCAGCATTCGCTTCTGCGGTCGGCGGATCGCCACGCGGGAGGAGCTCGGACTGCCGGCCAAGCTCGATGACCTCGCGCGCAAACCCAATGGCTTGGTTCTGATTACCGGTCCGACCGGTTCGGGAAAGACGACCACGCTGAATTACCTGGTGGATCTGATCAACAGCGAGCGCCGGTGCAAGATCGTGTGCATCGAGGACCCGATCGAGTATGTTCATGAAAACCGGCGCGCCATTGTCGTCCAGCAAGAAGTGCTCACCGACACCCATTCGTTCAGCCGGGCCTTGATTCATGTGTTGCGCCAGGATCCCGATGTCATCGTGGTGGGAGAGATGCGCGACCACGAGGCCATTGCGGCGGCGTTGACGGCCGCGGAGACCGGCCACCTCGTGCTGGCCACGTTGCACTCGCCCAATGTCTCCCACGCCTTCGAGCGCATCACCGGCGTCTTTGAGGGCAGCGCCCAGCGGCAGATCGTGGTGCAGCTCGCCAATTCCCTCCAAGGCGTCATCGCGCAGGACTTGTTGCCGTCGGCAGATCGGTCGGGGCGGGTGCTCGCCTACGAATTGCTCGTGACGAATAGCGCGATCCGGAATCTAATTCGAGAGAACAACAAGCACATGCTGGAAACGAGCATTCAAACCGGGGGCAAAGAGGGCATGATTCTGATGGACGCGTGTCTGCATGACCTCTATTCGCGTTGCCTTATCAGCTACGACACCGCCCTCAGCCGGGCGAGCCACCCGGATCGGATGATCAATCGCACGGGTTAGGCCGGACGGACGGGTTCGGCGAATGTTATGAAAGCCATCGTTCTTTTTCTCTGGCGCCTGCTGCCCTTGCTCATCGCGTTGGCGGCTCTCGGCTGGGTCCTGTTTCGCTGGCTGAAAAAGAGCGACGAGCCGGGCGCGTTGCTCGGACGTTGGATCATCACCTTCATTCTGGCGGCGGTGTTCCTCTTCATCGGGGTTCGGGCCAACGATGAGATCTCGAAGATCTTCGCCGTCCTGGCTGGCGCGGCGGGGGGATTGGTGCTCGCCATTCTCTGGGTTCCGAGCATGTGTGAATTCGTGGGGCGCCAATTCGGCTCCCTCTACGAGGAGGGACTCAAGAGGTGGAGCCACAACCGTTTTACTCGATCGCGGAAGCCAAG
>CAYHFE010000581.1:0-5024 GCA_964355375.1 uncultured Verrucomicrobiota bacterium
CAACTCGAAACTGCACGCAATGCGGAGCCTCGGTGGCTCTCGATTCACCGCAAGGTCTCTGCCCGCAATGTTTGCTCAAGCAGGGCCTGACCGAAAGTGGGTCAGTAATCAGTGATCAGTTGTCAGTGGACAAGACGGTGCTGGAGTCTCAATCCCATCAGGCGACGCCCGGCACGCTGCCGCGAGAAGGCCAACGCTTCGGCGATTATCAACTGGTCCGGCCATTGGGCCAAGGAGGCATGGGAACGGTCTATGAAGCGGACCATTTGCCCACGGAACGCCGGGTGGCGCTGAAGATTCTCAATCACGAGCTGGATTCACCCGAGGCGCGGAAACGTTTCTTGCGCGAGGGCCAACTGGCGGCGTCGATCAATCATCCGAACAGCGTCTATATCTTCGGCACGGAAGAGATCGACGGCGTGCCGGTCATTGCCATGGAACTGGCGCCCGGCGGCACGTTGAAGGATCGAGTCAAGGAACGCGGACCGTTGCCGATCGCCGAGGCCGTTGATGCGGTTCTGCAAATGATCGCCGGCTTGGAGGCGGCGCAGCGCCAAGGCGTGCTGCACCGCGACATCAAGCCGTCGAACTGTTTCGTCGATGCGGACGGCACGGTGAAGGTAGGTGATTTCGGCTTGTCGATCTCGACGTTGGCGCGGGCGGAAACGCAACTGACCACCACGGGTCGGATTTTGGGCACACCCGCGTTTGCCTCGCCGGAGCAATTGCGTGGGGACGAACTGGACGTGCGCTCGGACATTTATTCAGTGGGGGTGACGCTTTACTACCTGCTGACGGGCAAAGTGCCGTTCGAGGAGACGAATCTGGTCAGGCTGGTGACAATGGTGGTGGAGCGTCAACCGGCCGCCCCGGCCAAGCTGCGGCCGGAGATTCCCCAAGGCCTGGCGCAGGTTATCCTCCGGTGCCTGGCCAAACAGGCAGCCAAACGGTTTGCGGGCTACGGAGAATTGAGCCATACTCTGGCGCCGTTTGGATCGACGGCCGCAGGTTCAGCTCCGTTGGGAGTAAGGTTCTTGGCCGGCCTGACCGATTTCCTGCTGTTGGGTGTGATGCTGGAGCTTTGGTTTCGAATCCTGCCGCATTCGGCCCTGATAAACGCGTTGTTTGGAGACTTGGGATATTCACCTCTGTTCTCTTGGCAATGTCTCATTCGCTTCTTGCCCTCGCTGCTCCTGGTCATCGCTTACTTCACCCTCCTGGAGGGGTGCTGGGGGACGACTGTTGGCAAAGCGGTTCTTGGACTGCGGGTGGTCGGTCCCACGCAGAGTGGGCCGGGTCTATCCCGGGCTTTGCTGCGTGCAGCCGTGCTGCCTGCGGCGATCTTTAGTGTGCCCTCACTGTTGCCGTGGCTGTCTCCATCACTCCTGTTTCAACTGCCGACGCTTATGGTATGGAGGGTGGGTCACACGGAGTTTTTCGCAACTCTGGCCGCAGTCTGTTTCGCCTTCCTTCCGTTCACGACCTGCCGGCGGAGAAACGGCTTTGCCGCCTGGCATGATCTGGCCACCCAGACGAGAGTGGTTCTGAAGTCCAGCCAACAGGATAGCCTTCAGCCCGCACACCGGGTGGAGACTCTGGAGCTCGATGAAGCGACGCCAAAGATCGGGCCGTATCACGTTCTGTCCCCGCTTGGCTGTTCAGCGTCCGCGGAGATGTTCCTTGGCTACGATGTCCGGTTGCGGCGCAGTGTGTGGATTCGGAAGCTGCCGGAAGGCATGGTGGAACTTTCGGCTTGTCTGCAAAGTCTAGGCCGCGCCACCCGGCTCCGCTGGCTGAACGGAAAACGCAGCCCCGGACAGAATTGGGACGCATACGAAGCGCCGACGGGGCACTCATTGCTTCAACTCATGAGTCAGCCGCAGCCCTGGAAGCAAGTGCGTGTTTGGCTGGCGGATTTGGCCGAAGAACTCCGTGCGGCTCAAAAAACGGACTGGAGGCCGTCGGAGTTGGCTCTGGATCGAGTCTGGATCACGGAAGGTGGCGGGGCGAAATTATTGGATTTTCCAGCGCCCAACCCAATGTCCGACAGTCGCGACAAAAGCGTGGGGACGGATCGCAATCCATCCCGGAGGATGCCAGAAAGTCACTGGGATAGAGTACGCCGCTTGATCTTTGAACGGCACTTTGCCGTGAACCAACCCACCCCTGAACCCCTCCCAGGAGGGGAACTGGCAACCGGTGCCCGCCAGGAAGCTCCCCTCCTCGGAGGGGTCGGGGGTGGGTTCACGGTCCCAATGCGGGGCAATGAGCCGCGGAGTCTCTCCAACGCCCCGGACGCCACTCAGCTTTTCCTCAAGCAGATCGCTCTGGCCGCGCTGGAAGGTTCGGTGGTAGGCGAGTCAGAACTGAAAGACCGGCTGCCCCAGGCGCTCTTGCCGCTCCACGCGCGAGACTGGTTGATCCGGCTGGCCCAGGCTTCCAACCTGGACGCGGTGCTTCGGGATCTCAGGTCGCTGCAGGGCCGGTTCACAACCGTGAGTCGGGGCCGGCGTCTGGCGATGATTGTCGGGTGTTGGCTGCTGCCCTTGATCTCTTTGAGGTTGGCTGGCACGTCGAACCAACGAACCTTGGATGATGACTTCGATCGGATCGAGCGATCTTCCCCCGAATTGATGGGACTCGACCACGGGCTGGAAGCTTTGAGATCGATTGCTTCTGATTTCCCCCGAGGAAAACTCCCGAAACTGGATGAACTGCGCCGACTTGAAGGATTTCGCGCGCTGGCGCTGGATGAAAAACAACGGCTGGATCTAGCGCGCTCTCTGGAGATTTCCATGGCCGGCTTATGCGGGCCTCTTCTGACGAACAAGCCGGTTTGGGAGAGTGAGATCGTCGGCAAGCTTGTCTGGGGGGCGGAGCGGGGGCGTGTCGAGCGCATCGTGGCGACTTACACCAATCTCACCCGCGACCAAGTCGTGCAAGCGTTGAAGATTCGCTGGCACTCGCCTTTTGCGCAACCGTCTATTTGGAAAAGGGAATTTGCAGTCCCTTCCTCCAGCACAAGCTCCGGGAGCAAGCTGGTCTTGACGGCCCCGGTCCTTCCAGAGAAGGCCAAGGAAGAAGCGTTGTTCGAGTTGGCGCGAGACCGGTGGGAGGTGGCACTCTTCGAACTAATCGGCATGATGGAGGAACTGAGACTCATGGACGATTTGCCTGATCGGTTCCGCAAGTGGGAGAAGATGGAGCTTTACCTGGCGGGTCGTTTCGGAGGTCTCGTCACCAACAAGTCGATCTGGGAAGGGGAAAATGCCCGGTTTCTTTTTCGGTCTGACAGCGCAGGACGGCAGCTCATTGAGCGCATGGTCGCCACCCACAGGAACGTCACTGCCCAAGAGTTGGCCGAAGCCACCGCAGCCGCGGGGCCTATGCTCGTCGCAGCCCGGAAGGCGTATCTTCATCGGCCAAAGGCAATCAAACCGAGACCAACGCCACTCCCATTCCTGTTTTGCCAGCTAATGACGGTGCTCGTGGCGGTCCCAAGTTTGATCGGGGCAGCCTTGTTCCGCGGAGGGATTCTGATTCACGGACTGGGCGTCGCGGTGGTCACACCGAACGGTGTTCTGGCCTCTCGTCGGCGCGTGCTTTGGCGTGCGGCCTTGACCTGGAGCCTCTGGTTGGGAGTTGTCGTCGCGATCGTCGCCCCTTTAACCGAGTCCGGCCCTCGGTCCGTCGTTGGGTTTGAGGCTGATCCGTGGTGCATCGGCGGACTGCTCTTGGCCTTCTGCCTTGCTTCGCTCCTCTCTCTGCGCAATCCGGCGGGCGGCCTAGCCGATAGTCTGGCCGGCACGCGCCTCGTGCCGAAATGATCGGCAAAAAGAGCAATTGTTCAACGATTCAACTCATTTAACGTGCAAACAACCCCTGAACGACTCCGACCTATGGCTGCCAACGCCAAATTCTGCGCCGAATGCGGCACGCCGCTGAGCGCCGATTCGCCGCAAGGTCTCTGCCCGCAATGTTTGCTCAAGCAGGGCCTGACCGAAAGTGGGTCAGTAATCAGTGATCAGTTGTCAGTGGACAAGACGGTGCTGGAGTCTCAATCCCATCAGGCGACGCCCGGCACGCTGCCGCGAGAAGGCCAACGCTTCGGCGATTATCAACTGGTCCGGCCATTGGGCCAAGGAGGCATGGGAACGGTCTATGAAGCGGACCATTTGCCCACGGAACGCCGGGTGGCGCTGAAGATTCTCAATCACGAGCTGGATTCACCCGAGGCGCGGAAACGTTTCTTGCGCGAGGGCCAACTGGCGGCGTCGATCAATCATCCGAACAGCGTCTATATCTTCGGCACGGAAGAGATCGACGGCGTGCCGGTCATTGCCATGGAACTGGCGCCCGGCGGCACGTTGAAGGATCGAGTCAAGGAACGCGGACCGTTGCCGATCGCCGAGGCCGTTGATGCGGTTCTGCAAATGATCGCCGGCTTGGAGGCGGCGCAGCGCCAAGGCGTGCTGCACCGCGACATCAAGCCGTCGAACTGTTTCGTCGATGCGGACGGCACGGTGAAGGTAGGTGATTTCGGCTTGTCGATCTCGACGTTGGCGCGGGCGGAAACGCAACTGACCACCACGGGTCGGATTTTGGGCACACCCGCGTTTGCCTCGCCGGAGCAATTGCGTGGGGACGAACTGGACGTGCGCTCGGACATTTATTCAGTGGGGGTGACGCTTTACTACCTGCTGACGGGCAAAGTGCCGTTCGAGGAGACGAATCTGATCAGGCTGGTGACAATGGTGGTGGAGCGTGTGGCAGAATCGCCGCACAAGGTGCGGCCCGAGATTCCCCAAGGCCTGGATCAGGTCATCCTCCGGTGCCTGGCGAAACAGCCAGCCAGGCGGTTTGCGAATTACGAGGAATTGTGTCGAGCCCTGGCGCCTTTCGGTTCTCCCCCATCCGTCGCCGCGCCTTTAGGGGGCCGAGTTCTGGCCGAAAAGGGGTCAGTTCTTGAAAAGGGGTCAGTTCTTGTTATTGGCTACTTCGGCTGCTCCTGTTTCGCGCGCCAG
>CAYHFE010000582.1:0-5015 GCA_964355375.1 uncultured Verrucomicrobiota bacterium
GAGCATGCCGGCCAAGATGGCGATGATGGCGATGACCACCAGGAGTTCGATGAGGGTGAAGCCAGAAAGACGACGCGCGGATTTCATAGGGAGAATTGGTGAGCGAGCCTAATGCGCCCAACCTGGAATTCCAAGCGCTATGTTGAAGGAAAATCAAAGATGTCGATTGATTTTGTTAATGGATGACAGAATCGACCCCAATTGCTAGTGTCCAAACCGATTCAAACCCAATTGCGATCCGGTCCATTCAACAAACGAACTTACTCTATGCCCGATGCCCATGGATCCACCGAGCGGAACCGCGCCGCGTTCACGCTCATTGAACTCTTGGTTGTCATTGCCATCATCGCCATCCTCGCCGGAATGCTGCTGCCCGCTCTGGCCCGGGCCAAAGAAACCAGTCGGAAGGCCAAATGCCTGAATAATCTGCGGCAGATCGGCATCGGCATGACCATTTACGCGGATGAAAACAGCGATCGGATGCTCGAAGCCCGTTTTGCCCAAGTGCAAATCTGTCTGAATCCCCCGGAAGAGAAGGCGGCCGCGTCGGTCGGCCTGACGGTCAATACCAATTCGGGCGCTTCGAAGATCTGGACCTGCCCGAATCGGCCGACTTTTCCCCAATTCGAAGCGGAGTACCCGCAGTGGGTAATCGGCTTTCAGTATTTCGGTGGCATCACCAATTGGATGAACCCAGCCGGAACTTTCAAGTCTCGCAGTCCGATCAAGGCAACTCTTGCGCAGCCGGGCTGGGTTCTGGCGGCCGATGCGGTGATGAAAGTGGACGGACGGTGGGGCGGCGGTCGTGACACGTCGTTCAAGAATATGCCGCCCCACCGGAACAAGCTGGGCCAACCGGAGGGGGGCAATCAGCTTTACATGGATGGTTCAGCCCGATGGATCAAGTTCGACAAAATGCTCTTTATCCATAGCTGGAATACGGGTGGCACTCGCGACGCCTACTTCATTCAGGACGACCTCGGAGAGTTGGAGTCGAAGCGAGCTCAAATCAGGCCCCGTTTGTAGTTTTGGTGATGGCGTGGCTGCGACTCGGCAGTCGGCGAGGCACCGTCCCCCACTCCAGCTCACTCGCGCCGGGAGAGAGAGCCATGGGCTCGCGCCTGGGCCGAAATGAGAATTGCTGCCGTCCGCCGGGACCCGCTCAGCAGTTCTCATTTTGACTCAGGACACTGTCCGCTCCACGCAGGTAGTCCCGGCTTCAGCCGGTTTTCACGGGGCGACCGGCTGAAGCCGGGACTACATGCCTGCCAAAATGAGAACTGCTGGCCAACTCCCGGCTTGTTTTTACCGGGGCGTCCGCTTAATCCTCTGCCCGACGAATCGGCGCCATGGGCGAACAAACACTAGTCATCGTGCCCACCTACAACGAGCGGGAGAATCTGCCTCCGCTCGTCGAGCGCGTTTTGCGATTGCCGGTCCCGGTTGATTTGCTCGTGGTGGACGATAACTCCCCGGACGGGACGGGACGGCTGGCCGACGATCTGGCGAAGCAGCATCCGCAGATTCAAGTTCTTCACCGGGCTGAGAAAAGCGGACTGGGGCGCGCCTACTGCGCCGGTTTTCTCTGGGCGCTGGAACGGGACTACGAATTCGTCTTCGAAATGGACGGAGATCTGTCGCACAATCCGGACGACATTCCGGCATTTCTTCAGGCCGCCCAAAAGGCCGACCTTGTTTTGGGCTCCCGCTACTGTCATGGTATTCGTGTCATCAATTGGCCGCTTTACCGGCTCATGCTCAGCCTGGGCGCCGCCAAATATGTGCAAATCATTACCGGGATGCCGTTCAGTGATCCGACCGGTGGATTCAAATGTTTCCGGCGCCGGACGCTGCAGTCACTGGATCTGCGCAGTGTCGAATCGAGCGGCTACAGTTTTCAGATCGAGATGACGCACAAAGTCTGGCGGCAAGGCCTGGACATCGCAGAGGTGCCGATCGTCTTCACCGACCGCTTCCATGGCACTTCGAAGATGTCGCGGAAGATTGTCCGCGAAGCCCTGCGCATTACCTGGAAGTTGCTTCTGCAAAACAAGCTCAGCCGGGTCCCACGAAAGGACGGTCCGAGAGCATCGTCTCGACCGGGATCCGACCCGAAAGAATAAAACGCCGCCGCCGGCGTCTATGTCAGTAAATCATCACCGCATGAAAACCGTTCCTCTTGATCGCCTGGCCGTGTGCAGTTGGTCGCTCCAACCCGCCGGTCCCAAACCGTTGATTCAGCAAATGCAGGCCATCGGACTCCGCCGACTCCAATGTGCCTTGGACCCGATCCGGGAGAATCCGGCGGTTTGGGGAGAGTTGGCCGAAGAGTCGTTCAAAGCCGGGCTGTCTCTAGCGTCCGGCATGTTCGGCTGTGTCGGCGAGGACTACACGACCATGGAATCGATCCGGCAGACCGGCGGCATCGTGCCCGATTCCACCTGGGAAGAGAATTGGGAGAATATCCAGAGGACCAGCGAATTGGCCCGGCAATTGAACCTGAAGCTGGTCACATTTCATGCCGGATTTCTCCCCCACACTGAACGCGAGCCCGCCTACGAGACTCTGCTCCACCGCCTGCGTTTGGTCGCCGATGTCTTCGCCGCGAAAGGAATCGATCTTGCGCTCGAGACGGGACAGGAGAGCGCCGGCACACTTCGCGAATTTCTGGAAAAGCTGGGCCGGGTCAACGTCGGCGTGAATTTCGATCCGGCCAATATGATTCTCTACGACAAGGGCAACCCCATCGAAGCCCTGGAAATCCTTGGCCCCTGGCTGAAACAGTGCCACATCAAGGACGCCCGGAAGACCCACGTCCCCGGAACTTGGGGCGAGGAAGTCGTCGTCGGGACCGGCGAAGTCGATTGGCGCGCGTTTTTCGAGACGCTCGCCCAGCTCAAATTCTCAGGTTACCTCAGCATTGAACGCGAAGCGGGCCAGCAGCGCGCGGCCGACATCAAGGCCGCTCGCCAGTATCTGGAATCGCTCACCTAGCCCGGCGCACCCCGTTCGAACCCACTCCTTTCCTTGTTGCTCCCACGAGCCAATCGACCCGTCACTCTAACCCCTCTATGTCAACTTCCCTTTCCAGCCCTTCGGCTCGTCCCGTCCATGTCGCGGTCGTCGGCCTCGGTTTCATGGGCGTCACTCACATCAAGGCCTACCGCCAGATTCCTTCGGCCAAGCTCGCCGCGGTCTGCGATGCCATCCGCCTCCCGGTGAACGGAATCCTTCCGGGGGTGAGCGGAAATATCACAGGCTCAGATGCCATCGATCTTGGCCCCGAGGTCAAAGTGTACCGTAGCCTGGAGGAAGTCCTGGCGGATGGGACCGTCGATCTGGTGGACCTGTGCGTTCCCACGCCGCTGCACCATCCTCAGGCGATCGCGGCGCTCAGAGCCGGCAAGCACGTGATCTGCGAAAAGCCCCTCGCACGCACCTCGGCGCTGTCGCGGGAAATCGTCGAGACGGCCAAATCCGCCAAGGGATTTCTCATGCCGGCCATGTGCCTTCGATTCTGGCCGGAATGGGCTTGGATCCATCGCGCCATCACCCAGAATACCTACGGCCAAGTGCTGGCCGCTCGATTTCGCCGCGTCTCCGAACCGCCCGGCTGGAGTCGGGACAGCTACTTCAAGGGCGATCAATCGGGTGGCGCCCTCCTCGATCTCCACATTCACGACACCGATTTCGTCCAGTTCTGCTTCGGCCGCCCGCGCTCGGTCTTCTCCAGCGGACTGAGCCGTTTCAGCGGTGCGTTTGACCATGTTGTCACGCTCTATCAAGTGGCGTGTGGCGCGACCGTCTATGCGGAAGGAACTTGGCTCATGTCACCCGGGCATGGCTTCAACATGGCCTGCACGGTCAACATGGAAAGAGCGACCCTCGATTATGATCTGGCCCGCGGCGCGGAGGCCCTGCGCCTCTTCGAGGAAGGCCAAGCGCCACGCGTCATCCGGTGCGAGGAACCGGACGGTTACGTCGGTGAGTTGCGCCACATGATTGAAGCGATCCAGACAGGCCAGCCGCCCACCATTGTAACTCCGCAGGATGGACTCAGCGCCGTGGAGATCTGCGAAGCTGAAGAACGTTCCATTCAAACCGGCCAACCGGTCATGCTGTCCGCCTCACCATGATCTCTCAGGATAGCTCACTCGATTCGGCAACGCCCTTTTCCTGACGAGGGCGGGGCGGGCTGAACTCGGGCAAGTCCACGGGATTGGGCAAAGCCGTGGCTTTGGCCTTGAGGCAAGCCGGCTCCAAGTTGCGGATCCATTACGTCCAAGCCACGGCCCCGTGGCCCTCTGGCCTCATCCAGATCTTTTCTGTTGCCGTTGCGATTGATTTCAGACTAACTGGCCCCGCTAAGCCTGAAGAATTCTGCGATCGGCGCGCGCCTGCCTGGGTGTCTCGCTCAGGGCGGGAGGGCGGGCCGCGTCTCCGGCGGCAATGAATTGTCGGATAGAACAACATCGATCTAAGCATGAACACCACTCCATTGACTCACCAGCCCGCTTCGCCAAGAACCTTGACCCGTCGCGGCTTCATCAAGTCCGGAGCCGCCGCCGCCTTCACCGCCGCTTCCTGGAACCGCGTCCTGGGCGCGAATGAGCGGATTGGCGTTGGGATCATCGGCTTTGGGCTGATCGGACGGATTCACACCCGCAGCTTCAAGGCCCAGGCGGATGTGCAAATCGTCGGCCTGGCCGAGACCTATCGCCCGCGGCTCGACGCCGGAGCGGAGTTGATCGGTGGCTCCGTTCAGAAGTATGGCGACTTTCGCCGCCTGCTCGAAAACAAAGCGGTCGATGCGGTCGTCATCGGCACGCCCGATCATTGGCACGCGCTCATGACGATCATGGCCTGCGCCGCCGGCAAGGACGTGTATGTCGAGAAACCCCTCACCTTGTTCGTGCGGGAAGGACGATGGATGGTCGATGCGGCGCGGCGCTACCACCGTGTCGTCCAGGTCGGAACCCAACAACGTTCCGGACCGCATTATCAAAAGGCGCGCG
>CAYHFE010000583.1:0-4999 GCA_964355375.1 uncultured Verrucomicrobiota bacterium
CGTGCTGCTTGAGGATGGTGAAGATGTGCTGGAGAAAATTGAGCTGCTTGTTGCTTGTCGTGGCCCAGAAATCGTCGCGGTAGCGGGCGCGGCGTGAAGTATTGGCCCGCGCCGCCTTTCACGTCCTCGGCGTTCTTTTGCAGCAAGCCCTCGTAGGCGTCGCCCTTCACGTCGGCGGAAAGCGAAGACCACTGCTCTTTGTCTATGAGGTCCACGATGAGCCGGCGCAGCTTGGCCGGGTCCTGGATTTTGTTCTGCGCCTTGCGGAAAATGACGCCGAGCATGCCCGACCGCTTGCCGAGCTCTTCCAGTGTGTGTCGGTAAAGAATCTCCAGATCGTCGCCGTCCGCGCCCAGCAACGCCGGCCAATCCTTGCCCTTGGGAATGGGCGACGGCTTGTTGAACGGCGGCCGCGACTGCTCATCCGCCATTTTCAGGAACAGCAGAAACGTGAGCTGTTCAACGTAGTCGCCATAGGACAGCCCGTCATCCCGCAGGATGTTGCAGTAGTTCCAAAGTTTTTGAACGAGGGCGTTGGGATTGCTCATGAACAGCGAAGAATCAAAATTTCCACCCTTCGCGGCGCATCAAGCCGAGAAGACTGATGCACGAAATGCCCAACTCACGGCAAACGTCGGGAATGAAATGCGTGCGCTTCGGATTACGCTTCTCCGCCGCCGGGGTTTCCTGAGTCACCACAATCCCGCCACGCAGTTTCGCCAAAGCGATTACGTAAGCATCCGCTTCTTCGTATTCAGCCTTGGGGTCTCGCAAGCCGGCGAACTGGTTCTGAATCGCCTGCGCCTCGGCGAGCACCTCGGCGGTCGGAACAAAAATCCCGGAGTGGCTCTCCGTCCACGCAATCAAGCCCGCTGTTCCGACTGCGCCCACTTCCTCCTTAACCAATGCTGGCGCCAGAAATCGCCCGGCGACAATCAACTCCTCGACCCGGTCCGCGAGACCGGTGAAAACGTCCGTCGGAAAATACCGCCCTTGCCAATCCATCAGCGAGCTGGAGTCCACCGAATAAATCGGCTGGGCGGTGGGATTATTCATTGGACGACATATCCCCCGGCCCGGTCGTCAGATGTGCCCGCAACTTGTCGAAGTGCTCGAACTTCAAATCGAGATACCGCGACGCATCCACCGACGTGATTCGATTGGCGGACAACGCTTCGAGCACCAGTTGCGCGAAGGGCCTGCCGGCCCGGTTCACCGCCTTCTCCATCGGCGTCGCAAACCCGCCGCTGCGAGGCGGCAAGGCTGCGACATAAGCCTGCCATTGGTCGCGCCATTGATTGTATTGCGCCCAAGCCATGAAGCCGGACTCCCGCAGCCGCGTCGCTGTCGCCAGCGGGGTAAGCCAGAACTTCTTGGCGACGCGGCGGACGTTTTCGATGCCCCATTCCGCGTGTTGTAATCCAAGCTGGCCAATCACTCCGCGCAATGCGTCCTCCGGGACAAGCGCATGACTCGCTGCCACCTCGGCGAAACGCTCCACGTCCATCCATTCGTTGCCTCTGCGCCGTTCACGAGCGGCGGGCGCTTCCTCATGGCTGGCCGCCAGCATGAGATGAACAACCTCATGGCAGAGCGTGAATGCCTTCGCCGCCGGCATTTCCTTCCCGTTGACTGCGGCCACCGGCATCGGCGTGCGCAACAACGCCAGGCCACGAACTTCCGCGAGCGAAACTTTTGCAAACTGAAACACCAGCACCCCCATCTGCTCGACCGCCGCGCGCCAGGCACGCCAGGCTTCCCACTCATTGGTCCAGCCGAGTTGAGTCGTTACTTCCACGCCCATCGCGACCCGCAATCGCCGGCCGACTTCGGTCGGCGATTCCCGCAAATGAGCGCGCAAGGAAAACTCCGGAATCGGTTCGCCCAACTCGCCCATCAAGTTGAGCGCGTTTTCCCGCCGCGTGAGCATCTTCCGCAAAGCCAGCCGCAGTTCGGGCGATTCATGTCCCGGCTCAACATCAGGCAATCGCCGATACTCCGTCGCCAAGGGCGGCAATTGCGGCGGACGCGGCATGAAGAAGACGCTCAGCGGGCGATGGAGAAATCGGGCGAGGTTCTCAACTTGCCGAAGCGTCGGCTGGCGCTCTCCCGCTTCCCACGCTGCGACCCGTTCTTTCTTCACGTTCAAACGCTTGGCAATCCTATCCAACGCATAGCCGCTCTCCGCGCGTGCCCACGCGAGAAGCGACGGATTGACTGCGATGGCCTGGTTGTTCGGCATGACGAACGAAATCTAATCGGAAATCTCGGCGCTTTCCAGTCTTCCTGAACGCGCCAGCAGGCTGGGCCAGGCGAACTCCTTGGGCACGGCGCTGGGCTTGTTGAACGGCGGCCTGGCCTGCTCATCCGCCATTTTCAGGAACAGCAGAAACGTGAGTTGTTCAACGTAGTCGCCATACGAGAGCCCATCGTCTCGCAAGATGATGCAATAATTCCAAAGCTTCTGAACCAATGCTGAAGGTGTGCTCATGGCGACGTAGTCAAACTTGCTGCTCCACGACCACAATGCGCGAAGCGCACGTCGTGATTTGGGGAAACCATCTGGTGGCGGGCTTGGGAAGCCAAATCGCCGTAGGACAGGCCATCATCCCGCAGGATGTTGCAGTAGTTCCAGAGTTTTTGGACGAGGGCGTTGGGGTTGCTCATTTTCGGAAACGGAGAAGTTTTCGCAGCCGGGTGGTCGTCTGTTCGCGGTCCAGGCGGCTGGCCGCGACATCCAACGTCAACGCCTCCCACGCATCCGCATCGAGCTTTTCGTTGGGCAACAAATCGTTCTCGCTCAGAAAGACCAGGCACGTCGCCAGCGCGGTGCGCTTGTTGCCATCCACGAACGGGTGATTGCGGCACAGATAAAACAGATACGCCGCCGCGATTTCCACCGGGTCAGTGAACAACGGCTCGCCCGCCATGGTCGCTTGCGGCGCGGCCACCGCCGATTCCAGCAACGCCTCCTCCCGCAGCCCCGTGCCGCCGCCGTGCGCGGCCAGCACCTCGGCGTGAATCGCCTTCACCGCCTCCACCGTGGGATGCGAGAGCGGCCGCTTCATGACAGCCGCCGGAACAACTCCGCATTCTTCTTGATCAAACGTTTTGCGGTTGCCGCCGCCTTCTCCTTGGTAATGACGGGGCGCACCGGCGTCAAAACAATCGAGCCGCCTTCATGCAGGCTGATGCTCACCTGGTCGCCCACCTTGATGCGCGCCAGGTCCATCAGGGCCGCGTCAAACATCAGCCCCTGCGAGTTGCCAATCTTGGTGATCGTCTTTGTCATGCCGTTAAACTATGTTTTACGTCTGGTCCTGTCAAGCCAGTTGCCCGGTGAATGCTTTCTGCAAAACGGACTGGCGGAGACAGGTGGCGTGCTGGAGGTTGGCCAGCAACGCCGGCCAGTCCGCACCCTTGGGGATGGGCGACGGCTTGTTGAACGGCGGCCTGGCCTGCTCATCCGCCATTTTCAGGAACAGCAGAAACGTGAGTTGTTCAACGTAGTCGCCATACGAGAGCCCATCGTCTCGCAAGATGATGCAATAATTCCAAAGCTTCTGAACCAATGCTGAAGGTGTGCTCATGGCGACGTAGTCAAACTTGCTGCTCCACGACCACAATGCGCGAAGCGCACGTCGTGATTTGGGGAAACCATCTGGTGGCGGGCTTGGGAAGCCAAATCGCCGTAGGACAGGCCGTCATCTTGCAGGATGTTGCAGTAGTTCCAGAGTTTTTGGACGAGCTGGGGCGAGGCACTCATCTTTTGATTGCCTGTCCAGCACGCGCTTTCAGGGCACGCTCCATTTTTTCCCGAATCGCCGTGAATCCACCTTGGGCGAGTTGTCCACGTCGGGTCTTCATCTCGTCCAACGCATCACGAAGCTTTCTTCTAATGAGTCTTTCATTGCTATCGCCGCATTCCTTGCGGACCTCCGATGCTATCGCCAATAGTTCCGCAGGAACGTGTTCCGACAGCATATCGAACATGGCTACTGGAAGAGCTTCCTCTGCCGCCTTTGTCACATTTCCACGGAGCGGCCCGACCGCAAGGTAGTCAGCGAGAAAATCCGGGCTCATCACAGGCGCCTTCGGAGCGCTTGGACCGATCGTCTCCCGCAGCTTTTTCTCAAAATCACGCACGGTCTTGTCAAAGGTTAACCACCAATGAACATAGCCAAGCTCACTACCTACGGGCAGGGTGCGCTTACCTAGCACGCCGAGAAAGCATTCAACGTCATGCTTCACGAGCCTATCGATCACGTAGTCGTCGTAGCCCAGAAGACTGAAACTTCGTCGCACTTCGTGCGCCTCCCGCCAAATTCGTTCTACTTCCCAGCGCAGTTCCTTCGGAGTTGCTTCCACGAGTTCGCCTAAGTCTTCTACCTTAATCCCCCATTCTTCGAACAGGTAGTCGACAATGTCATCCTTGGGACGCTGCTTTCCGCTAAACTGCTCTACCCAGGCAGGAAACGCGTCGAGTTGCCTGCCTCTCAGCGCATACATTGCGTAGAGAAACGGAACACTTCCAATCCAGTTGCTGGCCGGCATCCGGACGTAAGTGATACACCGATTGACGTGCCGCTCCATTTCTTCAATTACGCCTGAAGTCACGAGCAGTTCCATTCCAGCATCCAAAGCTGCCCTGAGAAGCCGCGAAACAATTTGCTCTTCCTCGTCTAACAGAGTTTCCGCCAAAATAGGAAGCAATACCGAAGTATCTAACCAGATTTGGCCTCCGCGAAAAATTTGTTGCACGACTTTTTGGACATCCGGCACCGCCCTCAGAAAGCCGAACAGCGTGTAGCCGTCCGAAATCTGTCGCAGGTAGTGTTGCACCGCAGGTCGTGATCTCTGAAGCACCTCGTGGAGCGTTGAACGAACCGCCATAACAGCTTCTTCCCCAATCCCGGTTAAGTCGGGGACTGTGCCGAAGTCGTTCGTGACCAATACATCCAGGCTTTCGTCCCGTGTGCCCACCGTATGATTGTGCGCG
>CAYHFE010000584.1:0-4988 GCA_964355375.1 uncultured Verrucomicrobiota bacterium
GCGTTCAGCGGTGCAACGGGTTTACGACCACGGAGGTCGGGCGACGTCGGATTCGGCTCGCGTGGGGAGGTTCATTTTGTTTGCCCTGCCGAAGGCTGGTGGTCTATCGTTCGCTGGTCGCACGAATGTCAAAGCCTCTCTCCGCTGTTTGAACGATGAAAATCCTTGTGGTTGATGACAGCTCATTTTTCCGGAACGTCTTTCGCGCCGCGTTCGAAGAGATGGGCCACGAGGTGCAGACGGCGACCGATGGTCTCGCGGCGTTGGAATTGCTCAAGAAACATCCGATCGACTTGGTCACCCTGGACCTGGAAATGCCCGGAATGTCCGGCTTTGAGGTGTGCGAGCAATTGCGATTCCTGGAGAACGAGAGCGGGATCCAAACGCCCCGGCCGGTCGTCTTCATCACCGCTAACGACACTCTGGAAAACCGCGAACGTGGCTTCGAGTTGGGGGCTCTGGATTTCATTTCCAAGAAATTCAAAAAGGAGGAGCTGATCGGGAAGATTCGCGCGGCCGTCGCGGTAGCTCCGCTCTTGACCGGGATGACGGCTTTGGTCGTGGATGATTCGGCCGTGGCGCGGGGGCTGATCTCGCGATGTCTGCGCGGTGAGGGGTTGCAGGTGATCGAGGCCGCCGACGCGACCGAGGCCTACGCCATCGCCGAGGCTCGCGCGGAAGAGATCGATCTGATCGTGAGCGACGTGGTCATGCCCGGGATGCAGGGGGATGAATTCTGCCGGCACGTCCGGAAAATCGAACCGCTCAAGCACGTGCCGCTGATCTTCGTCACGGGGCTGCCGGAGAAGCATATCATCCTGGAATTGTTTAGCGCCGGCGGATCCGACCACCTGATCAAGCCGTTCGCCAAGGAGGAGTTGGTGGCGCGCGTCCGAGTGCACACGGAGGTCCGGCGGCTCAACCGCACCCTGCAGAAGCAGGTGGCGGAACTCGAGAGGTTGAACAAGCTCAAGACGGATTTGATGGCGATCACCTCGCACGATTTGCGTTCGCCCATCAGCGGGATCCTGGCCTGCACGGAGCTCCTCCTGACCGAACCCGAAGTGACCGAGGCCCAGCGCGAGTATCTCGGCCTGATCACCCAATCCGGCAACCAGTTGCTCAAGTTCATCGGGGATCTCCTCGATTTGACGAAGATTGAATCCCACACCCAGTCGTCCGAGCTGGTCCCGCTGTCCCTGGTCGAAGTCATCGAGCTGGTTCTCCCCCCTTTGCGACCTCTCGCGGCGGAAAAAGGAATTCATTGCGATTTCCAGAACCGTTGCCCCGCTGGCCCGCCCGTGGTTCAAGGGGACAAGAATAGCCTGTTTCGCATCATCAACAACCTGGTTTCCAACGCCCTGAAATTCACCCCGCGAGGCGGCCGCGTCACGCTCGCCCTCGAACCGGCTGGCGCCGAGGAAGTCTTGTTGAGCGTGGTTGATACCGGCCTGGGGATCGCGGCGAAAAACATCCCGCTGCTTTTTGAAAAATTCTCCAAAGCGTCTCGGAAAGGGACGGCTGGGGAGAAGGGCACCGGCCTGGGATTGGCCATCGTCAAAGAGCTGGTGACTCAGCATCATGGCCGAATCGACGTGACGAGCGAGGTGGGCCAAGGCACGACCTTCCGTGTCTATTTTCCGCTGGCCAAATGAAGATTCTCGTTGCCGCTCCGTTTCATTTCCTTACTGTTTGCTGAAACGGACGAACGGACTTCGGTCCGGCGCGTCGTCGAGAACGGGTCGCCCGCTCGACTGTAGCAAGAAACACAACCACCCAAAGGCTCCTCCTATGAAATCAAACAAATACCTCTCCATGACGCTCGCGCTGACTCTTTGGTCGAGCTTGGCCAGTCCAAGTTGGTCCCAGGAAAAGGCGGCCGCTCCGGCGGACGCGAAGAAACCAAAATGGGAAACCAGCGCCGCCGCTGGACTGACTCTGACGCGGGGCAACAGCGAAACACTCCTGGGCACGCTCAATCTCACCACGGGGAAAAAATGGCCGCAGAATGAGCTCAGCCTCGGCGCCGACGCCACCTACGGCGAAACGAAATTGCCCGGAGCCGGCACATCGACGAAAAACGCCGAATCCACCCACGGGTTCGCCCAATACAACCGTTTGTTAAACGAGCGCCTTTATGGGTTCGGCCGCGTGGATGCGCTTCACGACGCGGTCGCGGACGTTGAGTATCGCTTCACCCTCAGCCCGGGCGCGGGCTATTACTTCATCAAAACCGAACCGACCAAGCTGAGTGTTGAAGTCGGCCCGGGCCTGGTGTTTGAGAAGCTCGGCTCCATCGAACACAATTACCTGACCTTGCGCGTCTCGGAACGCCTGGAACGAAAGATCAGCGATCGCGCGCGCCTGTGGCAATCCGCTGAGTTTCTGCCGCAGGTCGATGATATGAACAACTACTTGATCAATGGGGAAATCGGGATCGAAGCGGATCTGACCAAAGACAAGAAGTTCGCCCTGCGCAGCTACATCCAAGATACCTATGACAACGAGCCCGCTCCGGGCCGGAAACAGAATGATCTCAAGTGGGTGACGGCCATCGCTTACAAGTTCTGACATGGCCGAAATCACTGCCCATCGCTGGCGGTTCTTCCGCGCCGGCGGCTTCGATCAAGTCCGACTGACATCGGGCGCGGATTTGCTGGCCCTGGAGCATTTGGATCAGAAGTTCTGGGCCGCATTGGCGTGCCCGGCTCGAGGGACGGAGTTTGACTCCAAGACCCTCGATTTAATCGATACCGACAAGGATGGACGGGTCCGCGCCCCCGAAGTCATCGCGGCGGTCAAATGGGCCGCGGCGCTGCTCAAAGATCCGGGCGAAATCCTGCAAGGAGCGGCATCCCTGCCGTTGACCTCGATCAACGACTCGGCGCCGGAAGGCCGGCAGATTCTCTCTTCAGCCCGACAGATTCTTGTCAATCTAGGCAAGAGGGATGCCACCGCCATTTCGATCGAGGATGTCGCCGATACCGTCCGGATTTTCGCCGCCACTCACTTCAATGGTGACGGCATCATTCCGCCGGAATCGGCCGAGGACGACGCGACTGGCGCCGTCATCCAAGAAATGGTGACCTGCGTGGGTTCCGCGACCGATCGCGGTGGCAAGGCCGGTGTCAAACAGCCGCACGTGGATCAGTTCTTCGCCGAGCTGCAATCGTTCTCGGAATGGTGGAAGAGAGCGGAGGACGATCGGGCGATCCTGCCCTTGGGCGACCGCACGACCGCGGCGGCCGCGGCTCTCCGCGCCGTCCGTGCCAAGGTCGATGACTACTTCGCCCGATGCCGTCTGGCCGCGTTTGACTCGCGGGCGCTTCCCGCCTTGAACCGCCTCGAAAGTGAGTATCTCGCTGTCGGCGCCCAAGAGCTCTCGTTTTCCGTTCAGGAAGCTTCGGCGTTTCCGCTGGCTCGGATTGAGCCCGGTCGAGCCCTGCCTCTGCGCACGGGGCTGAATCCCGCTTGGGCCGGCCCGTTGGCCGAGCTGGATCGCCAGGTCATCCAGCCGTTGCTCGGGGAACGGGACGCAGTCACAGAAACTGAATGGTCTGCGCTCGTGGCCACCTTCGTCCCGTTCGACAAGTGGGAAGACGGCAAGACGGGCGCGGCCGTTGAAAGGCTCGGGCTGGCCCGCGTCCGGGAAATTCTGGCCGGTCCGACGCGCGAGGGGGTTACGGCCTTGATCGCGAAAGACCAAGCCCTGGAGCCGGAGGCCAACGCCATCGCCGCCGTCGAAAAACTCGGCCGGTTCTATCGTGACCTTCACACCTTGTTGGTCAATTTCGTTTCCTTCGAGGATTTTTACTCACGCCGGCGCAAGGCCGTCTTTCAGGCCGGTACACTTTATCTCGATGGCCGGAGTTGCGATTTGTGTGTTCGTGTGGAAGATGCGGGCCGGCACGCCGCGCTCGCCGGGCTGGCCCGGACGTTTCTCGCTTACTGCGAATGCGTCCGGACGGGCGGTGAAAAGATGACCATCGCGGCTGCCTTCACCGGGGGTGACTCCGATTATCTGATGGTCGGTCGCAACGGCCTCTTCTACGACCGGAAGGGGCGGGATTGGGACGCGACCATCACCAAGATCATCGAGAATCCCATCAGCATCCAGCAGGCTTTCTGGGCGCCCTACAAGAAACTGGTCCGGCTGATCGAAGAGCAGGTGGCCAAGCGCGCGGCCTCGGCGCAATCCGTGGCGGACGCCAAGCTCACCACCGTGGCCACGGCGGCCGTGACGGCGGACAAAACGAAGCCGGAGCTTCGAAAAATGGACGTCGGAACCGTCGCCGCCCTGGGGGTCGCATTTGGCGCCCTTGGCACTGCTTTCGCCACCTTGGCGGGTTATATCACCGGCTTGCTGGCGCTTCCCTTCTGGCGGATTTGCCTCGCTTTGATCGGTCTCCTGTTCTTGGTGTCGGGTCCTTCCATGTTGATCGCCTGGTTGAAGCTGCGCCAGCGGAACCTGGGACCGATTCTCGATGCCAATGGCTGGGCGGTGAATGGTCGAGTCATCATGAATGTTCCGTTTGGCGGATCCTTGACCTCGGTGGGCAAGCTGCCGCCCGGAGCGCAGACCGTGCTGGACGATCCGTTTGGCGAGAAGCCCCGCACCTGGACGAAGCTTCTTCTCGCAGCCGTGGTGATCTGTTTTC
The DNA here is from genome assembly GCA_964355375.1 of uncultured Verrucomicrobiota bacterium. GTDB lineage: Bacteria > Verrucomicrobiota > Verrucomicrobiia > Limisphaerales > SIBE01 > CAYHFE01. The sequence continues at coordinate 4,659 of CAYHFE010000584.1, forward strand.
TCTACAGCTTTCTCAATTCTCAAGGATTCGTTTACGATTGGGCCGGGGGAAAGTGGGGCGAACAGAAGGTCAAACGCCCGGAAACGAACTCGCCTCCGCGGCAGGCGACCAGCACCAATGCGGCACTGCTACCGCTACCGTTGCCCGGGCCGGCCAACTGATCGCGTCATCGAGCCGACAAAACCGCGGCTCGCCTTAGCGCCTGTTGCAAAAGAGGAGACGACGTGAGGAGACTCACTCTTCTCCGGGTGAAGGCGGAGAATTTCATCGAAAAATAGAGTCTCGTCACCTGACTTCTCCGAGGGAAACGGATCTTCCAACAGGCTCTTA
>CAYHFE010000585.1:0-4981 GCA_964355375.1 uncultured Verrucomicrobiota bacterium
CTTTCAGGCCCAGGGTGACCGCTCCAGGAGTGAAGGGAGGCAGCGTTTCCTCGATCACAAGATTTCGAAAGCTGAAGTTTTGGGAATCACCCGATAGCTGAGCGGCGCCAAACCCAAACTGCCAATCCGAAGCGGGGTTGTAGCCTGAGAGCGTTGTCTCCGCTATGGCGCCGAACAAATTAAGTGTTACCTTCCCATCCTTGACGGTGACCTTTACTCCAGCCCAGTTGTCATTGTAGCTGTAGTCCTCAACATTATCCTTATAGGCTGGCTGGCTGGTACCAGTTCGGACAAATATCATGTCGTCGCCGTCCTCATTTAGACCCGCGGCAACCTCGGTTCCTCCTTCGTCAAGGAGGCCGAGATTCCCGCTACTCCATTTGTCATACTGGCTCCTGCTTCCATAGACAAAAACCCAGCCATTGGCGGAGTCATTGGCCATCTGAATTTCAAACGTGGCCACGAAATCTTTGATTCCTTGTCCAGATCCGACGGTATGGTAGCCCTTCCTGTTGTCTTTGGTCATGACAGTCACCAGGGCTCTCTTCTCGATCTTCCTCGCCGTCGGCGCCGCGGCCCCCGAATAACCGATGCCCGCCACGGCAATCGTCCGGGGGCTCTCGCCGTAGTTCATCTCCGCACTGCCCAGGGAGTCCATGGTCAGCGCGGCTTCGTTACGGACGAGGCTCACCGCCAGAAAGATCAAGCCAAACAGCGGGCCAACCAAGACTGGGCCGGCCCGCCAGCCTGGGGCGGTTCGGGATCGTGCTTTTGCTCGGCCGGGCGCAACGCGCGCTAAAAAGTGCGCACCCGGCACTTGCCCAGACCAGGGAGACCCGCCACTTGATGGATGTGTTCCTCGCACCACTCGGTCATTCGGAATTGATTTCATGATTCTTCCTCAAAAGTTCGGAGAGTCTGCTCGCGCTCGTTCGCGTCGATTTGCGGTTCGACTCGGATTCCTAATTCAGCACTCCGATATCGGAAATGCGCCGCAGGACAAAGCCACCCTGCGCCTCAATCGGCTCGCGGTGCAGGCCCGTCACCGTCTCCTGATATTCGCCTTCCATTCGCTCAGTGCCGTAAGCTGGATCGGCCTTGCCGTCCAACGGCGCACTGCGAAGCCAAAGGACAATCCGCCGCGAGATTGAGTAGGCCTCCGCGGCGAAGTTCTTGTAGTCCGCCGTCAGATTGTCGTGGTCCGGATGGTACATGTGCCGGAAAGGATTGGTGGGAGAATTCGGGCCGAGCTGGATGACGGTGGCAACGGAACTTCCGAATTCAAAGTGGCCCTGGAACTCCGCGTAATTCTTGTCCGGCGCGCCCGGAAAATCGAAATGCGCCGTGCTCAGCCGTCGAGCCACGGGCTGGCCACCCCGGAGCGCGGTGCCACCCAGGTTCGGGATGAGCCGTTCATCGGTCACCAGGACGACGTGCCCCGGATCGGCCACGACGCGCTTGCCATCGAGCGCGTTGGTGTAGGTGGGCAACGTCGTCATTTGCAGGACTTCCTTGAGCAGCCGCGCCGTTCCATTGGTATCGACATGCACGATGAGGCGGAGGGTGAACTGGCTGGCGGTGGGCGTGGCACTCGGGTTGACGCCGGAGCGAGTCACTCCCTGAGTCGCATTGGTCTGCAAGGTTCCAGAATGAACCTCGCTCACGTTGGTGACAGTGGCCGAACCGAACCAAAGGCCCGCGAAGCTGGCCGGGGGGCGCGGCGCGGCTTCCCCCGGACCCGCCGCGCCCGGAATGGTCGCTTTGCGGGCGGCGCCTCCGGCAGCGCGCGCGGCGGCTTGCAGAGCCACGGCCACGTTGGTGGAAAGCCCCGCTCGCACGGGCACCCAACGGCGCAGGCCCTGTCCATCCCCGATCACCAACACCGAGGAATACCCGGTGGGCGTCAGCTCAGACCGGCGCACGGACAAACGCAAATCCCGCGCTTGTTGCGGAGCGAGCTGAAGGCGCCAGACGGGCGCATTCGTGCTGAGCAGCGGTTCCCAAAGATCACCTCGGATGCGATCAAAATTGGAATAGCTCAGCGGGTTCGATGCCGGGTCGCCGAGGTCGCCAATGCTGACTTGACGTGGAACCGGACTGCGGTTGACCAGCCGGAGAGTGATCGAGGGCACCGTGCTTCCAAAATCGATGGCATCCCCCGCCGGGAGGTCAATTTGCAGTGGCCCCGGATAATCGGATGAGCCTCGGGTCAAAACCCAGCAGGCCTCGCCCGAGATGATCGTGTCATCGGCATCGACCCGTGTCCATTGCCCGGTCGCGTTAAGACGATAGACCGGTTGGAGGCGGCGCAGGGCGGAGTCATAGTGAGCCGCGGAACCGCTGAAGAAGACCGCGAAGCTGGGCGGCTTGGCCGGATCGACCGGGAGGCCACGCAACGTGTAGCCATCCGTCGTCCAAGGCACCGGACGCAACGAAGGCTGACCGGTCACCGTCAACGTGACGGGCGCAGTGCCGTTCACTTCCACCAAGTACGCCCGATGGCCCTGAACGGCGAAGAGCGAATTCTGAAACGACTCGACCCGATTCGTCGGCACGAACATGAGCCATTGGCTGCGATTGGCCATCGGTTCGTTCGGGTTCTGAATGAACTCGACCGTGGAGCCGCTGGCCGCATAAGTCCACAGACTTTGCAGCGGAACATTGCGGAAGACCACGCCGGGCGAGTTGGCCGCCGGCTGCACCTCGAGGTAGATCGCGTTCCAGCCGGGGTTGAGGCGGAAGGTCTGAGTTTGAAGGGTGGCGGCCTGGGCGGAGAGGGCAAAAAGGAGGACCACGGCCGCGAGACAGAGAATGGAAAATGGAAAATGGAAAATGGAGAATTTGAAATTCCTTGGGAACGGCTGGAACGCCGAGCGCGAGTTCCTAAGCCGTGAGTATTCAGTCGGGATTGGGGAGCACACGCGCCCTCGCGTGTCCCGACCGGCGCCCCGCCGGTCGGAATGGGAGCGCAATTCAGTCACTAAACGGTGACTTGTGCGAGCGCGCTGGTGTGGTCGGCGGGGGCACCGACCACGGCCCGCGAGGGCGCGTGCGCTCCCCATTTCAACTGAATGGAAACGACCAAGCCAGCATCCGGCATCCGGCATCCAGCATCCAGCAGCGAGCATTTTGGTTTTCATGGCGTGACGTGAGGAGTGATCAATGGGAATTTGAAATCTGAGATTTGAAATTTGAAATCATGGCGTCGGCAGGCCTGGCGGCGCGGCATCGTTCGTTTTGGCCAGAGCCCGCGGCGGTTGCATGGACTGCAGGAGCGGTTCGTTGATTTCGACGCGAAGACCGCGCCTCTGCTCGGTTTCAAATTTTTCCCGCGCGCGCTTCTGTTCGGCCGCGAGCAACTGGCGGGTGATGCGCTCGCGCACCTGGTCCAACGGCGCGGTTTCGGCGGATTTTCGCTCGATCAACTTCAACAGGTAAAAGCCCTCCGGCGCCTGAATCACCGGACTGATTTCGCCCTTCTCTTTCAGGGCAAAGGCGGCTTCACGCACCGTGTGGTCCCACCGCACTTTGGAGCTGGCGCGCGTCAGGAACCCGCAATCGCCGCCTTGATAACGCGTCGTTGGGTCGTCGGAATTCTCCTGGGCCAGCAGGCCGAAGTGAGGCTGTTGGGCGGCCTGCTCGTGGGCCTGGCGGCGCAATGCCTCCATCTGGAACTTCACCCGGTCGGCTTGTTCCGCTCCGGCTTTGGGAGAAACCTTCTGGTAAATGGCGGCCACGTGGACTTTCTCCGGGCTGGTGAACTGATCCTGGTGCGACTGGTAGTAAAGCTGGACTTCGCCCGGCTCTGGTTTCTTCGGCGGCGACTGCTTTTGCCATTGCGTCTCTTCGTATCGGGCGGCGACCGTTCGTTTGAACTGTCGGAGCAATTCCGCATCGCGATCCAAGCCCGCCGCCTGGGCCTTGGCGAAGAAAACCTCCACCCGGATCATTTCGTCGAGAACGGCCTGACGTTGAGCCGCCGTGCCCATGGCCGAACCGTTCTGGGCTCGCCGTTCGAGCTCAGTTTGAAACGCTTCTTGGGTGATGATCGAATCACCAATGCGCGCGAGAGTGTTTGGCGCTTCGATGGGCTTTTGCCCACACGAGGCCAGGACCAGGACCAGACACGCCGCCAGCGCGGACAGGATGGGGGAGCCCACGCGCCCTCGCGTGTCCCGACCGGCGCCTCGCCGGTCGGAACGGGCGCGTAAATCGGTTGCTAAACAGTGACTGGTTCGAGCGCGCCGGTGTGGCTGGCGAGGGCGCCAACCCCTGCACGCGAGGGCGCGTGCGCTCCCCATCTCAACTGCCTTGTCCCGCGTTTGGGTATGCCATGTTGCCGTGATTGTTGGCTGGAATCGATCGCTTTTCACTTTTCGTGTTGGTGGGCCGACTCAGGCTGAAGCCGGAGCCGAGTGGATGAGATTGCGGAGGCGCCAAGCCTCTTCCTTCGGCAGAAACGCGAACCCCAAGTGGGACGCCTGATCGCGAAACATTCTGTCGGTATGCTGTGTGACAAAGATGATCCGGGCGGCGGGATGGCGTGTCTTAATGATCGAAGCCGCCGTCAGCCCATCCATCGGCTCCATGGCAATATCCATCAGAATCCAATCCGGCGACTCCCGCTCGTCAGCGGCAATGGCGGACTGGCCGTCGTGGCATTCGGTGATGGAATGGCAGGGTTCCAGCAATCCGCGGAGGAATTGGCGCCACTCGCGATGATCATCAACGATCATGATCTTCATAGTGGCCGCCGGTCATGCCACTATTCTTAGGCTCGCGAGCAGGGCGCGTCTATCCGTAGGCCTACGGATTTTCGCCTAAGTAGGTCTCGGTATATTTAGGTGTCTCGCTAAGTAGGAGACGGTAACGAGACTCTGATTGCCCAGGCATTCGCGGCGGTCGGCGGTTGGCCAAGTGAACCTCCTGATTCCACTTTGCTTTCAAGTTGAGCGCAATTAGCCCTCACCCGTCCTTCGGA
>CAYHFE010000586.1:0-4980 GCA_964355375.1 uncultured Verrucomicrobiota bacterium
GGCAGGAGTCACGAGACTCCGTCTTTCCAAACGAGTCAGAGTCTCCTGACGTCGTCTCCTACTCTGTGGGTGCGGCGGAGATGAGAGCAACTCGGTAGAATCGCAGGATGGCGTCGGTTGCGGCCGAGTCACAAAAGTAGGAGTCCGTCGTGCCGAAGGTGACGGTGGCTATTTCAGTCCATTCTTTCAGATCACGGGATGCTTGAAGTTGCACGGTCGCGCCAAAGGGCCCGGAAATGAGAATTTTCAGAAGACCCTCATTCGCTTTGCTCACGTAACCAATCCGCACGCTCTCTTCGCTCCAGCGGCTTCGAACCAGCGAGGCGCTCCTGCCCCGGGCTTGAAACGACGCCACGGCTGTGAAATCTCCGCCGGCGGGTTCAATCACAACGTTGGCGGGCGTCGCGCTGGAAGACGTCCGCCCCGGAAGTGCGAACACGTAGGCCGCGCCCGCGTCGGGTTTCCCGCCAAGATCCGCCCCCCACGCGCCCGCCAGCACCGTCGCCCCCGAGATTGACACGGCCGAACCCAGCCGGTCGTTGGTGGCCGGATCGCTGGCCAGCAATTTGGCCTCTTCCCTCCATTCCGTCCCCTGGCGGCGGAATACGTAGGCTCCACCCGAATCCGGCTTGCGTTGCAGATCAGCCCGAAACGCTCCAATGACCACGGTGTCATCCGAGATCGCGACCGAAGTGCCAAGCCAGTCGCTGCTCAGCCCATCGCCGGTCGTCAGTCTGGCTTGCTCGATCCAGGTGCTTCCGTTGCGGACATAAATATAACTCGCTCCGCTGTCGCTCTCCTCTGAAAGGTCCGCCCGATTCGCTCCGACCACGACCGTTTCGCCGGAGATGGCCACCGAGGAACCAAACCGATCAGACTCGGTGCCTCGGCTCGCCGTCAACTTGGCCTGCTCGATCCAGTTGGTGCCCTTCCGCGCAAATACATAGGCCGCCCCGGCATCGATCCGGCCAGACCAATCGGCGACAAAGGCCCCAACCACGGCGGTATCCTCCGCCAGCGACACCGCGACTCCAAATCCGTCATCGGTCGCCGCATCACTGGCGGTCAACTGGGCCTGCTCGATCCAGTTCGTTCCGCGGCGCTCAAAAACGTAGGCCGCTCCGGCGAATTCCTTGCCCGAGGCCGTCGCCTGGCTGGCTCCGACGACGAGCGTTTGGCCCGAGAGGGAAACCGCCGAGCCAAACAGGTCAAACTCGGCCGGCCGGCTCGCGGTCAATTTCGCCTGCTCGATCCAGTTGGTGCCGTCTCGCACAAATACATAGGCCGCCCCGGCATATTCCAGACCCGACACCGCAGACTGATTGGCGCCGATCACGATGGTTTCGCCGAAGATCGACACCGCACAGCCGAATCGGGCGGCCGCCGCCGCATCCCTCGTCGTCAACTTGAATTGCTCGATCCAATTCGTGCCGTTCCGGCCAAAGACATAGGCCGCCCCCGCTCCATTCTTGCCGGGCAGATCCGCCAGGTAGGCCCCCACGACCAACGTCTCTCCGGAGACGGCCACGGCATTGCCGAAGAGATCGCCCGACCCTCCGTCGCGGGCGATCAGTTTGGCCGATTGACGCAACACGGGCACGGCCACCGCCACCCGGACCGGGATCGCCACGGCCGAGTTGGTCTGGCCGTCATAGGCTCGGACCGTGAAGGCGGTGGTGATTCCGTTTGTGCTCGGTGTCCACACCCATTCCCCGCCGGCTCGGAGCCACGTTCGGCTTGGAATCACGGCCGCGCCGTTCATCGTCAAGAGGCCGCTACTCACTTCCTCGAGCTGAAATGAAAGGGCATCTCCCTCGAGATCGAACGCATCCGATGCCTCCGCCAGATCGTCGTAACCGATCGTCAAGGATTGCCCCAAGCTGGCTCCGGCCAGCGTTTTGAGGCGGGTCAATGTCGGCGCGTCGTTCACCGCCAGCACACTCACCCGCACGGACGCCGCAGTCGCGGAGAGCGTTGTTCCATCCGAGACTCGGACTGTAAACGCGTTTAATGTTCCATTCGCGTTCTGCGCCGGTGTCCATACCACACTTTCCCCGCTGGCCAGGATGGTCTTTCCCGCGATCACCGTCGTTCCGTTCTTGGTCAATGTCCCCGTGTTCACGTCTTCCACGCGGAATGACAATGTGTCGCCATCGACTTCCACCACATCGGCCGCGGTCAGGAACTTCTCAAAGCTGATCGTGAACGCGGTGTCTTCAATTCCTCCGGTCAACAGGCTCACGCCCTTCAAACTGGGGGGATCGTCCACCGGATTGATCACCAGTCGCAGGCTGCGACTGGTCGTTGCACCCCGCGCATCCGTCACGCTGACAGTGAGCGTGTTGGTCCCATGCCCGTTTGGCGTCGGAATGATCTCGAGGCTGCGCCGTTCGCCCGTCCCGGAAACGATGAGCCCGGACTCCGGCACCAGCGCGGTGTTCGCGGACGCCACTTTCACGACCAAATCCTTCGGGACGGTCTCGGCGTCCTTCACGGTAAATTCGATGCGCAGAGATGTGTCCTCATCGATGCGTTGGTCGGACAGGCCCGTCACAGTGGGCGGATCGTTCACCGCCTCGACAAGAATTGGCACGAGCACGGCGTTGGTAGAAGCCGCCTGTCCATCCCAGGCCCTGACGGTGAACGCCTCGGTATTTCCCTCCGCCTGGCGGGCCGGCGTCCACACCCAACTTTCGCCCACGTTCGACAACGTGTTCCCCTCCACCACCACCGTTCCGTTTCGAGTCAAAGTGCCGCTCAAAACTCTCTCGAGCCGAAACGAGACGCTGTCTCCATCGAGGTCCGTTTCGTTCGCGGCCGCCGCCAACGCCGTGTAACTGATGGGGAACGCCCGGTCTGCCGTCGCTCCCGGCAACGGGTTGACGCTCGTCACGGTCGGCGGGTCGTTGACCGGCGCCACGCTCACTCGCACTGGCACGGCGGCGGCGGATGTGGCCGTCCCGTCGTAGGCTTTGATGGCGAATGCGTTCAAAGTTCCGTTCTCATTCGCGGACGGCGTCCAGATCAGACTCTCGCCGATGCTTAACAGCGTGCTCCCGGGCGTCACCGCCATCCCGTCTTTGGTCAGAATCCTGCTCTTCACCGCGTCGATTCGGAACGACAGAACGTCGCCATCCGAATCTGCTTCATCGGCCGCCTCGGCCAAGGCAGCGAAATGAATTGTCCAGGGTGTATCTTCCTGCGCCCCGGTCAACAGGCCCATGGCCGTCAAAGTCGGAGCCTCATTGACTGCCATCACATGGATACGAACCGGGACGGCGGCGCTCGATATGGACCTTCCATCATGAGCTCGAACGGTGAATGCCGTCAGCATTCCATTCGTATGCAACGCCGGGATCCAAACCAAGTTCTCACCCGAACCGCACAGCGTGCTCCCATCCGTCACTCTCACTCCGTTCTTCGTCAACGTTCCATTGTTCACCGTTTCAACGCGGAACGAGAGGGCATCTCCATCCACATCCGCTTCATCGGCGGCGGCGGCCAACATCTCAAATGGGATCAAGAAGGGAGCATCCTCGACCGCTCCAGTTAACTCCCGCACTTGGGTCAAGGTCGGGGGATCGTTGACCGGACGGACGGTCAAACCAAAGGTCCGCTGGGTCGATAAACCTTCCACGTCCGTCACCGTCACCGTGATCGTCGCACTTCCATTTCGGTTGGCTGTCGGAACAATGGCCAAACGCCGCTCGGAGCCAACTCCTCCCAGCAACAAGTGCCCGTTCGTCACCAACCCTGGATCCGAAGACTGCGCTCGCACCACCAAAGCCTCCGCCGGCGTTTCCGCATCCCCGATCCGATAGGCGACAATTGCCAGTCCGTCTTCCGCCACACTCTGGTCGGCCCATCCGCTCAAGGTCGGCGGATCGTTGACCGAGGCTAATTGCACTTTGACCACAACCGCGTTGGTCGAAAGCTCCTTTCCATCCCACAACCGCACCACCAAAGCCTCCAGGATTCCATTCGCATCGGCAGCCGGTTGCCAGACGACTTTCTCCCCTCGCGCCACCAGGCTCACTCCCCGGATGACCGGAGCTCCGCCCAGGTTCACTGTTCCGCTCCGCACCTCTTCAATCCGGAACTTCAGCTCATCGCCATCGTCATCCCGCGCGTCGCTCGCGCCAAGTAACCGCTCGTAGCTCACCTCATACGCCGTGTCCTCCAGCCCTCCGCTCAACTCATTGATCCGGCTCATCCAAGGCGCGTCGTTCACGGGGTGGATGCGCAGCGTGAAACCGGTGTAGCTCGTTCCTCCCTCTTCATCCGCGACCCCGAGATTGATCGTCGTATTACCGAACTGATTGGCGGCCGGACGGACTGTCACCGTCCGGTTCGCGCCACTGCCAGCGATCACGATATTGCGGTCCGGCACCAATGCCTGGTTGCCCGAGAAGCCGATCACTTTCAACGCGGTCGCCGATGTCTCCACATCGCCGACCGTAAAGACGATTACGCCGGTGATCCCGTCTTCGTCAATCTCCTGTGGGCTGATCCCGCTGATCGTCGGGTCGTCATTCACCGAAACGATCGTGATGGCGAAACTCTGGGTCGCACTGGCTTCGACTCCGCCATGGGCCGTTCCACCGGTGTCGCGCAATCGCACCGTGACCGTCGCCGTGCCATGGGCGTTGTCCGCCGACCGAAACCGCAGCGCCCCGTCGGGACTGATCGCGGGCAGGACGGCAAAGAGGTAGGTATTATTGTTATTCACCTCAAACGTGAGCGCTTGCCCTGACTCGTCGGCTGGTCCCGCGCTGATGGCCGCGGCCCAACCCGTCACGGTTTGCGCCCCGGCGTCTTCCAAGACCGTTTGATCCGCGCCTTTGGTGAAACTTGGCACGTCATTCACGGCTGTCACCGTGATGGTGAAGGTTTGCGATGCGCTCGTGTCCGAACCGCTGTTGGCCGTGCCGCCGCTGTCTTTCACGCTCACCGTCACCGTTGCGCTCCCATTGGCGTTGG
>CAYHFE010000587.1:0-4958 GCA_964355375.1 uncultured Verrucomicrobiota bacterium
CTCGACTTTGGACAGCAGTTCTCATTTTGACTCAGGACACGGTCCGTTCCACGCATGTCGTCCCGGCTTCAGCCGGTTTTCACGTGGCGACCGGCTGAAGCCGGGACGACATACTTGTCAAAATGAGAACTGCTGAACTTTGGATGAACCTTGCCCGCCTTTTTCTCGACTATTGGGGGAGATACGGTACTTTCCTTCCAGTTCCAAATTCACCATATCGCTGTCTTATGTTTACCCGCACTCCTCTTCGCCGACGCCAGTTCCTCCAGAAAAGCACCTTGGCCGGGGCCGGGTTGCTGGCCGTGGGTCGATCCCCATTCTTCCACGCCGCCGAAGCTCCCAGCAACCGTGTCCGCATCGGCATCATGGGCACGAACGGCCGCGGCATGGACCACATCGCCACTTACTTGGGCTTGCCCAACGTGGAGATCGCCTACGTCTGCGATGTCGATCGTCGCGCCCTGGCCAAGGGTCTGGCGGCGGTCGAGAAGAAACAAGCCACCAAACCAAAAGGCGTCGCGGAGGTGCGCCGGATCCTGGATGATCCGAGCGTCGATGCCCTGTCCATCGCCGCTCCGAATCATTGGCACGCGCCCGCGACGATCCTGGCGTGTTCCGCCGGCAAACATGTGTATGTGGAAAAGCCGTGCAGCCACAATCCGCGCGAAGGCGAGTTGATGGTGGCGGCCGCGCGCAAGAACCAGCGGGTGGTGCAAATGGGCAATCAACGCCGGACCGCGGCCCCCACGGTCGAGGCGATCCAGCGATTGCGGGCGGGCGAGATCGGCAAGGTGGTGTTTGCGCGGACCTGGTACAATAATCACCGCCCCTCGATGGGTCGCGGCAAGTCCGCCCCGATCCCCGAGTGGCTTGATTATTCTCTCTGGCAAGGTCCGGCCCCGGAACGTCCTTTCAAGGACAACGTCATTCATTACAACTGGCATTGGCTCTGGCACTGGGGCAACGGCGAACTGGGCAATAACGGCATCCACGCCTTGGACATTGCGCGGTGGGGATTGGGTGTCGAGTACCCGGTCCGCGTGACCTGCGGTGGCAACCGCTACCATTTTCAGGACGATCAGGAGACGCCCGATATCTATGTCACGACCTACGATTTCGGCGAGAGCGGGGCGACTTGGGAAAGCCACAGTTGCGATCCGCGCGGCTTTGAAGGCACCGGATTCGGGATCCATTTTTATGGTCAGAAAGGCTCACTCGTCATGGCTGGCAATGACTGTAAATTCTATGATTTGAACGGAAAGGTGGTCAGCGAAGTGCGCCAGCCTTCGCGCGACGCGGATCATTTCGCCAACTTCCTCGATTGTCTTCGTGACGGCAAGCGGCCGAATTCAGACATCGAGGACGGATACAAGAGCACGCTGCTCTGTCACCTGGGCAATATCGCTTACCGCACCGGACGGACCGTCAATCTCGATCCCCAGACTCATCAGATCACCGGCGATCGGGAGGCCGCGGCGATGTGGAGCCGCGAGTATCGTCCAGGGTGGGAACCGAAAGTGTGAGCACCGGCCCGGGGCGATCGCCGGGAAGCGAATGGGCGGCCCAGAAAGGCCCGTCCTGCCGGGAGGAAGCGCCCCGGCTTTCCACGCTCCAACAGCCGGAGTTGATGCTGCATTTGGGCAATCCATGGCGGATCATCAGCGGACATCATTCGGGTCAGCTTATTTGGCGCGAGTGGTGTGTTCTCTGAGCCAATCCAGATCGCGGTTGTCCGGGGAGACTTCCCAGTGCGGGATGACATCCGCAAGGCCGGCCGGCCGGGTCGTCCGGGGGTCCATCCACCGATGGTGTTCGCCGTGGCCGTCGGCGAAGGCGAGCACACCGCCGCGGGTGTGGTGGGTGGCTGGATAGTGGAAGAAACCATTCACCGAACTCCCCGGCATGCGCACGATGAATGCTGGAAAACAAATGCTCGCGGGATTGACGTCCTGGAAGAGAAAAAGACTGGCCGGCGTGGTCGGCGCGAGTTCGGAGGTTTTCAGAAAGGATCGGTATTTGGGCGTGATGTAATCTTGAGCGACGGCCATGAAAGCCGGAGCGCCCATGTAGCCGTTCATGGAGTAGCTGCGATTGCGGGTGATCGTCTTGCCTCCGGTCACGCCTTTGCCCCCGACGATGTGGAAATCGCCGGCATCAGACGGGCAACGATAGATGGATGGGGTCTGGAGGAAGGGAGCGAACGCGGCTTGACTGGCGTTGATCAGCGACGCGTCGTTGGTGAAGGCGGAGGTGTTCGGATGGCCCGTCCCTGACACCCAGAGCTTGACGGCGGTCGATTCATTCAGCCCGGCATCCCCATTGGGCACCACTCGTTCCTCGTTGTCACCCGCGTAGATCAGCCAGGTCAAGGCGAGCTGGCGCTGGTTGTTCAAACATTTCGCCCGATGAGCCTGCGCTTTGGCTTTGGCCAGGACGGGCAGGAGGAGCGAAGCGAGAATGGCAATAATCGCGATCACCACCAAGAGCTCAATCAAGGTGAAGCCGCTCATTCGGGTCTCGTTTGCTCGCCGGTCGTTCATTCAGTCATCGCCCGGTCATTCCCCGGGTCGGGTCGTTTCTCTGCAGGGCTGCCGCTCTTTACGCTTCCGGAAACATTACACAGGCCAGAGAACCTGTTCAAATGGGCATTTTATAGCACACCCCATGCCCGCCGGGAGCCGTTCTGAGTCGGAGGCGAGGATCGCCGTGCTCGACCGCAATTCATGGGAGGCACATCCCTTCTTCCGGATTCCGTTGCTGGCCATGGCCCGGCGCCGGCTAACCGGACCTCGTTAATGATCTTTCCCCACGTCTTCCAGGTTCTGACTCTCGTTTCCAGGCCCTTATGTCCACAATTGACGATCCAACGAACGGTACTGAATCGCTTCGGAAACATGGTCGGCAAGAATGTTCGCGGATCCGGCCAGGTCGGCAATCGTCCGGGCCACTTTGAGAATGCGATCGAAGGCGCGGGCGCTGAGCTTGAGATCGGCCATGGCGAATTTCAACAGGTCCAGGATCGGCTCATCCAACGTGCAGTGAGCTTTCAGTTCCCGGCTGGTCATGCGGGCGTTGCAGGTGGTGCGACTGCGGCCGCCGAAGCGGGCCTGTTGCCTCTGGCGCGCGGCGATCACCCGGTCGCGGATCGTCGCCGACGATTCGCCAGTTTGCGCGCTCGTGATTTCCCGAAAGGGCACCGCCGGCACTTCGACGTGCAGATCGATCCGGTCCAGAAGCGGTCCGGAAATGCGCCCGAGATAATTTTGAATTTCGCGCGGCGAACTGCGTGATTCGCCGGGCATCTTGCCGTCGGGCGTCGGATTCATCGCGGCCACCAGCATGAACTGGGAGGGAAATGTCATCGTGCCGGCGGCCCGCGAGATCGTGACCCGGCCTTCCTCGAGCGGCTGCCGCAATGTTTCCAGCACGTTGCGCTTAAATTCCGGCAGCTCGTCGAGGAAGAGAACGCCGTGATGGGCCAGGGAAATCTCGCCGGGGGTCGGATTGATATTGCCCCCCAAGAGCCCGGCATCGCTGACCGTGTGATGAGGGGCGCGGAAGGGGCGTTGTGTGATTAAGGCCTGGCCCGGCTCGAGCAAGCCCACGATGCTGTGGACCTTCGTCGTTTCGAGAGCTTCTTCGAGATTGAGCGGCGGGAGGATGGTGGAAAGCCGTTTCGCCAACATGGACTTGCCCGTGCCGGGAGGTCCGATCAACAAGACATTATGGCCGCCCGCCGCGGCGATCTCCAGGGCGCGCTTGACCGATTCCTGTCCTTTGACTTCAGCAAAATCGAGATCCTCCTCCGGGGCTTGGTCGAAGAGGCGATGAAGATCGACCCGCGTCGGCGTGATTTTGACGTCACCCTCCAGAAAGCCGACAGCTTCGCGCAGATTTTGAATGGGAATGACTTGGAGACCCGCCACCACGGCTGCTTCCGGGGCATTTTCGGCGGGCGCGAGCAGGCCCAGCTTGCCCTCAGCCCGAGCGCAGAGCGCGATCGGCAAGACCCCTTTCACCGAGCGCACCGCTCCGGTCAGCGCCAACTCTCCGACCATGACAAAATTCTCGAGCTGATCGGAGGCGAACTGTTCGCTGGCGGCCAGCATGCCCACGGCGATGGGCAGATCGAAGCTCGGCCCCTCCTTCTTCACGTCGGCCGGCGCGAGATTGATGGTGGTCCGCCCCATGGGAAATTTGAAGCCGGAATTGGTCAAGGCCGTGCTGACCCGATCCCGGGATTCTTTGACCGCGGCGTCCGGCAGCCCGACGATGACCACGAGAGTGTCGCCCCATCCCGCATTCACTTCCACTTCGACGGGATACGCTTCGATTCCATTGACGGCTGCGGAACACACCTTGGCTAACATGGATCAATTCTATGATCCAGAGGGCGGTCCAGCGCAACGGGTTTTTTATCCGCGACAGACGGCGGAGAAAGGTTCTGCCCTTCATGTTTTGGCCCACGGACCGCGGTTCGGCTGAGCCTTCCCTCCATCTCCGACCACCAACGTCTTCCAGTCTGGGCCATCCGCGCCGTTCAGCAGGACTTCATGTTCGCGCGCTGGGCGGTTCGCCCGCCGGCTGGCGCCGATCAACACGTTGACCAGCGGGGTCCGCGCGACGCGATCCGGGTGGCTGCTGCTGACCGAGGATTGACGGCCCTCCGCGACCGCCGAGGGGTTTGCGCCCAGCGCAGGGTGAACGGAATTTTCAATACTGGGTTGCGAGAAAACACGTTCGCGATGGATGATGGCCTCTTGATGAGCGCGCTGGATGGCGTGTGGAGCGCGTCACGATATTCCCAGAAGATTGTTTCAAGATGAATGCGACGGACCGGTCGCGCCTTCGCGTGACCCGGCTGAGCTGCCTTGGGTATTCCCGGCGGTTTCGCCCCGTCTCCGCGGTGGAAAACGATTGGGGAGGCTGCACTGAAGGTTGCACCGCAGAGACGAGAC
>CAYHFE010000588.1:0-4951 GCA_964355375.1 uncultured Verrucomicrobiota bacterium
AATGCATAAACCATTGGAAATCAACGAACGCATTTTGCGGTTCATGGGTAGGAGGAATGGCCGCAAGAAACGAAAGAGGGAAAAAAAGGTTCTTTCGTTACTTTCGCTTCTTTCGGCTGAAGGAAGATTTAGAGCAAACAGGGAGCTTAGGCAACACCCTGATACTGAATATCTAGGATGGTGGAGCCGAGGGGATTCGAACCCCTGACCTTCTCATTGCGAACGAGACGCTCTACCAACTGAGCTACGACCCCGTGCCATTTCGGCGATAAATATGGTGCGTTCTCTGGGAAGGGCAAGCTCAAACAGGCAACCAGCAGCGTGAAATCAGGGGGCGCATGTGCTAGTCTCCAGAACTTCCAGCTCGACGGCCCGGCCGAGGTAGGGGCATGCTTTCCCACAAACTTTTAGCTACCTCTTATGGTCAAGAACGCTCTAATTACATGTCGAGTCTGGATAGTACTCGCAGCCTCTTGGGTCAGCTCGGTCATGGCGGAACCGGGGTTGGCTTGGCGAACCGAGGGCCATCAGATGGTCATCACCGAAGGAACTCGCCCCGTGGCCACCTACGTCTTCCGCGACGACAAGATTCTGCGGCCGTATTTCACAGGACTGCACGTTCCGGGAGGAATTACGGTCACGCGCACTCATCCACCGGTGGCCGGAAAGGATGCCACCGATCATGACACCATGCATCCTGGGCTGTGGTTGGCCTTTGGCGATATCAGCGGTCAGGATTTTTGGAGAAATAAGGCCGTGGTCCGGCACGAGCGCTTTCTTCAAGAGCCGGCCGGGCGCGGTGCCGACCTGACGTTTGCCAGCCTGAATCGCCTGGTCGCTTCCGATGGCTCATCGCTGGGCACGCAGGTTTCCCGGGTCACCCTGCGACCTCACGCGGCGGGCTACTTCCTGATTTGGGAAGCGACGTTCGAGCCAGATCGGGCAGACCTCGTCTTTGGTGATCAGGAGGAAATGGGCCTTGGAGTCCGTCTGGCCACTCCTTTGACCGAGAAGAATGGCGGCATGATTCGCAACAGCGCCGGTCTGAAGACGGCCAAAGCCACTTGGGGAAAAACTGCCTCCTGGTGCGATTACTCGGGAACGATCGGCAACCATCGCGTCGGGATCGCGATCATGCCGGACCCGGCGAATTTTCGGCCGAGTTGGTTCCATAACCGCGACTACGGGTTGATGGTGGCCAATCCCTTCGGCCGAAATGCTCTGACCCAAGGCGAGAAAAGCGCAGTCAGGGTGAAGAAAGGCGAATCGCTCAAACTGCGTTTCGGCGTCCTGCTCCACGCCTCACCCAAGGAAACCGAGTTGGATCTCGACCGCGAGTATCGGGCCTTTGTCGGGAAGTGACGAAGCAGGCCATCGCCCACAACGACAGGCCGAGCGCAAGAAGGCCGAACGGGCCAGGAATGTGACAGGAAAAAGCGAGCGGGCGGGTCGGGGTCATCGTACGGTCAACAATGTAGCTCAGTTGAATTCTCATCATCTCTCAACCATGCATCGACGAACCTTTCTTCGTTTCGCCACTCTGAGCGCGTTGCCGCCGGCCCTAGCCGGATTCCCGTCGATTATTCGAGCGGAGTCAAGGCGGGCAGCGGCGGATCTTAACCGCGCCAAATCCTTCGCCCTGGAAGAGGCGACTCTCGCGAATCTCCAAGCGGTCATGGTCTCGGGCCAAGAGACGGCGGTATCGCTGGTCAAGATTTACTTGCGCCGAATCGAAGATCTCGATCGTCGGGGGCCAACCCTGAAATCGGTGATCGAGCTCAATCCAGATGCCCTGGCCATCGCGCGGTCGTTGGATCGGGAGCGGAAAGCCCAAGGGTCACGCGGCCCGCTCCATGGGATCCCGGTTCTGCTCAAGGATAACATCGGCACTCACGACCGGATGATGACGACGGCGGGATCGCTGGCTTTGGCAGGCTCCATTCCATCGCGGGACTCATTCGTCGCGGAACGGCTGCGATCGGCGGGCGCCGTCATTTTGGGAAAATCCAATCTCAGCGAATGGGCCAACTTCCGATCGAGCCGCTCGACGAGCGGTTGGAGCGGACGCGGAGGTCTGACGAGAAATCCCTACGCGTTGGATCGCAACCCGTCCGGTTCGAGCTCCGGGTCGGCTGTTGCCGTCTCGGCCAACCTCTGCGCGCTCGCCGTCGGGACCGAGACCGACGGTTCGATCATATCCCCCGCGACCCTCTGTGGCATTGTCGGCCTCAAGCCGACTCTCGGCTTGATCAGTCGTTCCGGGATCATCCCGATCGCCCATAGTCAGGATACCGCCGGCCCGATGGCTCGGACCGTCACCGACGCGGCGCTCTTGTTGGGAGCCTTGGCGGGGATCGATCCGGAGGATCCGGCGACCGAGCCCAGTCGCGGTCGGCTGCATCCAGATTACATCCGTTTTCTGGATCCGAATGGATTGAAGGGATCGAGGATTGGGGTGGCGCGGAAGTACTTCCGATCGGGCGGTGTTTCGGAGAAAGCGCTGGAATCCGCGCTCGACGCGATGAAACGGCAGGGCGCAATCCTCGTCGATCCCGCCGACCTTTCGACCTCCGGAGCGTTTGGCGATTCGGAATTTGAAGTCCTGCTTTATGAATTTAAAGCCGATCTGAACGCCTACCTTTCGAGTTTGGGCGAGAGCGCGCCGGTTCGTAATCTCCAGGAAATCATCGAATTCAACGACCGGCACAAAGACAAGGAAATGCCCTATTTCGGTCAAGAAACGCTCCTCAAAGCTCAGGAGAAGGGTCCGTTAACGGAAAAGGCCTACCTTGAGTCTCTTGAGAAATGTCGGCGATTATCTCGAACGGAAGGGATTGATGCGCTGATGAACCAACATCAACTCGATGCCATCGTCGCCCCATCGGGTGGACCTGCGGGCAAGACGGATTTGATACATGGGGACCGGGGTGTGGGTGGCAGTTCCGGGCCTGCGGCGATCGCCGGTTACCCAAATATCACAGTCCCGGCGGGTGATGTGTTTGGGTTGCCCGTGGGTATTTCCTTCTTCGGTCGGGCCTTTAGCGAACCCACGCTTTTGAAGATCGCCTATTCCTTCGAGCAAGCTACCCGAGCCCGGCGATCGCCCCGATTTCTCCCGACAGTCGGCTGATTGATGAAGCTCTGGAAACGCTGGTGGTCCGTCTGCTCTGCCCTCGCGGTCAGTTGGGGAGGACTGGCTCCAACGCCCGCCGGTGAGGCCGACGCTTCCGGTGCGACCGTGACGTTCTGTCGGGACATCGCTTCAATTTTCCTTCGGCGCTGCGCATCGTGCCATCGGCCGGGGCAGGCGGGTCCATTTCCCTTGCTCACCTACGCCGACGTCAAAAAGCGAGCCCGGCAGATCGCCGAAGTCACCGCCAGCCGTTACATGCCGCCGTGGCTGCCGGAACCGGGATTGGGGGAGTTTGCCAACGATCGCAGCTTGAACGTGTCGGAGCTCGCGTCCATCCAACGTTGGGTTGAACAGGGCGCCATCGAGGGAGCGCCTTCCGATCTGCCCCCCCGGCCGGAATGGTCCGGGGAATGGCAATTGGGCCCGCCCGATTGGATCGTCGAGATGCCGGAGCCGTACTCGCTTTTGCCGGACGGGAAGGATGTCTATCGCAATTTCGTCATGCCCATTCCGACCGACTCGCGACGGTTTGTCCGCGGCTTCGAGTTCATCCCGGGCAACCCCCGGGTGGTGCATCATGCGTTTATCAACACCGACCAAACGCGGCTGTCCCGCCAACTCGCCGCGCGCGAAACACCGCCCGGGTTCGAGGGCATGGACCTTCCTGAATCGGCCCACATGCCGGGCGGGCAATTGCTGAGCTGGCAGCCGGGACGACAGCCGAGTTTCTCGCCGCCCGGCCTGGCGTGGGTGTTGGAACCTAAGACGGACCTGGTCCTGCAAATTCATTTCCATCCATCCGGGAAGCCGGAGCTCGTTCAACCGAAGATCGGGTTTTATTTCACGGACACCGCGCCCACGAACACCGCCTATCGGGTCAAGCTCGAGTACTTCAAAATCAACATCCCCGCCGGGGAAAGCGCTTACCAAGTGGAACAGAGCTATGTCTTGCCGATCGATGTCTCGCTGCTCCGCATTCTGCCGCATGCGCACTATTTGGGAAAGCAGATGAGCGTGTCGGCGCTGCGGCCGGACGGGTCCAAGCGACGGCTGCTCTTCATCAAAGAATGGGACTTCAATTGGCAGGCCGATTACGCCTACCAGACGCCGCTCGATCTGCCCAAAGGGACCCGGCTGGTCATGAATTTCTCCTATGACAACTCGTCGCGGAACGTGCGCAATCCCCATCGCCCGCCGCAGCCGGTCCGATACGGGCTCGAAAGCACCGATGAGATGGCGTCCTGTTCCCTGCAAGTGCTCCCGCGACGTCCGGAAGAACGTGAGACGCTGGCCGAAGATTTCTTCCGGCATTACACCCGAGTGAGCCTGGATTACAACGAATACCTGCTTCAGGCCAACCCCAAGGATGCCATCGCGCACGGCAAAGTGGCTCGCGCGGCCATGGCTCTGGGCGACCTGGCCAAAGCCCAGAAGCACCTCGGTGAAGCCATTCGGGTCAAGCCGGATTACGACAAAGCCTACTACGATTTAGGCGCCATCTGGCTGAACCAGAACCGCCTCAAGGAAGCGAAGAAGGCCTTTGAAGCGGTCGTCCACCTCAACCCAACCGATTACCAAGCCTACGGAAGCCTGGGCATCATCAGCCTGCGCGAAGGTCGTTTCGAGGAAGCCGAAGCTCATCTCCGAACCGCCCTGCGCTTGAACCCCGACGATACGTTCGCCCGAAAGAATCTGGACTTGGCCATAAAACGGCGAACGAGCCGTTTGCCGAATCCTTAGCCAAAACTTTTCCGTTGCGATGGGGAGCGCACGCTCCCTCGCGTGCGGTGGTCGGCGCCCTCGCCGACCACATCGGCG
>CAYHFE010000589.1:0-4922 GCA_964355375.1 uncultured Verrucomicrobiota bacterium
TCCTTTTGCAGGCGCAGCAGCGCGACCCGGCAACTCATCTCCTTGAGTTGCCCACAGGCATTACGCCAGTCTAAATCCTGGCAAATCCGGCGCGACAACCCCACCCGGTGCAAGGCCGGTTGCATGCTCAACACCAAGCGATGATGCGGACCTTTGAGGAAGATGGATTTCGCTTTGGGTTCGACTTTCAGATCGAGGACGCCTTTGCTCCAATGCAAATCAATGTCTTCGATTCGATTTTCTCCATACCAAATGAAGAGCGATTTCTCGAACGACTCGGCGTCGGGCATCGTCAAGCGCAACTTGCGCCAGCCAAGGGGAACGATGCCCCCGGGAAAGATGGACCGCTGACCGAGTTGGGCCGAGCAGGCCCCTGGATCGGTGGCAGCCTTGCCTTCAATTTGAACATTGAAGCTGAGTGTGGTGCGGGCAGCGTTCGTTCGATGGTATTCCCAAGCCAAAAGCACGGCACTGATCAAAAGCCACCAGAAAAGTGGGCGGAACGCCCGCGGGTAATCAAGGCGCGGCGGCTCGCGATTGGGTTGAGCGAACTCTTCTGCCATGCGTAACAAACAGCTAAGAATTATTTCCGGAGGTTCGGTCGAAGGATTGACAGAATCCCAGCCACGAAGCTGGAGAAATCGACAATCGGCATTCGGAGATCGATGAAACAAAGGGCTGAAAGTTGCGGTTCGAACATCAGCGAACTCGCCTCAAGCTGAACTGAGCTATTTCCGTCGGCAGACGCGTCTCGGACATTCCTGGATGCGTCGGCTTGGGTTTTCGGGGAGAAGCCTTTCACTCGGTCACGACCTTACGGTCAATGCGGTTCTGGACTCCCCCCGTGCCCAGTCCGGCTCAGCACATTGTCGCTGTTCTCAAGAACTCCGAATCTACGAAAAGCATCCCACTGATTTCCGGCCAAGTCTGGTGCTCTGAACGAAGGTTCAAGGTGAAGCCGAAGCGAGTCGTCAATAGCGTGTCGCTGGGAACCGCGCCTTATCGGTAACACTCCGATCCGGCCTTGATGGATGGGGGGAAAAGTGTCCTGCACCAAACGCTGTGCGCCAATCCGACCTGTCCAAAATCATGCTTGCATGGCGGTAATCGTTACTTGATGATTTTCTGTGTTACTCTGAAAGTTTTGGATAACATGCTTCCGTGCGATCCAGTCGGCGCAGGCCCTCCTGCAGGTGGATTGGCCCGCGGTTGTAATGAACGTATCGAGTGAAGCCACTTCATTGCCGCCGTATTTTCCGAAGTGGAATCGCGTTATCTTGATGACGACAACCTCAACTCCTGCTCGAGTTCTCGTGATTGAGGACGATCCGTCGTTCGCCAGCTTTGTTAAGCGCGCACTGGAAAGGGACGGTCATCAGGCCGAAGTCGCTGCCGGTGGAAACGATGGCTTAAGGAGGCTAACCGAGAGCGACTTCGATCTGGTAATCACTGCTTTGCGATTGAAGGATCTTGATGGCTTTAATGTGGTGCAGCGTCTCGGTGAAAGCAAATCACTGATTCCCGTGATTCTCATGACCGGCTTTGGCACGACGGATATTTCCATCAAAGCGATGCAATTGGGCGCGGTGGATTTTCTGAGCAAGCCCTTTCAAGTGGCCGACCTCCAGACAGCGGTCAAGTCCGCCTTGGCCAACCGCCGCCCAGCCGAAGAGCCAGTCATCCTGGATCAGCACAAAGGCCAGAAGTACGAGATCATTGGGAGGAGTCGGGCGATGCAGGCGGTCTTTAAGCAGATCAGCCGGTTGGCTCCCAGCAAACTGGCCGTTCTGATCCAGGGTGAAACGGGCACCGGCAAGGAACTGGTGGCGCAGGCTCTCCATCAATACAGTGATCGCTCCGGCCACCCGTTTGTGGCGGTCAATTGCATGGCGGTCCCAGAAACGCTGATCGAAAGCGAGCTATTCGGTCACGAACGAGGGGCATTTACGGGAGCGGTGGCGCAGCGCATAGGCTGGTTCGAACGGGCGAACCAGGGGACTCTTTTCCTGGATGAAGTTGGCGATGTCAGCCTCCAGACCCAGGCCAAACTGTTGCGGGTCATTCAGGACAAGAAAATCCAGAGGCTCGGCGGCCAGGCCAGCCTGTCTGTCGATGTTCGCATTGTCACCGCCACGAACCGGGATCTGGTCGCGGCGGTCCGCGAAAAAGCCTTTCGCGAAGATCTCTATTTCCGCCTCAGCGGGGCGATCGTCACTCTGCCGCCCTTGCGAGAGCGAAAGGAGGATATCCTCAGTCTGGTCAGCCATTTCGTGAAGCGGCACAACACGGAAACGGGCGCCGAAAAACTCACCATCAGCTTGGCCGCTCTGCAACTCTTGGAACAACAAGACTGGCCAGGAAATGTCCGCCAACTGGAAAATGCGGTTTACCGGGCATTGCTCTTGGCTCGAAACAACTTCGTCAGTTGCGACGCGGTCCGCGAAGCGCTCGATCAAGCGACGCCGTCCCAGGCCGAAGAGACGAGCGCTTTGGAAACCCGCATCGGCCGACTGCTGGATGCGGCCGAACGAGATGGCAAAGAAGATGTATATGCGGATCTCATCGAGATGGTGGAACGTGAATTATACCGCCAAGCCCACGATCGCGCCAAAGGCAAACAGTCGAAAATCGTGCAATGGCTGGGCGTTTCGCGTCCGACCGTCCACCAGAAGCTCCAGCAATTTGGCTGGTTGCCTTGAGAGTTTCATCCCTTTTTATCCAGTGCCTCTCGCACAGCCTTGGCCAGCGCTTCCGACGTGAAGGGCTTGGCCGGAAACCGAAGGCGGGCTCCCGATTTCACGCCTTGCCGGACCAGCTCCGTGCTCTAGCCACTGGTCGGAATGACCTTCAGCCCCGGTTCAGAACACCCGAGGTGGAGCAGCAGCGCGGCCACGGTCACGAGCAGCGGGAAGTTGCGGGGCAGTGGATGGTGGATCATGAGCATTCTCACGGGTGGTTGCCGGTTCACAGTATGGCCTTTTGGCGATCATAACGACGCCTGCGTCCGAGTGGCGAAGATCCGAGCCTCTTTTCGCTTTGGCGCAGCCACTCGGACCATGAACCCGTCGGCAGGGCGCGCGAAGTAGCGTGGGCTTCCAGCCGGCTGGCTGCCGGGGCGTCTCGCCCCGTGTTTCGAGCGGCCAGATGCCGCCCGAACCGGCAGACCCGATGTCTGCGCCACAGGTTCATCGATAGAGTGCCGGCGCTAGGCAATGCTGCGGTCATTTCGATCGGTGGCCGTCTGCAGAGCATGTAAGAACAATTGACGCGATAGAAAATGTTTTTCCACGCGCCCGGGATTCGTTCACGCCGAAGAGCCGACCACAACGCGCTGGAATGAACATTTATCGGCACCACTTCGGAATGGCGTTTCTCCTTCCGAGTTTCGCAGACCGGTGACCGCCCGAGACCACGGGCGGACCAGGCGCCGAACACTGAATCGAACTCATCGGCGAGCCTGCAACATCAGGTGTCTCGTGAAATGCTCCGACTGGACGGAGCGATCGTTTTCCTCGCCTGGAATCGCCCCTGCAACGACGGGCCTCAGCCCGGTGCGCGAGCCGTCACGGCGGCCCGGCCTGCGGCCCCCTGATCCAGTTGATTGCGAAGCCAGGCACGCGCGTTGCTTAAGGCCTGGCACTGATTGAACAGAATTAACAACCCACAACCTTTCACAACATGACGAGTACGATGCATCCAGACTTGATTGAAGTGCTGAACGCGCTGGGCCCTGTTTCCGACTGCCACGACGCAGCACAGTGCCAAGAAGTCTGGCAAACACTTGAGGCCGCAATGCAGGCGTCCCGGACCAAGCTCAGCCGATTGACCAATCACCAGCAGCGCTTTCTCTATGTGCTGGATGTTTGCGACGGGCTGTTGCTGGTGTCGCGCAGTCGGTCGAGCCCCGCTCAGGCCAGACTCCGCACGCCTGCCGTGGAGAACCTGGAGATTCATTGGCTGATCACGGAATGGATCAAGTTTGCCCGCCAGAAGCTGGCCCGCCAAGAGAACGCCCGGTGGTGCGAAGTCGATGGAACGAACCGCTCTTCATGAGCCACCCGATCAGAACAAATATCCACAGCAAAAACAGTAAACCAAACAAGATCACATGAAACTCAGCACCAAAATCGCCAGCACTTCCATTCTACCCATCGCCGTGCTTACCGCGGCCGTCATCGGACTCACCGTTTCGGTCGGCCGCGTCAATCGAAATCTCGCCTCGGCCAAAGACGAAAGCGCCGTCTTCGCCCGCGAGGCCCAGGAGATGAAGCTGGAGGTCCTCCAAATTCAACAGGTGTTCAGTGATATTGCGGCCGTTCGCACGGCCGAGAGCGAAAGGGGAGGCTTGGCCGAGGCGGAAAAAGCGCGCCAATCCTTCCAGGCCGGATTGAAGCGATTCGATGAGATGTATCGCAAAGAGAACGATACGGCCAATGCCCAGCGCGTGAAGGAAATACAAGACTCGTTGGCCATCTACTTCGAAGCCGGCAAGACCATGGCCCACGCCTACGTGACGGGCGGAACCGAGGCCGGCAGCAAGCTGATGGAGTCGTTTGATCAAGCCGCCACCCGGATCACCGCTCAGGTCAATCCGTTTGCGGATGCGCAAGTCGCGGAACTCAATTCCACCTTGGTCTCCATCAATACCGAAGTGTCCACGCTGCGCAACCTGCTGATGGCAATCGGCGGCCTGGCAATCCTGGGCAGCGCTCTTCTCACGGCGTGGACGACTCGTTCCATCACCAAACTCATCCGAGGCTTGGCGGATGCGCTCTCAGCGGGTGCCGATCAAACCGCCTCAGCCGCTGGCCAAGTCTCCGCAGCCAGCCAGAGTCTGGCCGAAGGAGCCAGCGAACAGGCCGCCTCGCTCGAGGAAACCAGCGCCTCGCTCGAAGAGATGTCGAGCATGACCAAGCGCAACG
>CAYHFE010000590.1:0-4913 GCA_964355375.1 uncultured Verrucomicrobiota bacterium
AGAGGGCTGCCGCACTCCAAAACCTGGCGGAATTCTCCTGCCCTCCTCTCAAAAATCAGCCGCCCGGTTACGGAACGGTTCATGAAGAGGGACAACCTCCAACGATCGGACATGAATCGTGTTCATGGAAAGCGTCGGACCGCAGTTGAGAGTCTGCATCTTCGTGTGCGGTCAAACGCACAGTTCACAGACATGGGTGTCTCTGGCACAATGAAATCAGTTATATTAGAGGGCGGCTCAACGAATTGTTGACGTTTTCGGTTCAGTGGCTAGCATCGCGGCCAGACGAGAAAAGTAATTTTTTAGACGGATTACCATTATGAAAAAAGCCAATCACTTGCGATCCTCTTCGGCGCCTAGGTTCGCCTTCACCTTGATCGAGCTCTTGGTCGTGATCGCGATCATCGCGATCTTAGCCGGGATGCTTCTCCCAGCCCTCTCCAAGGCCAAAAGCAAAGCACAGGGGGTCATGTGCATCAACAACAACAAACAGTTGGGCTTGGCCTACGTCATGTATGCCGAAGACAACAACGACAAGTTGCCGGGCAATCTGGACGGTGGAAGCAACATCGGTGGACCCACTTGGTGCGCCGGCTGGCTGAACAACAGTGCCTACACGCCGGATAACACCAATACGGTGATTATCATGAACTCTCAACTTGGCAAATACAGCGGGTCAGTCGGCATTTACAAATGTCCCGCCGATAAGAGCATGAGCCGCGGACGTAGCGGAGACCCCCGTGTCCGATCCGTTTCGATGAATGCCTATCTCGGAGAGCGCAGCGGTCCTTACACCGGTGGTTACAACCAGTTCAAGAAGTATAGCTCCCTCAACGCCCCCAGCCCGTCGAAGTGCTGGGTCTTTGTCGAGGAGCGCGAGGACGGCATCAATGACGGCTGGTTTGCTGTAGATATGGTATCGTATGACCCGTACAAGCCGACCGGCCACATAATTGTTGATTATCCCGCAAGCTATCACAATGGATCATGCGCCTACTCGTTCGCCGATGGCCATGCTGAGGTCAAGAAATGGGTGGATCCGCGCACTTTTCCAAAACTGAAGCCCGGTGTGTCACTTGCTCTGACTCAGCCGTCGCCAAATAACCGCGACGTGGATTGGATCCAGGAAAGAACCTCCTCCAAAGTGACTGGGGCGACCCGCGCCAACTGATTGAGTAAGGCACTATTCTGAAGAAAATGGTTCGCGTCCGCGCGAACCATTTTTTCTTTCCGGCACCCGGAAATTACTGAATTTCGGGCGATTAGGTCAGGCGAGTTCGGCGTCTCTTGTTTGTGCGTCTGCCCAAACCCATATCAGGATTTCGGGCGACGAGCTCAACTCTGGCTCTCGCCCTCGCCTTGATCGGAGTCTATCTGGTCAGTTTTGCGCCTCCCGCTCCCGAAATCCCCGAACCGCAGAATTTTGACAAACTCGAACCCCAACTTCGTGACTACCTGACCGAGAAACTCCGCTGGGTCCGGGAAGCGCCCAAGCGCGCGGATCGACACGCGACACTCGGATTGATCTACGCGGTGAATGGCCTCTGGGTGGAAGCGCGCCACTCCTTTAGCAACGCGGCTGCGCTGAATCCAAAGGAGCCTCTTCCATGGATGTATGGCGGTGTCGCCGCCCAGGAACTCGGTGATCTCCCGGCCGCCACCGCGACCTATCGCGATCTGACTGCTCGCTTCCCTTCGTTCGCGCCTGGGTTTTACCGACTCGGATCTGCGTTGCTTCGGGCCGGTCAAGCGGAGGAAGCGGAAAACGCCTATCAGAGACTCACCGCTTTGGCTCCGGGCGAGTGGCGAGGATTCGCCGGGTTGGGCGAGATTAAGGCGCGGCAAGGGCATCATGCTCAGGCCGCGGAGTTGCTGGAGAAAGCGGTTCAATTGGACGAAAGCGCACAGAACGCACGACATCTCCTTGGCCAAATGTACTTAAAGCTGGGTAGAAAAGAGGACGCGGAACGCGAGTTGCGCCTCAGCCGGGACGCATTTGAATCCCCCGTGCCGGATGAGTGGTCCAAGATCGCGTGGCAACACATCAGAGTTCTTCAAGACCAGGCCCGCCTTGCCAGCGACTGTCTCGAATCGGGCGAGCCCGAGAAAGCCGTGGAAATACTGGCCCGAGCGTCCGCCTATCATCCCGAAGATGTGGGTTTGATGAATCAACTGGCCATCGCCTTGAATCGTTCTGAGCAGCCGCAAAAAGCCTGCGCGGTCGCCATGCAGGCGCTGCAGAAGGACCGAAACTACGTGCCCGCGATCATCACGCTTTCGTTGTGTCAACAGAAGCTGGGCGAGTCGATGCCGGCCCTGGCCACTGCGGAACGGGCCATCACACTCGCCCCCAATACCTCCCAAGCCTACATTGCCAAAGCGAATGCATTGCTGGCGTCGGAAAGGGACGCTGAAGCTGTGACCGCTCTCGAGGCGGCGGCGCGCCTCGACCCGCAGAATCCCGAACTTCCCATGGAGATCGGAGACGTCTTGTGGCGCAATCTGAAAAGACCCCACGAGGCGCGGGATCGCTACGAGGCAGCGCGCCGACTGAATCCGGTCCTCGTTCCGGTTCATTTGAGATTGGCCGACCTTTACCTGCATCTCCGCAATGTGGACGCAGCCGCTTCTGTCATCGCCAACTTGCGAAAGATCGCACCGAAAATCCCCGAACTGGATGTACTGGAGCGGCGCTTGCGCAAGTTCGTACCGCCGTGACCTGAGATCTCTGGTCCACTTCCGATGAATTCAACCGGAGAAAGGGATCGCCGCGCCCCACTCATCGCACGAGCCACTTCCCGCCTTCGCCGTACTCACGCAGTTGGGTTCAGGGTGGAACGGGCAACTGGCCCGTCCCTGTGGGCTACCAGCCCGCAGGCTTGGCCCCGAGAAGTCTCACTGAATGGTGAGTCCCATTGCCGTGCCCGACTCGGCGGCACGTTGCCTGCCTGTTCGGCAGACAGGCCGCCGAGCACGGCCAAGTTGGCCGTGCCACCCATTTCGACTGCATTGTTAACGCTTCGTTTGTCTCTGTGTTTCTTCGCCGCGGTTTTACTGGCGGCCTGTGGCTCAAAGCCTGTGGACCGAGAGCCGCGAAAGAATTCGCCGCCAGAGCATGCCGCTGCCGCCGCAGTTCCGTGGTTCGAGGAGGTGGCGCGCCAATCCGGGATCGACTTCCGCCACAGCTCCGGCCACGTCAAGCGCTTCTACATGCCTGAGATTGAGACCGGCGGAGTTGGACTCCTGGACTTCGACGGAGATGGTTGGTTCGATGTCTTCTGTGTCAACGGTGGCTCGCTCGATCCCGAAGTGACAGAGCGACCCGGCTGCCGCCTCTACCGTAATCTCGGAAACTTGAAATTCGAGGATGTCACCATGCACGCCGGAATTGGCGGACGCGGGGAATACGGTATGGGCTGCGCCTGTGGCGACTTCAACGGCGACGGGCGGACCGACATTCTTGTCACCCACCTCCACGGCGGCATCCTCTATCGGAACAACGGCGACGGCACATTCACCGACGTGACTCGGTCTGCCGGAATCGATGGAACTTCCTGGGGCACCAGTGCCGCCTTCTTGGACTACGATCAGGATGGCCATCTCGACCTCTACGTTGCCAACTATCTGCGTTGGTCGCGGGAAATTGAGATCAACTGTTACTCGCGAGGCGGCGTGCCCGACTACTGCTCGCCCCTGAATTACCGAGCGCCAGCCATGGACACACTCTATCACAATCGAGGTGACGGAACGTTCGAGAATGTCACGCTTTCCGCGGGCCTGGACAAGGCCTACGGAAATGGACTCGGCGTCGCCTGTGCCGATTTCGATCACGATGGACGGATCGACATTTATGTCACGAACGATGCCATGCCCAATCAGCTTTGGATCAACCAAGGTGGAGGCAGGTTCGTTGATGAAGCCCTCGTGCGTGGCTGTGCCGTCAATGCGGTCGGTATGCCCCGGGCGGGAATGGGGGTCGTGGCCGTGGATATCGCGCAGCGGGGATGGCTCGACCTGTTCACAACTCATCTGGGCGGCGAAGGGAATGGTTGGTTCGTGAACACCAACGGGTACTTCAACGATACGGTCACGCCCAAAGGCCCCAACGCTCCCAGCATGCCGCTCACCGGTTTCGGCGTCGGTTTCGCCGATTTCGATGGCGATGGCATCCTGGATCTTTACGTCGCCAATGGCCGGGCTCGACTGGGCGCGAGCGATCTCGATCCTGCCGATCCCTACGCCGAACCAGACACCCTGCTTCGGGGTCTGGGCCATGGCGAATACAAGGAAGTCCAACCGGCTGGCGGGACCATCCCGCCGCTCCGCGCGACCGGCCGCGGCCTCGCTCTCGGCGACCTCGACAACGATGGTGCAATGGACGTCATCGTTATCAACAAGGACGGTCCAGCCCATGTTTTGCGAAACGTGACGCCAAAACCCGGTTCTTGGATACTATTCAGAGTACGAAATCGATTGGGTCACGATGCCATCAACGCCAGCGTTCGACTCGAAGCCGGCGGACGAATCCAATTTCGCGAAGTGATGCCGAACCAAGGTTATTTTTCCAGCAGCGACCCGCGAGTTCATTTCGGCCTGGGCAACACGAAACGGGTGGATCGAGTGGTCGTCCGATGGCGCAAGGGCGACGAGGAAACATTTGGCCCTTTCGACGGTGGGCAGATCTATGATTTGCAGGAAGGCAAGGGCGAGCATGCACGGGTTTTTGGCTACTGACTTCCGATTCGTCCAATAGCGGCAAGAATCGGCGTCACGGCTCTCCTTGAACCATGGTTGTTTGAATGGGGAACGCGGCCGTCCCGGCTGCACCGGTCGGCGTCTCGCCGACCGGAAACAACCTGGGCACGGCCACGAGGGTTCGGCGGGACGCCGAACCCAGCAGGCGAGACGCCCGC
>CAYHFE010000591.1:0-4909 GCA_964355375.1 uncultured Verrucomicrobiota bacterium
CCCACCGGATTGCCAAATCCGACGGATTAACCAACCCCAAATGTCCAAACTCCAGTGACCGGCGGGGCGCCGGTCGGCACACGCGAGGGCGCGTAGGCTCCCCAATAGGGACTGCATACTTACGGCTCAGGGCAATAAACGGTGTTCCTTTGGCAAAATCCGAAGGGCAGGCTGGCTTCGTTCGTTCGACCCTGATCGCATGATCAAAAAAGCGCGTCCACTCGCCGGGATTCTCCTTACCCTCTCCCTCTTGTTTCAATGGTGGTGCGTCCGCGCCGCCGCCGCGGAGCCCGATCCCAATCGGGAGGCCCGAGCGCATTGGTATAACGAAGCGAAGTTTGGAATGTTCGTGCACTGGGGCACCTACTCGGTCTTGCACCGCTCCGGGCCGCGACAATTGGCCGAGTGGGTGCAGAGCAACGAGAAGATCGACGTGCGCGAATACGAGAAGTTGGCCCAGTCGTTTGGCGCGGAGAATTACGATCCCGATGAATGGGTGACGCTCGCCCGATTGACCGGCATGCGCTACATCGTGCTCACGTCCAAACATCATGAAGGCTTCGCCTTGTTCGGCACAAAGCTCTCGGATTACAACGCCGCCCAAGGCGCCGCCAAACGCGATCTGGTGGGCGACTTGATCACGGCCTGCAACAAGCAGAGTATTCATCCCTGCTTCTACTTCTCGTTCATGGATTGGCACCATCCGGATTACGATCGGGACCTTCCCTTTCACAAGAAGAGCCAGCCGAACCACGAGAAGTTCATCGACTTCATGCACGGTCAGGTCCGGGAACTGTGCACGAATTACGGACCGATCGGGGGCCTCTGGTTTGACGGCGAATGGGATTATCCGCGGGAGTTTTGGCGGTCCACGGAATTGGTTGCGGCGATTCGCCAATGGCAGCCGTTGGCGTTCGTCAACGACCGCTTGGGCAAGAATGAGCGCGGGAAGGCGAGCGACGCCGATATCTTCACCGCCGAGCAGGAGGTGCCGAAGGAAGCCATGAACAAAGCGGGGCAGTTTCATCCCTGGGAAACCTGCGACACGTTTGGCCATTCCTGGGGGTACACGACCAGCCCGGATCCGCTGAAGACGCCCGAGTTCATCATTCGACGCATGTGCGACGTCTTCAGCAAGGGCGGCAATTATCTGCTCAACGTGGGCCCAACCCCGGACGGAAAAATTCCGCCGATGTTCGTCGATCGAATGAAAGTCATCGGGCGTTGGATGCAGCAAAACGGAGAGAGCGCCTACGGAACCCGGCGCTCCCCGTTTCCCGCGGCGCTGTCGTTCGGGAAGGCCACCACCAAGGGAAATCGCCTTTACATCTTCCTCGAAGAGCGAAAACAGGAACGGCTGACTCTGCCCCCGCTCGACAACAAGGTGCTCCGGGCCTGGGTCCTGAGCACCGGACAACTCCTGAAGACCGCGCAGTCCGAGGACGGCGCCGTGACGGTTCAGGTTCCGGAGAAACTCGTCGATGTCGGAGTGACCGTGGTGGCCGTGGAGTTGGATGCTTTGCCGAAGGTGAAGTGACCGAAATCGGGGTCGCGAGCCCTGCCGGAACGGGTCTCGATCGACTTGGGGCATGAATTGGGCCGACGGTCGGCGGGTGCGCCTAATGGAGCTTCTCACGGAGAGGCAATTCTCGCTCTGCCGACCTACGCTGTCCCAATCGAGCTCCTGCGCTCGTGACGGCGAATCCAATGCCGGAGAGCTCGGTTGCCCGACGTTGCCCGACGTTGAAGGTGTTCAACGCATTAGAATAGCCCACTCGACCTTCCGCTCCACTCGACCAGTGACACACACTTCCCGCTGTCGCCCCAAGCGAAGCAAATCTCGCGGCCATTATTTCGCGGCCATTATTTCTCGACGCGCTGCGGGTTCACGGATAAGAGGTATGGGACTGATTCCGTCGCCGCAGACATGGATCCACTTGCCAAAACCGTGGTGTTACACTCGCTGATCGGGCAGACCCTGAACCAGTACCACATCGAAGGTGTGCTGGGGCAGGGCGGAATGGGAGTGGTTTATCGGGCCAGTGATCTCAAGCTGCAACGATCGGTGGCCTTGAAGCTTCTCCCCGCCGACCTGACCTCGAATAAGGAACGGCGAAAGCGCTTTCTCCTGGAGGCGCGTGCCGCTGCCCGCATCAGTCATCCTGCCATCGCCCAGGTTTACGACGTGGACGAGCACGAGGGAATGATCTTCATTGCGATGGAGCTGGTCGAAGGTAAGAACATCCGAGATTTGATCGGGAATCGGGAGCTGGATCTGCTCGGAGCGATCGATATTGCGTTGCAGGTCGCCGGCGGCTTGGCCAAGGCGCACGGCGCGGGCATTGTGCATCGCGACATCAAGCCGGCCAACGTCATTCAGACCCCGGAAGGACACGTGAAGATCCTGGACTTCGGCCTCGCCAAACTCCTGGATCCGGACACGTCCACCTTCACGTCAGCGGCCGATCCCTCGACCCTGACACGGACGCATCTGGGCGCGGTGAAAGGAACCCCTGCCTACATGAGTCCGGAGCAGGTCAAAGGGGGAAACATCGATGCCCGGAGCGACCTCTTCTCACTCGGGGTCATGCTGTTCGAAATGGCCACCGGGGAGGTCCCGTTTCAACGAGCGACGCCGATGGAAACCATGCACGCCATCGCGTTTGACGAAGCCCCGGCCATGACGTCCATCCGTCCCAACCTTCCGCCGGGTCTTCAGCGGATCGTTTCAAAGTGCATGAAGAAGCGGGCGGAGGATCGATATCCCGACGCGCGTTCCCTCATCGAAGAACTGCGCGTCCTGCGCCGCGAGACGGAATCCGGACTGGTTCGTCCGCTTCTCTTGAAAGATCGGATTAGGGACATCCTGGATCGACTGACCAACCTCAAGCCTTCCGAATACGCGTGGCTGGCCGGAGGAGTTCTGGCGGTGGCCGGTTTGATCTACCTGTTGTTCGCGAAGGTGGGAATGCTGTTCCCCTTGCTCCCGTTCGCGTTTATCGGTCTGCTGATTTACCGCAATATTCGTAACCAACCGCGCCAGATGCTCGACCTGTTCGTGCGGAAAGTGGCGAAGATTCCCGAAGTGCGGTTCATTGTCTGCGAGGACGGAAAGATCACCGTGGGGGTTGATCGGCCGGTGGCCCAACTCTACGGGCGCATCAATAGCCATCTGAGCACCTGCAATAAGAAACTCTTTTTCGGACAGCCAATGTCGGTGGTGATCCGCCACGACCTGAGCGCGGACGAAACTCGGCGAATGCTGGCGGGTGCTGGGGTTCAATACGTGCGGGACGATCCGGTGTAGAAAACTATGGCTATTCTTCCGACCCACAAACACCTCAGCCGACGGCAGGTCATCAAGCTGGCCGGTGCGGCGACGCTGGCGCAATTCGCCGGTTCATGCTCTGCGAACAGTGCTGAATCCGACCTCAAGACGAAAACAAGTTCAGACTCTTCGGGGCAGAGTCCGGGGCCCCGGGAGAAGCTCCGCGTGGCCACCTGCCAGTTTCCCGTGAGCGGGAATGTCCAGGCGAACGCCCGGCACATCCGGGATTTCTTGCGCCGGGCCGCCGAGGCGGGCGCGCATCTCCTGCACACGTCCGAGGCCTGTCTGTCGGGCTATGCCGGGAATGACGTGCCGTCTTTTGATGGTTACGACTGGAACCTGCTGCGGCAAGAAACCAGCGCGTTGCGAAAGACGGCGAAGGATCTCGGTCTTTGGCTGGTGCTCGGGTCCGCCCATTTTCTCGATGAGAAAACCAAGCCGACCAACTGCCTTTACCTCATCGATCCGAACGGCCAGATTGTCGAGCGCTACGACAAGAGCATGTGCACTTCGGGTGATCAGAAATTTTACACCGCGGGCAATCGGCTGGTGACCCGTGAGATTCAAGGCGTCCGAATCGGCCTCGCGATCTGCTTCGATATTTGCTGGCCGCAGATCTACCTCGCCTACCGCGAGCGGGGCGTGTCGGTCATGATCCATTCGTTCTACAATGCCGGCGGCAAGGGTGAGAATTGCCTCGACACACTCAACGTCCGCCAGGTTCCGACCCGCTGCGCCGACAACCGAATGTGGGCCGTCGCGAATAATTCTTCCAAGCCCTATTCGCATTGGGGATCATTCATCGCCCGGCCGGACGCGACCATCGCCCAGCAATTGCCCATCAATGAGCCCGGGATGCTGGTCCACGATTTTCCGGATGGCCTGTCGGAGCGGGGCTGGTATCACAATTTTCAACCGATGAAGATGCGCGAGGACGAACTCATGACTTGGGGAACGCCCAGCCATCATCCGCGCCAAATCGACGGGCGGGCCGAGCCGTAGCCATAAAGCGATAATTCGCGTCGATTAGCGGTTTCCCCGGCAGTTCTCATTTTGACAAGTATGTAGTCCCGGCTTCAGCCGGTCGCCACGTGAAGACCGGCTGAAGCCGGGACTACATGCGTGGAACGGACAGTGTCCTGAGTCAAAATGAGAATTGCTGCGGTTTCCCAGTGAATTGTTGCCTCAGCACTCCGGGGGCGGATCAAGTTGCGGGGAAATGCCCGTCGTTACTTTAGCCGCGTCACTGTTGGTCGGGCCGGAGCAGCGGCGTCTTGGTGTATTGGGTGGTCAGCGACACGACGTGATCGGTCAGTTGGACCTGGCTTTGGCGGCGGCCCACCAGGCGAACGTAGCCGATGTACTTCCCGCGATCCGCTGGAGGTGCTCCGACGCGCTGAACCACAGGTCAGTTGCCCAAACCTGCACGCCGAATTCACGGCGGAGAAAGATCGACGATGACGCCCGTCCGCAGCCGAGGTCAAGCACCCGCAGGCCGGGCCGCAAGTCCAGAGCCGCGGCGAGCCACTCAGAGCCTGTTTTAAAATTGAAAAGGGTCCTGCGGCGAGGGATTTTGGCTGC
>CAYHFE010000592.1:0-4909 GCA_964355375.1 uncultured Verrucomicrobiota bacterium
TCTCACCGGTGAGTGCATAGAGGAGGGCGCTGTTGCGAAGTCCATCGTGCCGGTCCAAATCCAAACCGTCCGCTCCAGCTTTCAACTTCTCGAAGAGCGCTGCGGCCCATGGCTGGCTGCGGACCTTCAGCTTGATCGCCTCGATCTCACGGGAGTTCAGGAGAAGGTTCGGATGTTGCACGGCCGCTGTCCCGGCTGCACAAATATCGCCGGCGCCGGCAAACGTCAGGCCCAGAAGGAAGAAGCAGTAGAACAGAGAGGATTTCACGCAGGCATCCTACGCGTCGCGGACAACCGGCGCAAGCAACTGAGTTCACCCAGCAACGGGCCCACTGTCCATCGGCATCGCCGCTTATTGCTCGCGGATTTCAGTGCCCTTTCGGCTCCGGCGACCCAGCGATCCATCGTCCAGCTCTGGTCGCGCGCTAGCAACTCCTCGGACCGCTCATTCTGAACAATCTCGTGCGACTAACCGGGTCACCCGCTCCGCAGTCGCAAGTCCGGCCACTTCCATCCGATGCCCGCGCGCCTTGGCGCCAAACCCGATCCAAACTCGTCCTCTCATGGCGTGATCGACGACGTGCGCACGTCGATCGCGCCTGCGCACCCGCTGTCGACTGGTCGCCTACGCCCGGTGAAGTCGAGGAGGAACGGCCCGATGAACTCCCAGGCGTAGAGTTCCTCGATGGTGGTCTTCGAGTTGCAGAACGCTTGCCAGTTCGGCGTCAGGGATCACCGGCTGACTCCGACGCCACCAAGTTGACCAAGAGTCGTTCCGCTGCTGGATCGTAGTTGGTTTGGGACGGGTCCACACGGCGTTGGAGATCCAGTTGGGCAAACAAGAAACGAACTCTTTCTGAGTTCGCTTCGGCTTGACTTTCATCCTGGACCGGGCGTCATGATCAACCCGCAATGGCCTCGGCATAAACATCTTCAAATCCGATCATGAAATCGCAAGTCGCGTTGTGCGTCATTTCTTTGTTTGCTCTGGCGGGACCTGAATTCACTTGTCTGCGCGCGGCTCCACAGCCCACGACTTCTTCGGATGGGTGGGTGACGGCGGGGGCGAATCCGCAGCGGACGTCGTGGGTGCCTGACGCGGCTCCTGGAGCGCTCAAAGAGATCTGGGTCAAACCCATCGAGCCATACATCTCGCAGAAGGTGCAGATCATCGCGGCCGGGGGAAACGTCTTCCTGGCCACGGCGCGCGGGCTCTATGCCTTCGACGCCGAGACGGGAGCTGAGCTTTGGACTTACCCTACCGAACTTCCCCTGGGTCACTCGCCGACTTACGTCAGCGGCCGCCTTTTTGTGGGCGGGCTGGATCGCAAGCTCCACAGCATTGACGCCAGCACAGGCCGGGGCCTCTGGACGTTCACCGCGCTCGGCGGATTCCACACGTCTCCGCTCGTGATCGGCGGCGTTGTCTATGCCGGAAGCCGTGATGGACGCATGTATGCGATCGACGCCACCACGGGAAAGCTCGTTTGGCAATACCGGACGGAAGGACAAATCCTTCAGTCCGCCGCCTACCAGGACGGGGTCATTTTCTTTGGTTCCCAGGACGCGCGCGCGCACGCGCTCGACGCCAAGACCGGCGCGCGGGTGTGGCAATCGAAGAGGCTCCCCGGCATGGGTTGGCACTCGTGGTGGCCAGTCATCTACCAAGACGTCGTCCTGTTCACCCGGACGGAAGTCGAGAAGGGCCTGGTCGGGTTCCAGAACGAATGGCTCTTCCCGAAGAAGGTCCGGAATAGTCTGCCTGGAATTCGCGGAACCGAGCCGGGGGACTGGGTGACCGGCGAACCAACGATCGATATTCGCACCAACCCGAACGGCGGCACCATCCCCGACTGGTTTGAGCGCTATCCGTGGCGGCGCAGTCTGATCGTGTTGGATCGTCGCACGGGCGCGGAAGTCGCGTTCGACCTGGATAACGACGGGATCACGGATGCCGCGCCCATGCTCTGGGCCTGGACGCATGGAGGCACCTGCTACCCGCCCTTGGTCAGCGGCCACGATCAGGTGATTTATTTCCGGAGCATCAGCCACGCGGTAGGGTCGAGCATTCCGGGAGGGCTGCTGGCGGGCTGGAAGTACGGCACGCCGTTTTTGAGTTGGCCCGTCTCCAGCGGGCCGGGGCAGAGCGGATTTTGGCCGGGCGACGAGCCGGTGGGAATTTCGGCCGGCGGAAAGTATGTCTATTGGAACTTGTGCAACGATCGCTTCATCGGGAGCGCTGATCTGTCCGTCGCGAACGCCTCGTTTCCCAACCCCGACGGCCAGCGCCAGTGGCGGCACGTGACGGGGGATGGGTTAAAGACCAGCACCCTGCCCGCGGGATACAATAGCCAGGCTGGCCAGTATTCTTGGAGCGTTGGCAAAACCAAGCCGATGTACTGGGCCCACGGCGACAACGCCGGGCCGACCATCTACGGCGGCAAGATGTACGTGCATCGCGGCAATGCGATTATTGCGTTCGGCGCCGGCGGCCGGGGATCGACCGCGCCCGTTTTGTCCGTGGCGCGTGCGTCTTCCAGAGGCGTCGCGCCCGATCCGCTCTCCGAGGCAATCTTGCGAGAACGGCTCGCCGCGGAGGTTCAGAAGATGCTCGACGCGGGCCATTTGAAATCGGGTTTTGCCAAGGTCGGGCTGGTGGATTTCATGACCGTGAGCAGCCTGGGACAGTATCTGCTCCATTACTGGCACAATCCCGCGGAGACGCTCGGGACTCTGCTGCGCGCGCTTCCTCATTTGTCCGCGGCCCTGCAGGACAAAGTCCGCCAGTATCTCCAGAATGAATATGCCGCCTTCCCTCCGTATCGGTACTCGCACATCGGATTCCGAGACGGCACGGCGCGCGAGCCCTTCGATTATCCGCCGACCACGCCGCGGATTTTCGAGCACGATTTCGGCCCGCAGTCGAGCAGCTCTTTCCGCGGCTGGAGCAAACCGCCCCAGAACGTGTATGCCATGTGGAAATATGCCCAAGCGGGTTTGGCCGATGCCGCCACGGTATTCCGCCAAGCCACAGGCGTGATCGGCGCAACGCCCGCGGATGAGTATCTGGAAGCGTTTCCCCACGTCCACAACGCCTACATTGCGGGTTACGTCGGTTACGTGGAGTTGGCGAAGATGGCCGGCCAATCGCACGAGGTCCAAGCGACGGAACTGAATCGGCTGCTGCAATTGCGGGCACGCCACTTTCGCTGGGACGTGCAGGCCAACACCGGCAGCAACTCGAGCGACCAATACTTCTACACCTTCATTACGGCCTGGAATTTCATGTTCCTCGTGCCGGAGTTGGCGGACTACTTGCGCCAGCACGCTCTGTCGAGGGTGCAGGAAGCCGTCGAACGCTACACGCGCATGGCGCCCTATTGGATGGCCGGCCACAACGAAGAAGTCCAGCATGAGAACGGGCTTACCCCGCTCCAGCAGACCCACGCGCTCTTTCAAGCCAAAGCGCAGATCCTGAGAGCGTCCCGGGAGGAACTGGCCGGGTTGCTCGATACACCCTCAGTCCCGACGGGCGACCTCTATTACCTTGAGAATCTTATCGCGACTCTCGACGCTCGCGCGGCGAGCAACTAATGGGCGCTTTGGGGACGCATCTCGTGCGCAACCAAACGGAGCGCGGCTGTGGTCAGAGACTCGGCCGCAGCGCGTCCGAACCTCCAAACACCACAGCGACACTTTCAACTTTTACTGGGGAGATTTTGGATTTGCGATTTGCGATTTCAGGTCCCGAGACCGAAATCCGGTGGGTGGCCATGCCCGTGGTCCATTCACGCGCATCCCCAGCCTGCAGACTCTGATTCACTGCCCAAACGACCGAGATGACGGCACGTCCCATCTGACACATCAGGAAATCGATGACCTGATGGAGTATTTGTTGTCTCTCTGAGCGCGACTGGTGCAATCGCGTCGGTCGGCGGAGTCCAAACGACCTTGCCGAGACAAAACAGTGAAAAAGGTAAAGAACATCAGGAGTCAGGTGCCCGCCCGATTCGCTTGGCCCACTTTTGTCGAGAAGTCAGTTCCCGACGGTCCGCGTCCAAGCGCCGGAGGAAATCGTCCAGTGTGCCTTGGGCCAGATAGAGCCGGCTGGCGGTCGTGCTGCTTTCGCTTGGGCCAATGTCGCCGAAACTGGGCGCGGTGTGGATGCAACAGCGGTCTGAGTTGTCGAACAGGAAGGCGGCGTCCAAGGCAGTTGCCGCCATGTAGGCACCAGCCGGCTCGGACAACGTCACAATCCACGAACCATCGGTGCGGTCCGGGCTCGTGGCGCCAAACCCGCGCACAAAGACCGACTCGGTGCCCGGCTTCACCCGTTCCGGAAGATGGTCTCCGGGATGCCCAGGGCGAAGACTTGGTTGTCCAGGATCGGGACCCGCGCCAGAACGTTCATGGCGCCGGCCTGCGCCTCCAAAGTGATGCGGGCGGGAGTTCCTCCGGTTTGGTGGGATTTGCCCGGCGCAGTCACGCTCTTAGGAACTTTGCCGGCACCGGCGGCTGGTGCCTGGCCCTCACTGCGGCGGTTCCACGTTCGCCGCAGGAAATCCAGGATGGCCGCATGATCCGCCTGAACGTCCTGGCCGACTTGCGGACCGATCCGACAGGCGGACTTCACGCCGACTTTCTCCAGGGCGTCCGCCAGTAACACCGAGTGCCAAGCCGAGTGCGGGTCATTGATGACGTCGGGCACGGCGAGATGCCGGTTCGCATTCATCACTTCGCCCGCCGCCGCCATGAGGAATCCTGGTGGGTCATCGGCGCTCACCAGGGACAGTGGCGAGGCCTCCCGAACACGCCGCCGAATGGCTGGATCGCGCTCGAACTCTTCCGCCGTGCAGCCGAACGCCGCCGTGAAGGCGTTGGCGAAGTCCTGCCCACGCAACGGCTGCCG
>CAYHFE010000593.1:0-4898 GCA_964355375.1 uncultured Verrucomicrobiota bacterium
GTCCCGCAAAAAGACTCAAAATCTTTCGATCAAGCGGAATTACCGAATGTTTACCGTACGCATCCTTCTCAATTATACATAAGTGCCTAAAGTACAAGTACAAACATGTGCTCATACGCACAACAAAAGATGTGGGTAATGCACAGCTCCAAGACGCTGGCGCGACGCAGTCCACTCCATTCGGTTGTTGACCCAAAGCATGCGCCGAGCGCAAGGAAGCTCGAAGTGGGGACGGGCCATCCTCGCCCCCGTTCACGGGCTCAAGCGCGAAATCTCGTTTCGGGGAATTCTCGCTCCCGTTCAAGCTCCGATCTGTTTCTTAATCAGGTCACAGATCAGCTTGCTCCACCGTTCCAGCGTGGCCGAATCGCGTCCTTCCATGAGCAAGCGGGCTTTCGGTTCGGTCCCAGAATAACGCAAGAGCACGCGCCCGCCCGCCGCTTGAACCTCTGCTTCCGCCCTCTCCACCAACCCCAGAACTCCGTCGAGTTCCGCAAAGGGAATCTTCTCCCGGACGGCGACGTTGGAAAGAAGCTGTGGAAATCGCGTCCAGCCGCCGGTCAACTTGGAAAGCGGCTGGCTCTTCGCCTTCATGATTTGAAGAATCTGCAGCGCCGCCACCAAGCCATCGCCCGTCGTGCTGTA
The DNA here is from genome assembly GCA_964355375.1 of uncultured Verrucomicrobiota bacterium. Lineage (GTDB taxonomy): Bacteria > Verrucomicrobiota > Verrucomicrobiia > Limisphaerales > SIBE01 > CAYHFE01. Next base: position 646 of record CAYHFE010000593.1, read on the forward strand.
ATCCCCAAAAATCAAGTGGCCGCTCTGCTCTCCGCCGAAATTGTAGCCGCCCCGCAACATCTCATCGATCACGTGCTTGTCGCCCACATCCGTGCGAACGACCCGGCCGCCCGCTTGAACGATGACCGCGTCCAGCCCGGCGTTGCTCATGACGGTGGAGACGAGGGTCTTCTCTTGGAGCGTTCCCTGTTCCAGCATGTGCAGTCCGGCCACAGCCATGACGTCATCGCCGTCGATGAGCGCGCCGGATTCGTCGCAGAGCAGCACCCGATCCGCGTCGCCGTCATGAGCGATCCCGAGGTCGGCCCGGTAATCATGAACCTTGCGGCACATCTGCTGCGGGTGCATGGAACCGCAGTCCTTGTTGATATTCATGCCATCGGGCTGATTGCCGAAGACGATCGTCTCCGCGCCCAATTCTCGCAAGACGCAGGGCGTGGATTTATAGCCCGCGCCATGGCCGCAATCGACCACGATGCGCATTCCGTCCAGGGTCAGCCCTTTCGGAAACGAGGCTTTGGCAAACTCGATGTACCGGCCCAGGGCGTCGTCAATGCGCACCGCCTTGCCAATCTCATCCGCTGTCGGACGAATGCTCTCGATGGCCCCGCTGAAGACCAATTGCTCGACCCGCCGCTCAATCGTCTCATCCAGTTTGTATCCATCGGCGCGAAAGAACTTGATGCCGTTATCGTCGTAGGGATTGTGGGAAGCGGTGATGACAATCCCGGCATCCGCCCGCAAGCTGCGCGTGACGTAGGCGACGCCCGGAGTCGGCAGCGGGCCAATGAAGAGGACGTCCACCCCCATGGAGAGGATCCCCGACGAGAGCGCATTTTCGAGCATGTAACCGGACAACCGAGTGTCTTTGCCGATGACGATCCGATGCCGTCCGCGCGGTCGATTGGAAGCGCTGAGTTCCTTGAACACATGGGCGATGGCCCGCCCCAGTTTCAAGGCGGTCTCCGCGGTCACGGGCTCGATGTTGGCCGTGCCGCGGACCCCATCGGTTCCGAAAATTTTTTTTGAATCGCTCATGGGAAATGGAGTTGAGGTCAATTCGGCTTCAGGAGGCGCTCGACCATCACGGTCGGCGGCTGGACGATGACCGATTCAAGGTCAAACTTGCCGGGCAGGTGGAGGAACAACGGTTTCGTCAGCTTCCCAGTCGTTGACGCATCGATCAAGTTGACGAAGACTTGAACCTCGTCCGGTCCGAGCTTCTCCAGGCCGCGGGAGGCCGAGCGCACCGTGACATCGACAAAGGACGGGGTGATTCGATAAGCCAGAGTGTCATGGGGAGCGCTCAGCACCAAGACCGGCCGGTGAACCAAGATCCGGGCGCGGGCGTCCCCCAAGGGATGGTCGGGCGATTTCAAACCGACCGACATGGCAATCTGAATGATGAACCAGATGAGCATGGCCATGATGAGAGCGCCCAACTTCCAGCGGAGGTTATTCAGTGCCAAATCGCGCAAGGTCATAAGCTACTTTCGCTCGGTCTTGGACGCGGCGGGCGGTTCGGGCGTCACCCGGTTGAGGCTCCACTCCCGGATGCGCCCGATCAAACCGCGGGAGGGGGTTTGTTTGACGAACACCGAGGTCAGGAAGGCGCGTAGTTCCTCGACCGTCAATCCGCGGACCAAATGGCCTTTGTAAGCGTAGGAAATGGCCCCGGATTCCTCCGAGATCACCACCACCACCGCATCGGTCTCTTCGCTCAATCCGATGGCGGCCCGATGCCGGGTCCCGAGCGACGGGTTAAGATCCTGGCGTTGGGTCAGCGGAAAAATACAGGCGGCGCAGGCGATGCGATCGCCCTTGATGATGACGCCGCCGTCATGAACGGCGTTGTTGGGAAAGAAGATGGTCTCCAGCATCTCGGGCGTGGCCTCGCAATCGACGATGACTCCTGATTCGACGACCTCCTGCAATTCAATGGACTGCTCGATGGCCATGAGCGCGCCGATATGCACCTCGGCGAGGCGTTCGGCCGTTTGCACGATCACCTCGATATTCTCACGCTCTTCGCGCGCCGAAGTAAACAGCGGCAGATTGCCCAACTCTCCGAGCAAACGCCGCAGTTCGGGTTGAAAGATCACCAGCACGGCCACCGGCAAGACGGCAAAGAAGTAGCGCAAAAGAAAACTCAAGACCTCCAACCGCAGCACCGCGGTCAGCAGAAAGATTCCCAGCATGACCCCGAAACCGATGACCACCGGCCAGCCGCGGCTGCTCCGCACAAAGGTAAAGGCGTAGTAAATCCCCACCGTCAAGATGGTGATCTCCACGACGAACCGCCAAATTGCTTGTAAGCTCCAGTCCATTAAAACCGACGTTGCCTGATGCTTTCAATCATCCGAACCGCCTGCCGCGTCGCTGCCACATCATGGGTGCGAATCATCTGCACCCCCACCTGCACCGCCCAACAAGCCGAAGCCAGAGCGGCGGGTAATCGGGCATCGACCGCCACTGCGAACAGTTGGCCGATGAAAGATTTGCGCGAGACGCCGAGAAGCAGCGGGCGACGAAACTTTGTAAAGCGGTTCACTCCGGCGAGCAACTGCAAATTGTGTTCGAGCCGTTTGCCGAAGCCAATCCCGACGTCCAAGACCGTCTGATCCGGGTGCACACCGGCCGCGGCGAGTCCGGCGAGCCGGTCTGCGAAAAACCTCTCCACCTCGAGTCCCACGTCGTCGTAGGCCGGATTGATTTGCATCGTTTGCGGGGTGCCCTGCATGTGCATGGCCACATAGCCCGCCCGGGCCTCGGCCACCACGCGCCACATCTCTGGATCCGTCCGATTGGCGGCAATGTCATTGACCAGGCTGGCCCCCGCCTGCAGCGCCGCCCGGGCCACCCCGGGCTTCTGCGTATCGATCGAAAGCGGCACCTTCAACCGGCCAGCCAACCGCTCCAGGACCGGCAGGACCCGGCGCCGTTCTTCAGACTCGTCCACCGGCCTCGCGTTGGGACGGGTCGATTCGCCCCCGACATCGATCAGATCCGCGCCTTCCTCGACCAAGGCCCAAGCGTGATCCAGAGCGGCTTCCGGCTCGAGAAAGCGCCCCCCATCGGAGAAGGAATCCGGAGTGACGTTGACGATGCCCATGAGCAAGGCCGGACGCGGAAAAACGAACTCGAAGGCGCGCGCACGCAGAATCATGGGTCCTCCGCTCGTCGCGCCTTGAAACGAGGCTCCGGGATCATTCATGGATCAGGTTCCGGCGGCCAACTGCCGCGCCCCTTCCACCAGGTGCCGCGCCATGGCGGCCACGATTTCATCGGGCACCCCCATGGACGGATTGGCGGACTGGGTGAGCATGTGGCACTGGTCGTTGACGTAATCAATCAAAACAAACTCTCCCGCCTCCGTCAGCGCAATCTCCGTCGAAAAGAAATTCATCCGCGTCAAACCGGCCAGGCGGCGGACGAGGTCCTCCAAACGCTGCAAGCCATACGATTCCATCTCGTCGCGGGACACCGCGCGATATCGATCAGTGTAGCAATTCCACCAACAATGCCAAGCCGAGCCGAAGGCGTAGAAGACTCGAAAGTAGGCCGGCACTCCGCCAAGCACTCTCGGCACGATCCGCTCCTGAACCAGATAATCGCCGTTCGGCCATTCGGTCCGAGAGCGGGCGAGATCGGCGGAACTCACGGCGTCCAGAATCACCCCACGCTTGCCGTAGCCCAGCGCGGGCTTGATCACGAAGGGGCTTCCCAGCCGGGCGGCTTGGTCTTCGGACAACGCGAATTGCCCGGCGGCGGCGGCGGAAACAATAATCGAATAAGGCAAACGAAACCCGGCCTGCGCCAACCGCGGATGGAGAGCCGCCTTGTCAAACGCGCCCAGAGCCACGTCCGGGGGATCGATCACCTCGGTTCCACGATCGAAGGCCAGTCGGACCAACCGGTGGTAAATATCCTCGGGCTCGTGGTGTTCACTGTGCATATTGAGCAACACGCGCGCCCCGACGCGTCCCTCGAACATTTCCCGGTAAAACGCCTCCACCCAAATCGGTTCGATGAGGAAGAAATTCAAAGCCCGCTCGGCGCAATGCTGCTGAACCCGGTGGATGAAAAAATCATCGGCGTCCAGCTTATGAGTCATGACCAGATCATAATTCCGCATCGCTCCCGCCATTATCCAGCGGCTCACCACTCACTGTCAATCCCCTCCGACTTCCGTCGGCAATTCTCATTTTGACTCAGGACACTGTCCGCTCCACGCATGTAGTCCCGGCTTCAGC
>CAYHFE010000594.1:0-4879 GCA_964355375.1 uncultured Verrucomicrobiota bacterium
TGGAGGCTTGATCACAGGCGCATCATTCACGGGCGTGACCCCGATCTGGAACGTAATTGACGCCGATCGATTGGTCCCACCCAGCGTGGTTCCGCCGTCGTCCAAAATAAACGCCGTCACGGTGGCGCTGCCGAAGGCGTTGGCGGCCACTCGGAAACTCAAGAGCCCATTCGTATCGAGCGACGGCTGATTGGTCGGCAGGAAAAGGGCATTGTTGGAATTGGTCAAGACAAAGACCAGTTTCTGCGCGGCTTCATCGGCCGGCCCCGGACGAAGGTTCGTGGCGAATCCCGCGAGCTTCTGCAGTGGCGCGTCCTCAACGACGGTGAGCAGGTTGGTGGACAGCGCAAAACCTGGCGCGTCATTCACCGCGAGGACGGTGATGCCGAAGGTTTGAGCGGCACTGGTATCAATGCCGCCATCGGAAGTGCCCCCGTCATCCCGAAGTTGAACGGTGACGGTGGCGACGCCGTTGGAGTTGGGCGCGGAGACAAAGTTCAAGGTGCCGTTCGTACTGATGGCGGGCTGAGTGGCGAACAGCCCGGGATTGCTATTGGTGACCAGGAAAGTGACCCGTTGGGGCAATTCGCCCGCCGGGCCGGAACGGATGTTTTTCGCCCACGCCGTCAGGGTTACGGGCCCAGCATCCTCGTTCACGACGGGGCTGGGCCCATTCGTGAAACTGGGTGGCAAATTTGACGGGATGACGGTGAGGAGCGCGTTGGAGCTGGTGACCGTCCCAAAGGCATTGGTGATGACGACGCGATAGGTTCCAGCGCTGGCCAATGGGACGTTCAATAGGATGATCTGGCTGCTGTTGACCCCGACGAGACTCGTTCCGTCCGCAAGGTTGGTCCCGCTGCGCTGCCATTGGTAGGACAAGGGGTCGAAGCCCGCGGCGCCGACACTCATGGACACCAGACCGCCGGCGACCGCCGTTTGGTTGGTCGGTTGAGTGGTGATGGTTGGCGCTGGGTTCACGATACTGACCGCGATGGTCCGCGTCGCGCTGGCGCTGCCGTCGCTCACCTGGACCGTGAAGCTGTCCGCGCCGATGTAACCAGCGGTCGGCGTGTAGGTGATCGTCCCGCCCGGCGTAATGTCCGCGCTGCCGGCCGCCGCGGTCGCCCCCACGAAACTCAAGGTGCCGTGGCTTGGGGCGGCGCTTTGCGACCAGGTCAAGGTTTGGCCGCTATCGCTGTCGCTGGCGTGGAGCAGACCCTTGATATCCGTGGCGGAGGCACTGGCTTGAATGTTCAGCGTGGTGGTCACGCCGACGAAGGTTGGGGCCGTGTTTGCCATAGTGACTGAAATGGTGCGGGTCGCGCTGGCGGTTCCATCGCTCACCTGGACTGTGAAGCTGTCGGCGCCGCTGTAACCAACGGTCGGGGTGTAGGTGATCGTCCCGCCCGGCGTAATGTCCGCGCTGCCGGCCGCCGCGGTCGCCCCCACGAAACTCAAGGTGCCGTGGCTTGGGGCGGCGCTTTGCGACCAGGTCAAGGTTTGGCCGCTATCGCTGTCGCTGGCGTGGAGCAGACCCTTGATATCCGTGGCGGAGGCACTGGCTTGAATGTTCAGCGTGGTGGTCACGCCGACGAAGGTTGGGGCCGTGTTTGCCATAGTGACTGAAATGGTGCGGGTCGCGCTGGCGGTTCCATCGCTCACCTGGACTGTGAAGCTGTCGGCGCCGCTGTAACCAACGGTCGGGGTGTAGGTGATTGTCCCGCCTGGCGTGATGTCCGTGCTGCCGGACGACGCGGTCGCGCTCGAGAAACTCAGAGCGCCGTGGCTCGGGGCCGAGCTTTGCGTCCAGGTCAAGGTCTGGCCGCTATCGGTGTCGGTAACGTGGAGCAGGCCCTTGATGTCCGTCGCAGAGGCGTTGACGCTCACGCTCAGCGTGGTCGTCGCACCGACGAACACTGGCGCGGTGTTCAGCGGCGTCACGTTGACAGTCATAGTGCGCGGTGTCGGGTCCAGGTCCGCGCCACCGTCACTGGTGCCGCCGTCGTCTTGAACTTGGAACGTGAAGCTCGCGTAAGGATTCCCCGACGCGTTGGCTGCCGGGGTGAAAACCAGGGGCAAAGCCGCACTTCCAACCGAGGTGTAGAGCGTCCCCGCGTTGGCGCCTCCACCCAATCCGGCCACCATTTTCATGCCGTCGGAGGACACGGCGAAACCGCGCCACATCCGGGTGGTATCCCTCGCAGTCCAGGTGACGCCGGAATCTGTGGAGACAAACAATGAGACGCCATTCACTCCGGACAACAGCACACTCCCATCCGACGACGAGGCGATGCCCTGCCAATTCCGATTGCTCTCCCGCGCCGTCCACGTCACGCCCGAGTCCGTGGAGGTGTAAATCTGGCCGCCGGACACCACCGCGGCCAGTTTTGTGCCATCGGACGAGGAAGCGACGCCTCCCCAAGGCCGCAAGCTGTCTCGAGTGGTCCACGTTACTCCCGAGTCCGTCGAGGTATAAATCTGAGACGTATTGGCGACGGCCACCAACTTTGTTCCATCGGCTGAAGAACCAAGACCGGTCCAGCCCCGGCTGCCGGGACCTGTCCGCACCGTCCAGCTCACTCCGGAATTCGCCGAGGTGTAAATGAAACCGGGGTCGCCATCCGACGCGATCAGCTTCGTTCCGTCCGACGAAGAAGCCACCCTGCTCCAATTCCGGGCGCTGTCGCGCGGCGTCCACGTTACGCCGGAATCCGTCGAGGTAAAGATGAAGTCAAAACGCGTGGCGGCCACCAGCTTGGTGCCGTCCGCGGACGAAGCAAGGAAGTTGAAGGAGCGCGGCGTATCCGTGAGCCGCTGCGTCCAGGTTACCCCCGAGTCCGTGGACGTGTACAAGTAATCTGCCCACGCTCCGGCGACCAATTTGGTGCCATCTGCCGAAGAAGCCACCGACACCCAATCCCGCACTCCCGACCCGGCTTGCGACGTCCACGTCGCGCCGACGGGAGCCTGGGTCATCCCGATGAAAGTCCCGGCACTGACCGCACTGCCGCCAACCGTCAGCGAGCCCGCCGCGGGCAGGGTCGTGATCTTCACGCGATAAAGACTGTTGGCTGGATTGTCGTTCGGGTCGGTAAAACCATAGTCCGCGGCCGCGAAGGTATAGGGCGAGTTCTGGAGTGTGGTCACGGTTTTGTTCGCGCCTGCCGGGGCATGGTTCAACGCGGCATCAGCCTGTCCAGTGCATAGCGCAAACATCGCGGCGCTGGCGAACAACGCCAGTATGGGTCTGGGAACGACTCCGAGCCGGGATACAGTTTTTCCGTCCGATGTGGATGGCCTCACCGGATTCATCTTATCCTCCGGCCAGCCGGCGTGCGCCAGAATTGAACGGGGAAGTTACCGCAACAACAGTTTGAGATTTTCACTGAATGGGTTGGATTTGAGTTATGAATGCGCTCACGTCGGCACCTTAACATAAAGGGCATGAAGAAAACGTTAAGGCCATCTGACGGGCCGTCGGCGACGCCAAATTCCAGTTTTCACGCTGGCAACCGTCGGGAAGTTCTTGTAGAGAATAGCCTTTCCACGCCAGAGCTGAAGAGATGAGGGTTTATGAAAATCTTGGTGGTTGATGATGATCCGGTGACGCTCGATTTGGTTGCCGAAGAACTGCAAAAACAAGGTTACGCCGTGGATACGGCCCAAGACGGCGAGGACGGCCTCCACAAAGCCCAGACCTGGGAGTACGACGCCATCGTGCTCGACATTCTGCTGCCGCGCATCGACGGATGGGAAATTCTCAGACGGTTGCGGAAGACCAAGAAAACGCCGGTCCTGATGCTGAGCAGCCGCGCCAAGGTTCCCGACCGGATTCGCGGCTTAGACAGCGGGGCGGACGATTATCTGGTGAAGCCATTCGAAGTCCCCGAACTACTGGCCCGAGTGCGCGCTCTGATCCGGCGGTCCGCAGACAAACCTCAACCCCGTATTGAGATCGGGGATGTTTCCATCGACTTATCCGGTCGAACGGTTACCCAAGCAGGCCGGCCAGTCCTCCTCAGTCCCCGCGAATTTGCCATTGTCGAGCATCTCGCGTTGCACCTGGGAAAAATCGTTTCGCGCTACACGCTGCACGAACACTTATTCGCCGAAAACGATGACGTTCTTTCAAATCTCATCGATGTGCACGTGTCCAAGATCCGCAAGAAACTGGGCCGGGATTTTATCGTGACGCGGCCCGGGCATGGGTATTGCATCGAAGGGTAAGCGGCACGCCTGTCAATCACATTTACCGATAGACTTCGCCGCGGTGGCGGACGGGCAATAAGTGGAGCTCGTTTCTTGGCAAGTCGAACCGGTAGAGCACCGGCTAATCTCCAACTCTCAACTTGTACTCGGGACGGCCCTGGAGTCGCTCGTGACGCCAAGCACCCAGGTTGGCATCCAGGTCCTCCGCCGTGAAGACGACTTTGTCAATGGCCTTGACATCGGACGGGATTGGTTGGTTAACCCGAAAGAACGCAAAGAGCGCAGAGCGAGGAAAGGGATACTACAGGTCTTTTCTCTGCGTTCTCCGCTATTAAATCCGCTGCCCCTTTCTCGGTGTTCTCTGCGGTTAATCCCGTTGCAGGTGTGTCTGCACGAGCGCAAGGGACTCCTGAGCTTCCGCCAATAGCCGCGGGCCATCGGCCAAATCTTTAGACAACGCCGCCTCCTCTAGTTTTTCCATAGCCTGCGCCATCGCAGTGATACCGAGATTCGCGCTCGCCCCCTTGCAGCGGTGCGCCAGGAGCTCCACGTCCGAGGCGTGGCCCGCCTTGACCGCGTCCCGCAATTGATCGAGCTGCGCCGTCGTATGCCGAAGATACGACTTCAGATACCTTCGCCTCCGGTCATGGTCGTCGCCGAACAGTTC
>CAYHFE010000595.1:0-4868 GCA_964355375.1 uncultured Verrucomicrobiota bacterium
GGTCGGCACGCAGCGGCACGCGATAGAAAACTTCAACCGCGTGCGGGAACTGATCCGGGACGGCGCCATCGGTGAGCTGCAGGAAGTTTGCGCCTGGGGCGACCGCAAGCTGCCCAAGCCCGGCTACCTGCCCGCGCAAGGCGAGCCGCCGAAGTCTTTCCACTACGATTTGTGGCTTGGGCCTTCACCCTATCATCCTTACCACCCGGATTATTTTTCCGGCGGCTCGGGCATGAATTGTCTGCAATGGAATATGTATTGGGATTTCGGCAGCGGCCAGGTCGGCGACATGGGCAGCCACACCATGGACCTCGCGTGGAACGCGATTGACGCCCAGCTCCCCACGTCCGCCGAGGGCAAGGGCGATCCTTTCAACCCCGATGTCACCCCGGTGGCGCTGACCATGCATTTTGAACATCCCGCCAACGCCTGGCGTCCCGCCATCCGCGTCTCGTGGTATCAAGGCGGCGAGATGCCGGAGTCCCCGGCCCCGTATGTGGATCTGAAAAAGATCGGGCACGGCGCGATGTTCGAAGGCAGCAAAGGCACGCTCGTCGCCGATTTCAACACCCGGATTTTGCTGCCCGCCCGCGCCAAGGCGGACATGACTTATTACAAGCCGCGGGCAGCCGCAGAATTGATTCCGCCGCTGGGCGAATACCAAAAGGAATGGATCAACGCCTGCAAAGGCAGCCTGAAGACTTCGTGCGATTTTGAATACGGCGGCAATCTGATCGAACAAATGCTGCTGGGTCTGGTGGCTTACCGCGTGGGCAGGAAGATCAGTTACGATGGCGCTGCCGGACGCGTCCCCGACAACCCGGAAGCCAGCGCGCTGCTGGACCGCAAGTATCGCCCCGGCTGGACGCTCAACGGCTGAGGCCGGCCGGCGCCAACGCCTCGCCCGCCCTCCCCGTGGGCGAGGCTGGATTACTTCGCGTCACCCTGCCTCACCCAGGCTTCGTTGAAGTGTGCGTGCTTGATGGATTTGCGGGCGGGCTCACCGTCCGCATCCTTTTCCTCCGCTTTACCGAGGTGATAGCTGTAGCTGGCGTGCAAAGTTCCGTCGCGCGCCTGGAGGATGCTCGGATAATGAAAAGCGTTCGGGTTGTCCGTGGTCGGCGACGAATACTCCAGATGTCGCTTCCATTTCCAGGTTTTTCCTTCATCGTCGGAAATCTGCACCGCCAGACTGTGCCGCCCGCTTTCGGTGTCGTTGCCGACGAGCACCCAGTCACCGTTGCGCAGGGAAATGATCTCCGCGCCCGTGCCAGGATTGGGCAATTCGCTGTCCGTCACCGGCGACCACGTGTCGCCGCGATCGTGTGATTCGCTTTGATGCAGGCGTTTGGGCGCGGGGCCATTGTCGCGCATGAGCGTATAGAGCGAACCGTCGTTGCGCCGAACTATGCTCGGCTGAATGTTTCCGCCAGCGATCAGCGGCGTGCTCGTGTGCCAGGTCTTTCCCCAATCATCCGTGATGGCCATCAACGAAAAGGAGAAACCATCCGCGTAAAGCGGAACAATCAGGCGTTTGTTCTCCAGCACAAACGGATGCGCCCGCGTCATCCAGCCGAGCCGCCGTTGCAGCTTGTCCGCGGCGCGCGAACGAAGGGATGCCAGCCATTGCTGGACGCGCGCCCGGGCGGGTTCAGCAAGCGCCGCCCCGTTGAGCTGGGCTTCGGTCTGGTTGACGAAATTGCTCACCGCCATCTCGAATTCCGGGCCGGGCGTCACATGCAGCACTTCGCTCACCGCCCATTTCGGCGGGCCGTTGCGGTGATAATCCGCAGCGATGCGATATTTCATCAGCGCCGATTCCCACTGATTGGCGAGAATCGTTGGCCAGAGCAACCATAACCGGCCCTCGGGATCAATGAACATGCAACAATTCGTGTCCGGATATTCGGGCGTGTCCGCCATGGTGAACCGCTTGCTCCAGGTGGCGGCGCCTTTGCGTTGGCGCGCGCCTTCGATTCTCACATCATCGGCGGTGCGCTCGCCCGATCCATGAAACCAGCACACCATCAGGTCGCCCTTCGGGGTCTCGACCATGCACGAGCCGTGGTTGTGCCAGTGTTCGAGTGGAAAAATCAGTTCTGTTTTGCAGAACGGCGTCTCGGATTCCGCCGCCCGGCCCGCCACGCCGCCGGCGTGGCTGATCAGCCACGCAATCACCAACCCGGCGCGGAAGTATTTTCTCATTTTGCCACTTAAATTATTGGGTTTGTCGGCGCCAATTTATTCTCGCTTGCCAAGGTTGAACTAATTTCCAACATTTACGTCCAACCTCGCATGATTGACAATCCTGATCTGAACTCGGAACGACCTTCCCGCTCAACCTCCCCCGCCGTTTCGCGGCGTGCCTTCCTTCGCACCACTCGCAACGCCGCCTTTGCCGCCGGCCTGGGCGTGGCCGGGCCGCACATTTTTCTGAACCGCACCAAGGCGGCCACGGGTCAGAATCCGAGTGAGTTCATCCGCGTCGGCTTTATTGGCGTCGGCGGCCAGGGGAACAGCAATCTCCAGGCGCTGATGAAGCACGCCGTCGCCGTGTGCGACGTGGATCAGACCCGCGTGCAGGCCGCCAAGGCGCGCGTCGAGCAAGCCAATGGCCGGCCGTGCGCCATGTTTGGCGACTACCGGAAAATGCTCGAGGACAAATCCATTGACGCCGTCCTCATCAGCACGCCCGATCACTGGCACACGTTGCCCGCGCTCCACGCGTGCGAGGCCGGCAAGGACGTGTATTGCGAGAAACCGCTCACGCTCTTCATTGACGAGGGCCGCGTGCTGGTGGATGCGGTGCGCCGCACCAAGCGGGTCTTCCAGACCGGCAGTCAGCAACGGTCCGATGCGAAGTTCCTCAAAGGCTGTGAATATGTCCGCTCGGGGCGCCTCGGAAAAATCAAAACGGTCAAGGTGGGTCTGCCGGCCGTGAATTATTTGGAGCGGGCCACCAAGCCGCCGCTAATTCCCGACAGCCAACCGCCCGCCGGACTCGATTACGACATGTGGCTGGGTCCGGCGCCGCAGCGGCCCTACAACAAAAATCATGTTTTCTATCTGTTCCGCTTTTTCTGGGATTACTCCGGCGGCCAGATGACCAATTTTGGCGCGCATCACCTCGACATCACGCAATGGGGGTTGGGTATGGACGCGAGCGGCCCGGTGGAAATCGAAGGCACCGCTGTTTACAACGCAGAGAAATACTACGAAACCCCGCAGACCTTCGACGTCACCTACAAATATGCCGACGGCACCGTGGTGCTCTGCAACGGCGGCAGCAACAAATACCCGGGCGGCACCACGTTCGAGGGGGAGCGCGGCACCATCTTTGTCAGTCGCGGCAATGTTGAATCCACCCCGGATGAAATTCTCACCCAGCCGTTGGACGACAAATCCGTGCGGCTTTATGCCAGCAAGGATCACCATCAAAACTGGCTCGACTGCATCAAGAGCCGCCAGGACCCGATCTGCAACGTCGAGGTCGGACATCGCTCCGCCACCGTCTGTCATCTGGGCAACATCGCCATTCGCACCGGCAAAAAGGTCCACTGGGATCCGAAGCAGCAGGTAGTGGTGGGCGACGCCGAAGTCGCCCAGTGGGTCCGCCGCCCCTATCGCGCGCCGTGGAAGCTGCCGCCCGTTTGAGCGGGTGGTGGAACTGAGTCAGCGGCTATGCGGTTGGTGGTGAAGACGGAATGAAAAACGCGCGTCACAGCATCGCACGCTAAAGCCCCAGCGATTCCTGCTCGCCGCCCGGCTTACGGCGACACGGGCACGGCGTTGATTTCAATTTCCTTGCCGGTCCCGAATTGCGCGCGTCCATTGATGAAGGAATTTTGCAACTGCGCCGGGAACTGCGTCGGCAGCTTTTTCGCATCCTTGTTCAGATCACTGCCGGTTCTCCCGGATTGCGCAACGACCGGCGCGTTTGTCATCTCCACAAAATTCCACGTAAACACGACGGTCTGGTTGAGCGTCCGGTTCGTGCCGGCAACCCGGTAGGAATTGTTTTGCAACTGTTGCTGCGGAACGGACGTTGCCGCTGCCGGAAGTTGGTTCAGTTTGCCGTCGCTCTTGAATAACTGCACAACTTGTTCCTTCTTGGCGCCACCACCGCCCGCCCCGATCACAGGTGTTGTGTCGGTCTCCCCGAGATACGTCGAGCCGTCACTGTCCACCACGCGCAGTTGCCGGCCCGTTTGCTCCACCCGGAAATTTGCGAGTACCGGCGAAATGGGCGTGGGAGCAAAGACCTTGGCGGTTTTTTGCTTGAGCGGTTCCGGCGCGAGATTGGCAAACGACTGGGAATAGGTTTGCGCCTGATCCCGCTCAAGGCCGTCACTGCGTGCCAGCGTTGCGGATGAGCTTGGCGTGTCCAACAAAGGTGCGAACGCTTGCCGTCGAGGGTCGAGGGTCGAGGGTCGAGGGTCGGACGGCACTTCGGCTCTCGGCCGGTTTGGCACCGGCGCAGCAGAGGAGACAACCCCCAATTTGTCCACCCGTTCCACTTCTTTGAAGCCACCGCGCGCTGCCTCGCCTTTTTGTTCCGCCGCGCCGTTGAGTAAAACAACGGGCTGGTCCGGCACAGCGCCATACGCCAAGGCTTGCTCCGCGTCGCGGTTCTTTCCCGCAAGGCCATGGTCGGCGGGACCGGGGGCGGGTTGATTCAACGACCGGATCGGGACGGGGGCTGGGGATGGCGGCATTGCTTTCACCGCGCTGAATTCGGCCGGTGCTGTTTCAACAGCGGTCGAGGGCCGAGGGTCGAGCGTCGCGGGTAGGGACTCTGGCCCTTGACGCTCGGCGTTCGGCGTGCGACCCCCATCGACGGTCGTCCTTTTTTTTGGCTGCGGGACGAG
>CAYHFE010000596.1:0-4859 GCA_964355375.1 uncultured Verrucomicrobiota bacterium
ATTGGTGCCAAACAACCTCAAGATCATCCCGATATTTCTCAATGGGCTCCCGCTCGGGATGGTCTGGGGATTGGTCGTGTGGTACCTCGAGGGGCGGCGCACTTCCGAGTTGCTCCTGGCCGGCTTGAGCTGTTCTTACATCGTCTCGAGCGGCGTCGTGAAGGATATCGGGCGCGCGGTCATGGAAGGGATGGCCGCGGACTGGTGGCAGTGGATTCCATGGATTGGTCCGCTCGTCTCCGCCCCGCTCCGGCAGGTCAGCGAGGCGTGGATGCCCGCCGTGACCGGCCTGCATTTTCTTCCGCTATTTCTTTTTTCGGTTTGGCTGCTCAACCATTTGCCGCGGCCCAACCCAGCCGACGTGTCAGCGCGGGTGCAGCGGGAACCGATGGGCGGCGCGGATCGGATGGCCTTTGTCCGACAGTTTCTCTTCGGTTTGATTCTGCTCTGTCTGGCTTACTTCTTCCTGACCGCTTACCGGGATTTCCGCGACAACTACCAAGTCGAGCTGTTTGATGGGCTGGGGTATCCCTACGAGCAAAACAAAGCGATCATCACGAAAGCCGAAACGATCGTCATGTTCGGCGTCATGGGAGCCCTGGCTCTGCTCAATCTGATCAAGAGCAATCGCATGGGCCTCATCGGGGCGTTCGCCATCATGACGGGCGGAGTGGCGCTGATGGGAATCAGCACGCTCCTGCTGGAGGCAAAGCTCATCAACGGATTCTGGTGGATGACCTGCATCGGGCTCGGTTCATATCTGGCCTACGTGCCCTATGGCTCCGTTCTTTTCGATCGCCTGATCGCTTCCACCGGGGTCGTGGGCACGGCCGTCTTCGCCATTTACCTGGCGGATGCCATCGGCTACACCGGTTCCGTCGGGGTGCAATTGTTCAAAGATCTGGTCCAGAGTGACATTTCCCGACTCGGCTTCTTCAAAGGCTTCACCTACTTCATGTCGGTGTTGGGGGTCGTGTGTCTGGTCACCAGTTGCTCCTATTTCCTGCGCCGAACCCGTGACTCAGGCGGGAATGGCGCCGAACCTCGCCAGTGACGAGCTAATCCACGAAGACCAACTCGTTCGACATCAGCAGAACCTGGGCATACTTCTCCCAAGCGCTTAGCGGATGAACGGTCTCCTTGGGGCTGGAGGAATTCGGCTTGGCTTTTCCGACCACGGCCACCGTGCCGGAGGCCGATCCCGATCCCGTCGGCCCGACCGGCGAATCGACCAGCGCCCCGGACGCCGCCGTCTGCGATTGGATGAACCGCCGCGCCAAGTCCACTTCCTCGGGCGTCGGATCGCGCTGATAGGCGGTCTGATAAAGCGCGCGCACTCGATCCTCGGTTTTGCCGCCGGCGCGAAATTCGGGCCGCTCCAGAAACTGACGCGCCTGTTGCACGACGAAGGGACTGTTCAACATGAACAAAGCCTGCTGCGGGACCGTGGTCAGGAAACGCTGCGGATTGGTGGTGTCCGGACTGGCAAAGTCAAAGACCCGAAAGAGCCCGGGAAGATTCTGCCGTTCGATGAACCCGTAAACCGTCCGACGGGTTGGAAACGGCTCGGTCGTGATGTCCACGGCGCGCCCGCCGGAATGGAGATCGAGTTGCCCGACCGTCGCCAGCAGGGTGTCGCGGGTTGCTTCAAAATCCAAACGCCGCCGGCTCATCCGCCCAAGCAGGAGATTATTCGGATCAATCTGCGCCGAGCGTGGGTGGTCGTCCGTGGCTTGCTGATAAACATGCGAGAGCATAATCCGGCGATGCAATTTCTTCAGCGACCAACCTTCTTCCATGAATTGCCAGGCCAGGTGATCGAGCAATTCTGGATGAGACGGAGGATCGGATCGCACGCCAAAGTCGCTCGGGGTGCGCACCAGCCCGGCCCCAAAATAGTGCATCCAAACGCGGTTGACCATGACTCGCGCCGTCAGCGGATTGTCGCGACTGGCGATGGCCTCAGCCAGTTCCAAGCGTCCGCTGCCCTTCTGGAAAGGCCGCCGCTTCTCGCCCGCGACCACGTGGAGGAATTGCCGCGGCACTTCCGGTCCGGGATTGTTCGGATTGCCCCGCTGAAAGACCCGCGGGTTGGACGGGGTGGCGTTGTCCTGCAGAGCCATGGCCCGAGGCGGAGCACCGGGATGAGTGGCGTCGAGCTCGTCCACTTTGCGGCGCAAGGCGCGGACCTTTTGTCCGATCGGAACATCGAACAACCGCACAATCTCCGACGCCGGCACTTGCGTGGGTGATTCCGCCCCATAGAGAACCTGCCGACACTCCTCCAGGCTCGGGTCGGTGAACGCCGTCGCGCTCGCCGGGATGCCGCCAGTTCCGACAGCCGGTTCGGGTTTCCGCGCCGCGGTCGTCTCCCGCCAGCGTTTCTCGAGATCGGCGAAGACTTTGCCATACCGCTCCGCGACCTCTTTCATGGAACCGGGCGGATCGCCGGCGAAGGCCCAAGCGATCAAGGCGTTGAGCCGATGGGTCGAGACCGGACCGACCGTGAGCCGGAGCGCCACCTCTTTGGCTTGGGCGGCGAACTCCTTCTCCGGCAGTTTGGCGAAGGCGAACCAGGGAGCAAAGATCGGGTCGTGCACGGATTTGCTTCGGTCGGCCAAGTTCGCCATCCACCGCCGAACGGTGCCCGGATGCAGTTTTCTCTCGCGGGCCAATCCCTCGACTCGTTCGCCGTTGGCCAAGCGCTGGGCCTCGTAAGCCGCCAGCAGATAATCGCCGCTGCGCTGCCGAACCTGGCTCAAGGCCTTGGCTTCCTCGGTCTCTTGAAAGGCCTGCAATTCCTCGGCCCGCTTTTTCTGCTCTGTCAGATACTCGGCAAAGAGCTTGGACGACACGTTGGGGCCCAGGAGCGGCTTCTCGCTCGGCTCCGAGCAACTGGCAAACACTCCGTAGAGCGAGTAGTAATCCTGCGAAGGCACGGGATCAAATTTGTGATCATGGCACCGCGCGCACGTGACCGTCAGTCCCATCATCCCACGCGTGACCACATCGATGCGGTCATCGATGATGTCGTGTGGATCATTGAGAAAGCGCCGGCCCAGCGTGAGAAAACCGAGGGCAGCCAGCGGCCGTTTGTCTTCACCCAACGGCAGAAGGTCGGCCGCGATTTGTTCCACGACGAAGCGATTGTAAGGCAAATCCTCGTTGAAGGCCCGAATCACGTAGTCGCGATAGGTGTAGGAATAAGGATAACGACGTTCCTCCTCAAAGACGTAGCCTTTCGTATCCGCATAACGCGCCACATCGAGCCAATGCCGACCCCATCGCTCTCCAAAACGCGGCGACGCCAGCAGACGATCGACGACCTTGGCCATGGCATCCGCGGATTGATCCGCCAAGAACTCGGCCACTTCCTCCGGCGGCGGCGGCAATCCGAGCAGGTCGAACGAAGCCCGCCGAATCAAGGTGCGCCGATCGGCGGTGGCCGAGGGCGTCAGTCCTTTGGATTCGAGCGCGGCGAGAACGAAGGCGTCAATCGGCGATTGGATCCAGGCGGAATCCTTCACAGCGGGAATGGCTGGCGGTCGGACCGGTTGAAAGGCCCAATGGGCGGCGCTGGCGGTCGGGCCTGAGGTGACGCCGCCGCGTGACGTCCGGGGATCCGGCGCTCCGAGGCGGATCCATGATTCCAAATCCGCCACCTGATCGGGGGAAAGCCTTTGGCCTTTGGGGGGCATGTGCAGATGCTCATCCGCGTAACGGACGGCCCGGATGAGCAGGCTCTTCTCGGGGTCGCCCGGGACGATGGCCGGGCCAGTTTCCCCGCCTTTGAGCAGGCCTTCCCGAGTATCGAGGAGCAGGCCGCCCCGGACCTTCTCGCTTTGCGCGCTGTGACACGAATAACAGTGCTCGACCAGGATGGGCCGAATCCTGTTCTCGAAAAAGTCGGTGCCGCCGGCTTCCGATGCCAGGCCAGCCGCGCGCGCCGTCGAAGTCGCAGTCGGGATCCACCCGAAGAATGCGGCAGCGAGGAGCCCAATAAACAGCGTCGATTCTCTTCTCACGGTTCGCGAATGGCTTCGAAAATTGGAGGGAAGTTGCATAGAACAAAATTGTTTTTCGTGAGCAGAATCGGACCGGGATGGCGAGGCCAGAATGCGGAGCCGATCGGGATCGTCAGGAGCGCGGAGGCAGGTTTTGGCGGGATACCGCGAGTCGGCGATGCCGATGGCAAATCGGCCTTGTTCGAGGAACTTGGCGGACAGGCCGCCCGGATGGTTGACGGAGCCGAGGCCGAGTGGTAGGCCACGCTCCCGCCGATGATGCCGCCGCTGACCACTTTTGCTTTGGAAGGCAGGGTTAAATTCATAACGCGGAGGCAGGCTGGGGGACGCTCGGAAACCGCTTCTCGAACGAATGGTTTCGCCATGGCAACGGAGTCCATGCGGCCGGATCTTCCGCTCGTTCGAGACGGGTTTGCACACGTCGGCAGGGGAGGAGAGATTCGGGTCGCATGGGTTGTTCGGCCCGGAGGATAGCCGGGTTCGACGAATTCTCAATGGTTTGTTTGCGCCCCTGGTTTCACCGGGGACGTCCCGATTCGCGAAGCCGATCTTGCAGTCTGGGCCTGATCCGGGCAGGGTGAACGCGTCCAGTCGAAGTCGGCCAATCGTGACACTTTCGTCCTCTTGGCGTGACGCCGGACCGGTATTGATGAGGGTTTCAACTCGTGAGACCGACGCCGCCAATTCGCGGAATCAATGATGATCGGCCGGACGCCGTCCGCGCGATCGTCATCTCAACGAATGGCCATCCGAACGACAAGACTTCGCGGACCATTGCCTACCTCGAGACTTGTTCTGTGGAGTTGAAGAAACAATATGAAGCGGCGCAGTCTG
>CAYHFE010000597.1:0-4842 GCA_964355375.1 uncultured Verrucomicrobiota bacterium
TTTTCCAGTTCCGCCCAGTGCCGTTTCTCACCCTCCACATAGCGGACGTGGACTTTATCAATGAACTTGTGCTTGCCCTTCTGTTGCACCAGTGACTGGGCGCGGTTGGACTCATCGGGGCGGACGTAGTTCTTTTGGACCGTCTCGATCACCGCCGCGATGCCGGCTTGGATTTCATCCGGATCATCGGTGGCGCAATACTTCGCAAGGAGGAATTCCAGAACGAACGACGGCACATTCGTCCCCTTCTTGATCTGGTGCAGGAGGTCCTTGCGGACGACGCAACCGGAGAAGGTCTGATTCAGTTTCTGATCAAGTTCATCCATACATTACTCCAAGATGTTGGTTTTCAGGCGCAGTGGCGCGTCACCATAAGTGAACCGTGTCTCCGGATCGTAGACACGCACTTCGAACGCCCCGCTGAATCCGTCCTCCAACCGGATCGGCACTTTGATCGCCTGCCCCGGTTTTACGCGCACGAGGCCGGTGGCCGGATGCACATGCTCGCTCGATGCCGGTTCGCCGATGACCCGCTCCTGCCCGGTCGTTGCGTCTTTACCCCATGCTTCCAGTCGCAATTCGATCTCGCCGGACTCGAAAATGTCGCCGGCAAACACCGACACATCGATCAGCGGCAATCGCGTCGTCACCTGATTCGTCCTGCCCGCCTTGTAGCTGACCTGAACTTCGATGCTTGATGGCTTCGACTCAGCCTCTTTCTTCAACCGCACGGCGATCACCGGCAGAACACACTCCTGCAATGACAAACCTTCGTGGAAATACGGCATGCGCCGGCTGAACGTCCCAAAGCTGCGCGGCACAGCGTAGGACTCGAAATCGCCCCGGATTCCGACCTCCTGCCGGGAGAAGACCGCCACCGAGGGATTGGCAGACCCCGAGCCGAGCAGGCAGCGATCCTTCACCTGCAGCCAATCGCCCGACGGCTTTGGCACGGTGTCGCCCGCTTCTTGGCCCGGCAACAGGACGAACCCGTGGTCCGTGGCGATGACCACATCGTCAAAGCCCAGCTTCTTCAGTTTGCCAATGCCAGCAAAAATATCCTTGAGCGCACGCGGCATCAGCTCCCGCGCCTTGGCAGGGTTCACTTCACCCATTTCATCAATGTCCGTCGTCTTCACCAGCAACAGGCGCACGGTGTCCGGCAGCTTGGGCTTCTTCTTCGGCGACACATTCATGGAGATCAACTCGTCCAGGTCAATCATGTCGCACTGGTCGCCGTAGATGCTGCGCACGTATTCGAGCCGATCCTTGGGGACAACCACGGCCTTGCCTTTGAGCGTGGGAACGAGCTTGTCCCCGTCGCGGGTCAGTCGAAGATTGTCATCCGCTTCCGGCATCAACGCCGCCATGCCGACCGGGGTAATGGTGGGAAGTTGGGCGCACACCGGCGTCAGCTCACACGCGCCTTCCTTCGCGAGCAAGCCTTCCAGTTCGACGCCGAGTTCGTAGCGCAGCGCGTCCACGAGGAAAAACGCGATCCGCCTGCCCCGCTCCTGCAAGGCCGGTGCAACCCAGCGGTCGAACACTTCGGTATTCCGCACGCGCCCGCTGGCCGGCCAACCTTCCCTCACCACCGCGCTGATGAACCTGGACTGCACCGTCTCGGTGAACGCCCGGTACTTCTGTCGAGCCGCATCGACCAAATCATCGAGACCGTCCACGCCGCCGTAAGAATCGGCCACCGACTGCTCAAATGACCGCTGCAACGTGTCGAGCGAGAAACCGCGCTTGGCATAGAAGTTGACGATCGCCGCCACCCCTTGGCCTTCGGATTCCAGTTCGGTCGACAGATCATCTGCCTTGGTCATCAGCTCCAGCGCCCGCTCGGCAATCGTCCATGCCAGCGCCCGCCCGGTGTTCTTTACCCAGATCGACGCCCGGCGTTCGACCGACAGCTTCTGCGACTTGCCCAGATCCCCCCCAAGCGCGGATTTGACAAAAACCCGCAGAAAGGACCGTTCCTCGAAGGCGAACGTGTCCAGAACGCCCAGATCCTCGATACCTTGCGTGGCCGCCTCCAACTTCAGTTCACCCGCGACTTGGTCGGCTTGCTCCATGTAACGCGCATGATGCCGCTCCGAGTCGCGCAGGTTCTTGCAGACCGACAGCACAAGGGTTGAGAAGGTCTTGGCCGCACGCGGCACATCACGGAGACTGGCCGGCAGCTCACTGGGGAGATCGAAGGCGAACTCACTGAACAGCATGAAGCGCCACAGTTCGGTGCTTAACGTCGCCCACTTCTGTCCTTTGCTCTTGATGGTGTAGCCGAGCACGTCCGCGCAAAATTCCCGGAACTCAGTTTGCCATGACGCATCCGCGTCCAGCGCCTCCGATTGCTTCTCGGCCGGCGACAGGAACGACACGAGGATTTCCGCCGCCGATTCCACGCCCAGCAGAGTGCGCATCCGTGGCCAACCCTTGCCCGCGCCCACATTATCCACCAAGTCGAAGTCCGGCACGCCGGCTTGGAACAACGCCTCAATTTGCGCCGCGAAGTCCGGCTTCGCCCGACGGCACAGCGCCTGATAGCTGTCGCCGTCACTTTCGGGGAACGCCGCGCCGCCCAGCGCGAAGATTTGAAACGGATCACGGCACTTGTCTTCGTCCGACTCCGGCTTGGGCGCGGGAACGTAAATCACCAGTTGTCTCGGCTGCTTGGATTTGGCGGGCCGCGCCATCTTCAGCCATTCGGTCAGAGCCTGCTCACGACCCGCGATGATGGAATCCCCGGCGTCGATGAAAGCGCAGGCATCGCTGGCGAGGTCTGCCGCGCATTCGCGGTAGCGGCCCTCGCCGTCGTAAATGACCAGGCAGCCGCCGGCCTCCAGCCGCCGCTTGAATTGGTCGCGGATGAACTCCCTCAATTTCATGTTTTGCCTCCACCGCCTGCCTCCAAAAGCCGTTCCCCGTTGAATCGCTCCAGTCGGGTTGGCAAATCTCGAATCCCCACCAGTTCTGCTTTTGGTCCCAGAGGAAAGGACTGGCCACCCGGATAAACGACGAACAACTGATCCAGCTTCAAATCTCGCAGCGCGATATGCATGGACTTCGTCAACCCCGGTGCGTCGCCATACTTGAACTCGAACCCCAGCCGTTTGCCCTGCCACTCCACCAGCAAATCCAGTTCGGCCCCGTTGTGCGTCGCCCAGAAGTAGGCGTCCCGGTCGCCGGTGATGCTCAAGACTTGTTCGATGGCGAATCCCTCCCACGACGCGCCTACCTTGGGATGCTCTTCCAGCCGCCGCCGGCTCTCCAGATGCAGCAACCCGTGCAACACCCCTGAATCGCGCAGATAGACCTTGGGCGCTTTCACCTGCCGTTTGCCCACGTTCTCGAACCACGGCGGCAATTGCCGCACCAGATACATCGCGGTGAAGGCATCCAAATACAGCCGCGCCACCTTGTCCGTCAGATTGAGGCTCCGGCCGATCTCCGAGCTGTTCCACGTCTGCCCGTGGTAATGCGCTACCATGCTCCAGAACCGCCGCATTGCCGCCGTCGGCAGATTTGGCGCGACCACCGCCAGATCGCGCTCCATCACCGTCCGTTCGAGATCGTCCTGCCATTGCCGGGCCTCGGCATCGCTCCCAGCCAGATACGCCCTCGGGTAACCGCCGCGCCACCACAACTGATCCAAATTCGCTACGCCGACTTCCGTCAACGCCAACCCCGGCACATCAATGAACGATACCCGGCCCGCCAACGACTCCGTGATTCCCTTCATCAACCACGGCGATGCGCTGCCCAAAATCAGAAACCGCGCCGGCAAGGGACGCCGGTCAGCCAGCACCCGCAGCAGGGGGAAAAGCTGCGGTATCCGTTGCGCCTCATCCAAAACGACCAATCCCGTTAACGGCTCCAGACGTGTCGCTGGCTCCCGCATCAACTCTTGTGTCGCAGGGCTTTCCAAGTCGAAGTAATGAGCCTCCCGACCGGCGATAAACTGCCTCGCCAACGTCGTCTTTCCGACCTGCCTGGCACCAAGCAATGCGACCACCCGCGACCAGCCTAATCGCTGCTCGATCTGCTCCAGGAATCTGCGTCGTTCGATCATTGAACCATCATCCATGAAAATTCGCCCAATCACATCTAATTTTCTTGGATGCGCGACAAGTCACTGTATTCAAGGCAGTAACCAATTCTGAAATCATCCATGTCTCAATCCAGCTCCAGCTCCGCATCCGCCTTCTTCTTCCCCCGCTTCGCCCTTTTCTCCGGCGCTTTGACATCGCACAGTTCTTCCAGCCCGTGGGCGATGGCGATGGAGCGATCTGTCTTGCAGACCTTTTTCACCCGGTCGGGCCAGATGGTGTAGGCCAGATGCGCCCACTCGTATTCCTCACTCTCCAGCGCCTCCCAGCACGCCTTCAATTCCTTCTGCCACTTGGGTAGGCGGAATAGTTTCCAGAGCGGGCTGGCGGTGATGAGCACGCCGTCGTTCAGGTTCGGCTTGTAGGGCAGGCCGGCCACGCGCAGCAGTTCGTCGTGGAGTTCCTTCAGCTCGATGGTGAAATCCTCCAGTTCTTCCAGCTTCTCGCGCTGTTTGCTGCTGCCGCCATCGGCCCGCTGCAATTCCCCGCGCAGGCGCTCGATGTCCCGGTTCACTTCCTCCAGCTTGGGCTTCACGAAGTCGTTCACGCACTGGAACAGCGTCTGGTCGGTGAGGCGGTGGTAGTAAACCCAGAGCGTGTAGCTGCCGCAGGCGGTGGAAAGCGGCCAGTAGATGGGCGCTTGCCGGCGGCTCTTGGAATAGCGGCTCAGATGGTCGGCGAAGAAGCCGGCGGGCTTGCGGAAATAGTCGCGCAACGACTTCACGCCGAG
>CAYHFE010000598.1:0-4824 GCA_964355375.1 uncultured Verrucomicrobiota bacterium
GGTCGGCGAGACGCCGACCGGTGCAGCCGGGACGGCCGCGCTCCCCATGCAAAACGCCGCGGTTCATGGGTGGTCTGGCGGCTCCCTCATTGACTGGCCGGGGCGTTGGTGGAGGAAGGAACCGTGACGGTGGGACTGGCGAACCCGGCTCCATCTTGAATCCAGTGAACGACCTCGATGATTTCGTCGGGCTTGAGCGGGTCCTTGCCGTCCGGCGGCATGGCGTCGTCGTGGTTGCGGGGGAGAAGGATTCGGCGGACCAGATCGCTGGCGAAAGGATCCTTCGGCTTAATCGCGGTCAAGCCGCTCGTGCCCCCTTTGAGCGCGAGGTCCGGCAAGTCGAGGCGGTATTTGCCCTTCTGTTTTTCCGGTCCGTGGCAAGGGATGCACTTGCTTTGCAGGATCGGTTGAATCTTTTCCATGAAGTATTTCTGGCTTGCGTCGAGCGGCGTTTCGAGGTTGGGCGGCGTTTCATTGTCGTCGAGCAGGCTTCTGACGAACTGCGGTGCGTACTGCACAAGGTAGCGAGAGCCATGGGTCAGATTACCCCCGTTATGGCCTCCCATGACCAGAACGACAAGGGTCAGGGAGAGCGCGACGCGATACCCGGTCAGCCAACCTCGGGCGGCCAGCGGCCGGCCCGATCGGGCGTGCAGGCACCAGGTCAAGAGAGTCAGAATGGGAATGGCGATGCCTAACGATCGATGCACGGCGAGTATCTGGCTGTCGTAGCTTTCACTGCTCGCGCGCATGAGTCCGAGGGCGGCGGCGATGACGCCGCTCCCGAGGCTCAGAATGATGACGAGGGTGGTGATGCGGCGGAGTTCCGGGCTGGGCCGGCGGAGGGCGTAGAGCTCCAGGATAAACGCCAGCGTGAGAAAGCCGATCGGATAATGCAGCACCACCGAATGGAACGGAGCCAAGAACGGGCGCCAGCGAAAGAGGTCGGACGCGATGTTCGGTGGGGCGGCCGTCATCGGGCTTGACCCCGCCCACGTCGGGAGCGCGGCGCCGATGCCTCCCATAACGAGGAACAGGATCCCGAGAACGAGTCCGCTCGTGCCGGTCGAGGTTGAGGCGTTACGCATAGGTCGGGTGCTGTGAGTCGATCATGCCCGTGGCGGAATATTCTGACAAACCCAATCTGGCTCGCGCCGGCGAATTTGAATTCTGCAATTCTTTTTGCCGGGCAGCCGGCGGGATGGGTAAGGTGGCGGGGTGCGGACGGAGAGCGATACAGAACGGACCTATCGATTCGAGAGGTGGCGTGCTTTGGCGAGCGGGATTTTGGAAACCGCGGGCACGACTTTTCTCCTGCTCATTGCCGTGAGCTGGTTTCACGCGGGAGCGACGTCCAAAGCGCTCGTGGCGAGCGGAGGGAGTCTGGGCTTGATGCTCTCGCCCTTGGTTGTCTCGCGGGTCGCCGCCTCCGGCTGGAAGACGGCTCGAGCCGCCTCCGCGCTGGCGGCGGGCGGGGCCTTCTGTTTCCTGGGCATGGCCCTGGTCCCTTGGCTGCCAGTTTTCGTGATCGGCACCATCGTGGCTTTGACCGCCTCGGCGGCGGCGATTCCGCTCCTCACCCAGATTTATCAGGAAAATTATCCCGAGAAGACGCGCGGCCATCTGTTTTCTCGCACGGTCATGATTCGGATTGGTGCCGCCGCCCTTTTCAGCGACCTGGCGGGTCGGAGTTTGTCCGGGCACATCGGCTATTTCCGTTACTTGCTGCTGGCCTTTGCGCTGGCCTTTGCCTTCGGCAGTTATTGCCTCGCGCATTATCCATCCCGGCCGCTGACCGTGGCCGGCGGCACGCATCCGTTTCGCGCGCTCCGCTTCGCGCGGGACGACGCCCTGTTTCGCCGAACCCTGATTTGTTGGATGCTGATGGGCTTCGCCAACTTGATGATGATCCCGATGCGGATCGAATACCTGGCCCATCCGAAATATGGCCTGGCCATGACCGTGGGGGAAATTGCGTTTCTGACCGGAGTGGTTCCGAACGTGGCGCGGCTGGTCCTCAGCCCGGTCTGGGGCTGGCTCTTCGACCGAATGAACTTCTTCGTCCTGCGCCTAACCTTGAATCTGGGTTTCGCGATTGGCATCGCGGCTTTCTTTACCAGCGCGGATGTGACCGGGTTGGTGGTGGGCGCGGTGGTCTTCGGCATCTCCAATGCCGGCGGCGACGTGGCCTGGAGTCTTTGGGTCACCAAATTCGCTCCCCCGGAACATGTGGCGGACTACATGTCGGTGCATACGTTTTTTACCGGGCTGCGCGGAATGCTGGCGCCGCTGGCGGCGTTTCATCTCGTGACCCGGCTTTCGATGGCGACGCTCGGCTGGGTCTCCGTGGCCTTGATTCTGGCCTCAATGCTTCTGCTGATCCCGGAGATTCGATTTGGCCGGTTCGGCCGTCGGGCCGGCGCGTTGGTGGAGGAAGTTTCGGATTAAACTTCGCGGTGGACCGCCGACGTCACTCGGGCTGGGTCAATCGAGGCGCCAGCGCCAGCCAGATCCACCCCGCGAGAAAACTCACGCCGCCGATCGGTGTAATGGCTCCCAGCCATCTCATATTGGTCGCCGCCAGCAGATAAAGACTCCCGCTGAAGATGAATATTCCGCCCAGGAAACAGAGCCACGGTCCGCGGTGAAAGGGGGTTCGATGGGCCAGCCAGACGAGCATGATTGTATGGATGAAATGGTAAAAGACCGCCTTCTCCCAGATGGCCGTGGTCTGATGTTGGAGCAGGAGGCGCGACAATCCATGGGCGCCGAACGCTCCCAGCGCCACCGCCAGGAAACCCATCCATCCCGCCCACTTGGCCGCCGTTGCACTGGTCATGGTTGGATCGACCGCGAGAGAGGAGGCTGAGCGGGCCTTAGCATTTGGGTTCTTTGGCCGATTTGATCTCAATTTTGAGAGCGGCCAGCGAAACATTCATGTCCCGGATGAACAGGATCAACGAGGCGATCAACGAGGCCATGCAGGCCGCGAACAGCACGATGATGGGCAGGGCGGTTTCCCATTGAAACAGGGCGGTCAAAAACAGCGTAATGATCAGGATCGCGGCCAGAAGCACGCTGAGGACGGCGTAAGTAATTCCTTTGCGAATCAGGCGCGCTCGCCCATAGAGAATGGCCAGTTCTTCCACCAACCGCGCGTGGTCTTGGGGGGTCCCGCGGTGCACCGCATCGACCAGTGACCGCGACCGGTCCAAGACTCGGCCGAACCGGTTCGTCATTGAAAGCAGAAGCAGCCCGACGCCGGAAATCAGGATCACCGGGCCAATCGCCACCTGGAGTATGGGGACAAGTTCGTTAAAGCGCATAACATGATCTTAGCGCGGCCACGGCAAATGTTGAGCACATTCTGTTGAGGTTGCTATGTGACGGTCACCACGCGGTATTGGTGGGTGGCGTCGGCGAGGCTTAGTTTCAGAAGATCCCCTGGCTTCTTCCCCAGGAGTTGCCGGCCCAACGGGGATTGCGGCGTGATCACCAAGACGTTCATTTTTTCATGAACCACTTCGGTGCCGCCCGCGCCTGGGCCGACGAAATAAGTCGTGGTCTCGGCGCGATGCTGCAGCTCCACCAGCGCCCCAAGACCGATGGGCTCGGCCGCGGCGAACGGTCGGGCGTCGAGAGTTTCAAACGCGGCGATCGCCGCTTCGATTTCCGCCGCGTGCCGAGACTGCCCGCGGGCCAGGTATGAAGCTTCGAGACCGCGGGTGTCGTATTTGTTCTCGGCCTTGCTCTGCTCATGGGTGGCTTCGGCGCGAGAGGCTTGGGCTGCCTTGAGGTAAACCTCCAGTTCAGCGGTCAGGCGATCGATGATGGTCTTGATGAGGGCGCGTTTGTTCATGGCCGAGCGACCGGCATTCTGTCCGTGGATCAGGCCGCGCGCAATCTTTGATCAAGTACAGGGTTCGCTCGTTTCTGTTTTTGGTGCCGTGGATTTTGGGCAGTGCTGTCAGGAGGTTGGCGAAGCGAGAAGATACTTGTCACAGGCACGCGAAATTCGCAACCTCCGCCCATGGCTCCCGTTCCACCGTTCCGGGGAAGTCAGCGCTTCCGCTGACTTCCCCGCCTGACTCATGCGCTATCTCGAGAGAGGCCGCCACCGTCCCGACCAGACCGCGATCCTGGATTCGGCAGGCGTCTGGTCTTACGGCCAATTGGCGGACGGCGCCGCACGGGTCGCCTCTGCCTGGGCCCGGCGTGAAAGGATCCGGCGGCATCGCGGAAATCCGGGACGGCTCCGTGCACATCCACGGCCGAGCCTCGGTCGATATTCTCCACGATCGGCGCGCTCTGCATCGCCTGCCCGGCGGCGGGCGAGGATCGGCTTGGCCTGTTCCACATGGTGCTGGCTTGGGGATTATGCATGTCTTGGCTGGAGGTGTTCGCTGCACGCTGGGCCCTCGAGGCCGCGGGGCGAACGACACGGAAGGCACCGGTCAAACGATCGATTTCGGCGAGCGAAAGAGGCCAATTGAGGGAGCAGATTGGCCAATAATCGTGTAGCGGATTGGATTGGCTGAGAGTGGAATGCGTCTGCGAGAGCCTCTGGTCTGCTTCAGACAGGCGCGAGCTGCCATCGTCGGGATGCAAACTGAACGTCACTCTCAACCGTAAGAACACTCCGTTTGACCCTCATGACGCCATGAAGTCTGCACGACCCCTTGCCGATGACTGCGAGCGATCCCCACGGTCTTCCAGTTGGGCCAGTTCTCTCCGACGAATCATCACGGCGTCACAGGGCGTCGCGGTCTCGTTGACGCTGCTCTCTCCAATGTTCAACCAAGCGCAACCGGTGGTCACCAATGC
>CAYHFE010000599.1:0-4817 GCA_964355375.1 uncultured Verrucomicrobiota bacterium
TGTCCATCTGGGTGACGGCGGTGTTGACCTGGCTGATGCCCTGGCTTTGCTCTTGGGAAGCGCCCGCGATCTCGGCCACCAACTGGTCGAGTTGGCGCACTTTGGTTTGAATCTCGGTGAAGCTCTTGGCCACGTCGGCGCTGATCTTGGCCCCTTGCTGGCTCTTCTTCACGCTGTCCTCGATCTTGACCGCCGTTTCCTTGGCGGCGGCGGCGCAGCGTTGCGCCAGGTTGCGCACTTCGTCGGCGACCACCGCGAATCCCGCCCCGGCTTCTCCGGCGCGAGCCGCTTCGACGGCGGCGTTGAGCGCGAGAATGTTCGTCTGGAAAGCGATCTCATCGATGTTGCGCAAGATCTTGGTGATCTCCTCGCTGGCATTTTTGATCGAGTCCATCGCGGAGAGCAGCGCCGTCATCTGATCGGCGCCGGCGTCGGCGGATTGACGGGTCTGGACGGCCGTGGCTTTGGCGTTCTGGGCGTTGTCGGCGTTGCGCTTGGTCATGCTCGACATCTCTTCGAGCGAGGCGCTGGTTTCCTCGAGGCTGGCGGCCTGTTCGCTCGCCCCTTCCGCGAGAGTCTGACTGGCCGAGGAAACCTGGCCGGCGGCGGCGGTCGTTTGTTCGGCGCCAGCCGAGAGAGCCTCGGCCACGGCTCGGATTGGGTTGGTGATCGAGCGGGTGAGGAAGGTGGCCAAGAGAATGCCCACGATCAGAGCGACGGAGAGGCCGACAATCATGGTGGTGGAGGCGGTGGAAAGATCTCCCGCCGCGGCCGTGGCCATCTTGCCGGTGGTGTCCGTGCTGCTGCTGGCCGTGGTCTGGGCTTCGGCCAAGACCGCGTCGCCGGCCGTTCCTCGCTTCCGGCCCAATTCCTCGCGCGTGTTCCAGTTTTTCAGGAAGCTGGTCATGGCGTCGTTGTAGGCCTGGCCCGCGGCCCGACAGCTTGCAATCTGCTTCAGGTTGACCTCTTGTTTGGTGACGGCCTTGATCTCGTCGAGTTTGGCGTTGACCTCGACGAATTTCTTCTGGGTTTCTTGAAAAAGAGCAGGATCGCGGGTGGCTTGGGCCTTGAAGTTGCCGATGCGGATGGCGTTGCCCAGGTCGATGACGTCGTTGGCGAGATTGACCTTATCCACGCGATCTTCGACGGCGGCCGCGTTGACTCCCGTCGAGGTTGGGCTGGCCCCCGCCGCACCCGTTTGGTTGGTGACAGAGAGAATTTCCTTGAGCTTCGTGCTTTGGCTGGCCAGGTAATCGGTGCACTCTTTGATGTACTCCTGCGCGGCCTTGTTCATGGCTTCGCGATCCTTTTCCAACGCTTCCGTCACAATGACGGTTTGGTTGGCCAACTGTTCGTACTCCAGCGCCTTGGCCTCCGCCTTTTCGGCGGCCAGCTTGAGGAAGTCCAGGGTGCCGCCGGACTTGGCGGCGAGCGCCTTGGCCGCTTCCAGGCCCTTCTTGACTTCCACCAGGTTGGCCCGGCTTTTGACGAGGAAGTTGGTGTCTTCGCTCAGGGCGTAGCCGCGCATATTGTACATGGTGACGAGTGAGTCGCGCTCGACATCATTGGCGGCGAGCACGGCGGGCATGTAGTCCGCGGCCATGCTGGTGGCGTTTTGCTTGACGCTGGACATTTTCCAGACGGCCATGCCGCCGAGGAGCAGGGCGATGGCGACGAGGGTGGAGAATCCGAGATACAATTTTGTGCCGAGTTTCATGGAGTTTGCTTTCTTGGTTTTGGGGTTACTGGGAGAGGCTTACTGAGTTCGTTGGAGTTTTCATTCAAAACATGAGTTGGACCCGCGCCAGGAGGCGCCCTTGCGAGCCGGATCCGGGCGGGTTGCCGATGAGATAGTTCAGGGAGAACTTCAGATCATCACCCTTGAGGAAGTAGGTCAGACCGATGGTCCAGGTGTCGGTGCTGTCGCCGAGAATGTCCACGTTTGGATCGAAGGTCTCGTAACGGACGAGCGCCTGGAGTTTCTGCGCGATGACGTAGTAGGTGCCCATCACGTACCAGCCCTCGCCGTCGAGGCTTGGGCAGGGAAGATTGTTGTCGGGCTCGAAATGCGCCCGGAGATATTCCGCCTCCAATCCGAACGGCCCGGCCTTGAACTGGGTGTCCAGGCCAAGCCCGGTCCGCTGGCCGACGAAGAGATTGTCCACCGCCCCGCCCGGCACGGAATCAAAGCCCAATCCTGTCTTGGCAACGGAGCCATCCTCGGTGGTGAGGCCATTGACACCCACGGTCCATTTCACGTCCTGTTTGCCCCACTTACCTTCGTAGGGCACGCCGGTCACGCGCCCGGCGAACATGAACTGCTCGTTGTCATTGAAGCTGTTGTTGACCGAGGTGCCGTTGAAGACGCCGGCGGAGTAACCCAGCCGCTTGCTCAGGAATTCACCGTTCACGCCGAAGCCGATCTGGCGTCCCTCGGTCAGCCGGTCGTTGGCCAGCGAGCGCTCAATGGTGGTCAGCTTGGGGTCGGACACGAGTTGCTCGAAGCCGAAGGGAGACTTGAACTGGCCGAACTTGACGTTGGCAAAGTCGTAGCGGTTCCAGTTGACGTAGAGATCGGTCAACTGCGCGCTGTAGCCGGTCTTTTCGGACAGTGAGCCCGCGCCGAAATCGCCTTCCATCTTGAAGTCGAATTGCTCGGCGAACGCGCCGGTCAACGTCAGGCGCGCCCGCCGGAGCAGGAAGCGGTCTTCCACCCCGCTGAAGCGCGCGTCCGGTTGGCGGCCAAACTCCGCCTGGCCCTGGAGCACGCCTCCAATCTTCAGGCTCTTTTCCTTGCCACCCGGCTTCACGAAGCTCAATGGGCTCTTGCCGTCCCCGCCGAGTTGCTTGTTCAGCTCGACGTTTTCCTTCTTCAAGGCTTCCATCTCCACTTCCAGTTTCTTCAGCCGTTCCGCGAAGGAACTGGTGGAGGCATCCGGGGCGACCGCCGGTGCGGTGTTTTGCGCGCCGTCAAGGCCGGAGATCATGGCGAGCCCGAGCGCGCCTGCGGCGACAATAGTCGTTGTTCGGTTTCTGTTCACAATCGTTCGTTTGGTTTGGGAGTTTGCTGTGTTCATATCGTGGCGAGGATGGGGTGGGGGACTTCGTTCGAATTCAACTTCAGCGACGGACGATCCAGGGTCTGGCGGACGGCTTGAAGCAAGGTGTTCGACTCATACGGCTTGACCAAGAGGAAGTCGTTCATCTCGCCGGTCCAGTCCGGGCAGATGGCCTCGGGGCCATATCCGCTCATGAAGAGGACCCGCAGGTGAGGGTTGCGACAGCGCAAGAGCCGGGCCAGTTCATCGCCATTCAGGCTCTGCGGCAGGACCAGGTCGGTGATGAGGAGATCAATCTGCGGACCGTTTTCCTGCCAGACCACGAGGGCCTCCACTCCGCTCGAAGCGGTCTGAACGGTGTAGCCCTGCGCTCTCAAGGCCTGGCGCGTCATCTGCAGCACGCTGACGTCATCTTCGACGATCAAGATGCATTCGCTCCCCCGGAGCGAGCCTGGCGGCAGGGCCGAGGCCAAGACCGGAGTCAGGGCCTCTCCGGCGGTCGGGAGGTAGATTGAAAACGTCGAGCCTTGGTCCACTTGGCTGTCCACTTCGATCCAGCCTTGATGCTGGCTGACGATGGTCTGAACCGTGGCCAACCCCAGGCCGGTGCCCCGGGCCGCTTCTTTGGTCGTGAAGAACGGTTCAAAGATCAAGGGCAACAGGTGCGCCGGGATGCCGCATCCGGTATCCTGGACGCGCAAGACGACGAACTCGCCTCTCCGGCCTTGCGGGTGATGGGCCATGTCGTCGTCCCGCAGAGTCAGCTCTTGGGTGGCGATGGAGATTCGGCCGCCTTTGGGCATGGCATCCCGGGCGTTCACCGCCAGATTCAAAAGCACCTGCTCGATCATCCCGATGTCCGCCCCGATGGTTGGGAGGCCGGGGGCCAACCGGCAGTGCAGCGGGATGGCTTCGCCAATCAAGCGGCGGAGCATCTTGCTCACGTTGGTGATGATCTCGTTGAGGTTGACCGGCTGCGGCTGGGGCGTTTCCCGGCGGCTGAAGGCCAGCAACTGGCGCGTCAGGTGGGCGGCGCTCTCGGCCGCCAGGCGGATTTCCTCGACCGATGAGTGCGCCTCGTCGGTCAGGAGACCGTCGGACTTGAGCAACCCACAGTGGCCGAGCACCACCGTGAGGAGGTTGTTGAAGTCGTGCGCCACGCCGCCCGCGAGCTGTCCGAGCGCTTCGAGTTTTTGCGACTGGCGCAATTGGGATTGCAGAGAAATCTGCTCCGTGATGTCACGGAAAACGCCGAAAGTTTCCCGTCCACCGTCCCCCGCCACCGGGCGCGACGTCAGGGTGACCAACAAGGTCTGTTCACAGCCGTCCGGGCGGGTGACGGCCAGTTCGAAGGTGTCGCGCGGTCGGGCGGCGCGCTGCTGGGCTTGATCCAGAATGATCTTCCGCTGAGCCGGTGAAAGGTACTCCTTGAGCGGGCGGCCCATCAATTGCCCGAGCCCAACGCCAAACATCCGCTCGGCCGCCGGATTGGCAAAGAGGAACGTCTCATCCGCGTCCAGAATGCCCAATCCTTCACCCAGGTTCTCGACCAACAAGCGATGGCGTTGCTCGCCAGCCCGCAGCGCCTCCTGGGCTTGGATGCGCGCCAGGGCCGAGGCGCAATGATCGGCCAAGGCCTGCAAGGTCTCCAAAGCGGTCGCGTCATAGGCCTCGGCCGCGTCGCGGTGCAACGAGATCACGCCGGTCACGGTCCCGCTCTGCCGGATGGGCACGTAGATCGACGAGGCGGACAGATGA
>CAYHFE010000600.1:0-4815 GCA_964355375.1 uncultured Verrucomicrobiota bacterium
CATGTAGTCCCGGCTTCAGCCGGTTTTCACGGGGCGACCGGCTGAAGCCGGGACTCCATGCGCGGGACGGACAGTGTCCTCGGCCGAAAAGAGAATCGCCGCGAACAAACCAGCCATTCAGCCATTCTCCAGTTGTTTTCAGCGCGGAACTGGCGCAACAGCACCGGGCGTCTCAAAAACAGGGCCTGCCGGACTCTGCTCTTATCAGAGCGCGCGCCGGAGATGTTCGGTCAGGGTTTTCAAGATCTGGAGGCGCGCGCCTTTCTTATCGTTGCCGGCGATCAGAGTCCAGGGAGCGGCCGCCGTGCTGGTCCGCGCCACCATTTCGTTGACGGCTTCCTCGTAGGCGTTCCACTTCTCGCGATTGCGCCAGTCTTCTTCGGTGATCTTGTAGCGTTTGTAGGCGATCGCCTCGCGCTTCTTGAAACGGCGCAGTTGCTCGTCTTTGCTGATGTGGATCCAGAATTTAGTGACGACGATCCCGTGCTCGACCAACTGCTCTTCGAAGTCGTTGATCTCCGAATAAGCCCGCTTCCATTCATCGGCCGGAGCGTAACCCTCGACCCTCTCGACCAGGACGCGGCCGTACCACGAGCGGTCGAAGATGGTGAACGTTCCGGCGCGCGGCAAGTGCCGCCAGAATCGCCAGAGGTAATGGTGCGCCCGCTCTTCGTCCGTGGGTGCGGCGATGGGAATGAGGCGGTAGAATCGCGGATCAATCGCCTCCGTCACCCGGCGAATGCTGCTGCCCTTGCCCGCCGCATCCCACCCCTCAAAGACCACGACATTGGAGATCTTCTGCTCGTTGGCTTTCCAAACCAACGGGCTGAGTCGGGCCTGATACTTGGCCAGGCGCTTTTTGTATTCTTCCTCGGAAATCGTCCGGGTCAGATCCACGCGATCGAGGATTGTCACCAGGTCGCGAGGCGCCGCCCGGGCAGGGGCGGAGACCTTGGTTTTTGAGGGGGCCACCCGCCCCGGTTTCTCCAGCCGCGCCTGGATCGATTCCAGGAGAATGCGCCCGACGCTCAGGTTGCGGTAACGCCAGTCCTCGGCCTCGACCACGAACCAGGGAGCTTTCTCGGTGTCGGTCTGACGTATGACCCGCTCGGCGGTGCGGGTGAACTTGCCGTAGAGCTTGTGATGTTTCCAATCGGTGGGCAAGATCCGCCAGTGGGTCTCAGGATTTTTCGCGAGGTCCTTGAGCCGTTGGCGTTGGGCCTTTTTCGAAAGATGGAGCGCGAACTTGAGAATCAACGCGCCGTCTTCGGCCAGCATCCGTTCGAAAAGCGACACTCGCTCCAGCGCCCGATCGAGCTGGGCGCCGTCAATATTTCCGAAAACACGCTCGGTCATCGGGGCGCTGTACCAGGAGCCAAAGAAAATGCCCATTCGCCCTCGCGCCGGCAAGACGCGCCAGAATCGCCAGTAGGCCGGCCGTTCCTGCTCTTCATCCGATGGCGTCCCGAACGCCTGGGTATGGACCCCGCGGGGATCCAGCCATTCATTGAGGCAATGGATCACTTCCCCTTTGCCGGCGCCATCCACCCCGGAAACGATGATGACGACGGGGATATTGGCCTTCTTGAGAAGGAACTGAGCTTGGAGCAATTCCGCGCGGAGTTTGGGCAGTTGCTCGGCGTACTCTTGCTTCGACAGTTTGTGTCCGACTTCGGCGGCTTCGAACATAGGGGTGATCTGGTCTGGAGTCGTTTATGGCGAGGTGGCGCCGGCTGGAGGTTCCGGGGAAGCCGGCTTGACCTCCACGAAACGACGGCGGATCTCGCCGTCTTGGGCGGAGCAGAGAAAATAGCCTTTCTCCTTGGTGCCATCATGGTTCTCCCGGCTGATCGCGCAGCAGCGATTGGTCGTCAACGTCGTCGATCCCAATCGGCGCTCGGTCCACCCGTGGTGATGCCCGTTAAACACCGCCACGAGATGGAAGTCCCTGAAGCGGGCCAGCAGGTCGTCCGCGTTGAGCGGGCGCATCTTGACGTCGGCGCCCAGGGGAAAGTGCGTGAAAACGACGGTCGGCTGCGCCCGGTCGAGCTTGGGCAAGTTGTCCTCGAGCCAGCGAAATGTCCCCTCCTGGATCCGGGTCTTTTCCCATTTCGTGCCCTCGCTCGAATCGAGGCCGATGAATCTCCACCCGCGGTGTTCGAACTGGTAGTTCAAGGGCGCTGGAAAAAGTGCGTCCCAGGCCGATCGATCGCGGTCGGACGCGGCATCATGATTGCCGATGACAACGTGAAAAGGCAGGCCGAAACCGCGCAGGATATCCCGCATCGAGCCCAACTCCGTGTCCGTGCCGTGTTCCGCCAGATCGCCCACCATCAAGCAAAACTCCGGTTGGGCATCCAATGACCGAATGCTCGCGGTCACTCGCTCAAACCAAGCCGCGCAACGCGGACCTTGAAAATGGGTGTCGTTGACCACGACGAAATCAAACGAACCGCCGCGCCCATTGTCCGCCGCCCGAAGCCGTCCGGGCCAGAGGTTCCAAGCGAGACTGGCGCCCGCGCTCCACCGCAGCCATTCGCGGCGGTTGAGGCCAGCTTGGGGAGAGCGTTTCATGGTGGTTCAGTTCGTCAAGTGATCGGCTCAATTCCGCCTCACCGGACCTGACTTGTCAATCGCCCAGCGCAAGACGGCAGCAGTTCTCATTTTGACAAGTATGTAGTCCCGGCTTCAGCCGGTCGCCACGTGAAAACCGGCTGAAGCCGGGACTACATGCGTGGAACAGACACTGTCCTGAGTCAAAATGAGAACTGCTGGCAAGACGGTCTCCGCCCTCGCGGCGGCATGGCGTGGGCACAGCGATGGAGGCCCTTGATGAACCTGCGGTGGGGTGAGACGCTGTCGAACCCTGACATTGTCCCTGACCAAGATTCCAGGGTTCGACGAAGTCTCGCTCCACCGTGGGAGGGGTTCATGCTCCCAAAGCGTGCGAAGAGCAGATCGAAACTCCGCATGTCTCCTCGGGAGTGGAGAAAATGTCAGAGGCGGCGATCGCCCAGAATAGCCGGCGTCCCGTCAGCGTCCAAAGCATCATCACCAAACCATGAGAACGATTCATTGTCGAGCCGCCTGGGCTCTGAGCCTTGCCCTCTGGGCGCAACCAATCCACTTCACGCGCGGCGCGGAGGCGCCGGCGAATGCCGTCCCACTGCACGCATCCCTCACCCGACAGTTCAACATTCGCGATCGGGGCGCGACGGGTGACGGGCTGACCCTGGACACCGCGGCGATCAATCAAGCCATCGAGGCTTGCGCGGAGGCGGGCGGCGGACAGGTGCTCTTCCCGCCCGGTCGTTACCTGTCCGGCACGGTGCGACTGCGGAGCCGAGTGACCCTCTACTTTGATGCGGGCGCGACGCTCGTCGGCACCACCAACCTCACTCAGTATTTGCAGCCCGCGCCGCCGAGCTTCATGCCCGAAGCCCGCTGGGGCAAATGGCACCGCGGCTTGATCATTGGCGAAGACCTCGACGATGTGACCCTGGCCGGACCAGGGGTGATCGATGGCAACCGCGTTTTTGACCCGACCGGCGAGGAGAAAATGCGCGGCCCGCACACGCTGGTTTTCGTGAATTGCCGTCGCTTCCACATTCGCGACCTGACCGTGATCGACGCCGCCAATTACGCCATTTTTTTCCAGATCAGCGACGACGTCGAGATTCGGAACGTCAAGTTTGTGGGCGGATGGGATGGAATCCATTGGCGGGGCGCGCCCGAACGTTGGTGCCACAACGTGACGATTACGGGCTGTCAGTTTTACACCGGGGACGATGCGATCGCCGGACGATACTGGGACAACACGGTGATCAATGACTGTGTGATCAACTCCTCGTGCAATGGGCTGCGGCTGATCGGTCCGGCCCGGCGGCTGATCGTGAACAACTGTCTTTTCTATGGTCCGGGTCTTCAGCCGCACCGCACTTCCGGGGAACGGCGGCGCACCAACATGCTCTCGGGGATCATTCTCCAACCCGGGGCGTGGGACGCCACCCTCGGACCGCTCGACGAGGTGCTGATCTCGAACAACACCATGCATAACGTGGCCTCCCCGGTAACGCTTTGGATCAAGACGAACAACACCGTCGGCCGCGTCACCGTCAGCGGCCTCCACGCCACGGGCGTGTACCGATCGGCGATTTCAGCCGAGAGCTGGGCAGAAACGCCAATCACGAACCTCGTCCTCCGCCAGGTGACGGCGGAATTCAGCGGCGGCGGCAAAGCCGAGCAGGGCCGGCAACCGGTTCGTGGGCCCGGCGTCGATGCCCGCCCGCTTCCGGCCTGGGGTCTCTACGCCCGCCGGGTCGAGAACCTCACCCTGGAAGACGTGCGCTTCTCGATTGCAAGCGACGACTTTCGCCCGGTCGTGGTCGCCGATACGGTGAAGCGATTGAACCTCGATAATGTCCGTTACCCGCGGGTTGAGGGGGTGGCCGATCCTGTGGTGACCACGAACGTGGGCCGAACGAATCTTCGGCTTCCTTCAGAATAGACAATTCTCTCAAAAAGACTGTGCGGACAGCCGCGTTCCCCCTTTAACCTATCCCGCGATGGTGCGAAACTCCGTCGAACCCTGAAATTTTGGTCGGCAAAAAAATCAGGGCTCGACGGAGTCTCACCCCACCACAGGTTCAGGGAGAGCCGCGCAGCCATGCAGGCTCGCTATGGGACCATGAACCTCAAGTTGCGATGGGGAGCGCGGGCGTCTCGCCTGGTTCGGCGTCCCGCCGAACACTCGTGGAGGTGAACCAGCTTGATTCCGGTCGGCGAGACGCCGACCGGTGCAGCCGGGACGGCCGC
>CAYHFE010000601.1:0-4815 GCA_964355375.1 uncultured Verrucomicrobiota bacterium
CTTTGGCCCGCGAACGAAGGGCACATGGATTTTCATCTCCCACTCGCACCGCGACTTGGAGAAGGTCCGCCGAATCCGCAACGAACTCGAACGGCGCGGGCACAATCCGCTCCTGCTTTACCTCAAGTGCCAGGATTTGTCGCCCTCTCCCCCCAAAGTCCCCCCTCTCTCGTCTGGCCGGGAATGGGAGAGGAGGGTTTGGGGGGAGAGGGCCAATCCACACTGGACGACGCGCGCCTGGAAGGAAGGATGAATTATGAATGAAGAAGGATGAATCTTGCATGCGAAAGTGCAGCGGAAAATGGGTGGCTTTTTCTTAATTCTTCCTTCCTCCTTCTTCCCTTGTTCGTCGTTCTCTGCAACACGCGCGATTCGCGGCGTTCAAAATGGGTGAGGCCGGAAATTGAACTGGTCAAACAAGTCACGAACGCGGACTTGGCAGCGGTGCGGTCGTGTGGCACTTTCGGGGCATGAGCACGATCACGATTCCGTTGCCAGATGAAGATTTCACCTTCCTCCGTGCCTATTCAGCGGCCCAGGGGACTTCGGCGGAGGCGTTCCTCGCGCGGCAGGCGCGCAATTTGCGCGAGCATTTGCAGAGGCCGCTGCAACCCGAGGTGACGAGGGCACCGGCATCATCTCGCCGGAGGTCGCTGGCGAAGAAATGCACCGTGAGCATCTCGAAAAGAAACACGCGTGAAAGTGACGTTGGACATCAACGTGTTTCTGGATGTCTTCCAAAAGCGTGAGCCGCACTACGCGGCGTCCGCGCAAGTCGTGAGCATGGTCACTCGGGGACACTGACCGGTGTCTGCCCGGCCCACGGCCTGACGACGCTCTACTATCTGGTGCGCAAACACGCCTCCAAACCGGGGGCCGAGGCCGCGATGGATCAGGTGCTGCGCCATTTTGAAATCGGGAATCTCGAAGCGGCGGGTTGGCAGGACGCGAGGCGTCTCGCGTCCGCGGATTTCGAGGACGCGGTCGTGGCGACTGTGGCGAAGGCAACGGAATCGGTCTTCATCATCACGCGGAATGTGGACGACTTCGCCGGATCATCCGTGCCCGCCATCACGCCTGCGGATTTTCTGAGTCAATTGGCAACGGCGGTTTGAGGTTCAATGCGGCCACAATCCGCTGCTGTTCTTCCTCAAGTACGGGAAAGCTCGATTGTTCGCATCTTGACGCCCAGCGCACCCGGCATCATGATGCCAGCATGAGAACCACGGTGACATTGGAAAAGGGCCTCGTCAGCAGAATCTATGGGTGATAGAAATCGAGAGCTACGGCTTCGCCTCCAAACCTCCCGCTCTGGCCAGCGTGCGCTGTCGGTCGTCAAAGCTCAGAAACTCCCGCGCGTCCAGATGCATCGCCGTGGCCACGTGCAAGACTTCAAAGGCGCGGTAACCTCCAGCCATGGTGTATGCTCTCGACAGCCGTTCGGCGATTTGATGCACCTCCGGCCATTCCGCCGGGACGACCACCACCGCGCCCGTGTCCAAGTCGGATTGGACCGCAGCCAACGCTTGGTCGCACTCCGTTTGCCCAAAGCCTTGGCGCGGATTTTGAGCATGTAACCAGACGTGAAACCGAAGGGACTGGCGCAATTCGTAAAGAAGCAGGCTGGAGATGTGAACCGCCTCGGGCATGGTTTTGAAGTGCGCCGCAGCCGCTTGAGAATTGACCTGATGCCGGTAGAGGGCGCACAGAAAGGACGTGTCAGGGTAAGCAATCACCCGTCTTCTCCCTCCAATTCAGCCGCGCGCATTTCAGCGACGTCTTTGGCCGAGAAAACGCGGTCGCCCCAAACCGCTTTGAGCCGCGCCATGATGTCCGGCTTGACTAGCTTGCGCGGCGTTTCCGGCGTGGCGGGCACCAGACGCGCGAAGGGTTTTCCCGCTTTCGTGATTTCGACAGGCTGCCCGTCGGCAATCCAGGCTGCGACCCGTGGGAAATGGTTCCGCAAATCTCGGACGGTGGCGGTCTTCATCGTGATACCACCATGTCTCACGTGTTCACGGTTGTCAACGTTGGGCGAGGGACTTCAAGCCGCAGGTTTCACGGCGATCCGGCCACCGTCACGTCCGGCAGCTTTTCCAACGCCTCACGCTTGGTCTGCTGATCGATGTGGGTGTAGTTGGCGTTTACCGCTGCTGAGTCGTGACCGATGATGTCCCGGGCGACAACGTCAGAAACTCCGGCGTTCTTAAGCAGGCTCGTCGCCGTATGCCTCAGGCAATGGAAGCTAAGGCCGCCCAACTGACGTTTGCCGTCTCGCCCCTTTCCCGTGCTCGAATGTGAGCGGCGCGGAGCTAGTCCGGCGGCGACAAGAATTCGA
Source organism: uncultured Verrucomicrobiota bacterium (assembly GCA_964355375.1). Lineage (GTDB taxonomy): Bacteria > Verrucomicrobiota > Verrucomicrobiia > Limisphaerales > SIBE01 > CAYHFE01. The sequence continues at coordinate 2,339 of CAYHFE010000601.1, forward strand.
TAAAACTGATTCGACAAGGTCCCAGTATATTGACTTCGTTGACGGGAGGCGAAGGCAGCGGGGAAAAGTGGAGCGTTTGGATCATCGAGAGCAGGCAGCATTTCTACGTGTCTCAACAACGGTTTGACCAAAGGAAGGATTATCTGCCTGCCAGTCTTTCCCGTAGCGATGCAGATCTCTTGATTTGGCAGATCAATGTTTGCCCAGGTTAGAGTAGCTATGTTGCTCAGTCGCAATCCTGTATAGAGACCGACGAGGATCATCCCGCGCCACTCATCATTGGCAGCGGCGAGGACTCGTTTAAGTTCTGGGAGAGTGAAAGGGCGGCGCTCAAACGTTTTTATTCGTTTGAGAAGTGTCACCCTCTCGGCCTCGTTTACGTCCACCAACCCATCTCGCTTGGCCTGCGTCAGGGCGGATCGAATGATCTTCAGACTAATATTGACCGTGCTAGGAGTGACGCGACTGGCTAGACCGTCGCGGAACGCAGTGAGTTCCTTCCGGTCAAGATGCGCAATGTCGCGGCTCATTCGAGTTCCGATGAACTCCAGGAGCTGGGCAACGACGGCGGTGTACCTCTGATGTGTCTTTTCACCGGCTTCCAATTCCTTGCGCTTGAGCCAGGAACTGAAGAAATCCTTGATGGACGAACTCGGAAGGCTATCCTTGTTTGCGATGGCAAAAATGTCCGCAATCGTTTTTCGCGCTCTCAAATCGGTCAGTCGCCCTTCCTTCCCTTCGACTGAAGCATCTTCAAAATGGTTGGCAATTCGCTGCGCCTCGCGGCGGTCACTAGTTCCGGTACTGCGCTGGGTGCGTCGGCCATCAGGAAGCGAGATGCAGGCGATCCAGTATGGGGAGTTAGGTAAACGTCGCAATGAAGCCATAACAGTTGCAAACATAGTTACAACGACCAACCTTATCAAGGGTGTTCACATTTGTCGTTTTGCTGAGGAAAACATTAGTTTATGAGTAGGGATTCGAACAGATGGTTCGAATCCCTCTCTCTCCGCCATCTTCCTTGATGCAGATTAAGGAATCTGCGCGCCGAATGCCGGAACATCGGCCGGTGGCTATGAACTGGTTCTACAAAAGACTGATTCGCCCTTCGCTCTTCGCACGTGATTCGGAGCAGATCCATGATCACACCCTCGCGGCCCTGGGGTGGGTGAGCCGGCACGAGGTTCTCTGTGAGGCGCTGGCTTCTTTTTTTGAAACGCCCGACTTGCCAATGCAGTGTTTAGGTTTGTCGTTTCCGAATCCGGTGGGTCTGGCGGCCGGCATGGATAAACACGCTGGAGCGGTTCCCGCTTGGGCGGCGCTGGGTTTTGGCTTCTCCGAATTGGGGGGGGTGACTTGGCATGGCCAGCCGGGCAATCCTCCGCCCCGGGTCTTTCGCGCGGTGGCCGATCAAGCCTTGGTCAATCGGATGGGTTTCAACAACGCCGGAGCCGGCGCGATGGCGGCAGCCTTGGACGCCTGGCGCGCCTCCGGTCGCTGGCCCAAACACCCGGTCGGAATTAATCTCGGCAAATCCAAGGTCACGCCTCTGGAGAAAGCCGCCGGCGATTACGCGAATTCGTTGCGCGCTCTCTGGTCGGTCGCCGATTTTTTTGTCATCAACGTCAGCTCGCCCAACACCCCCAACCTCCGTCAACTCCAGGACAAGGCCGCCCTGAACGAGATTCTCGCCGCCGTGCAAGAAACCAATTCCAAATGCGCCCGAGAGGCGGCCCAATCGAGCCCCCGGGCCCAAGGCTTCCAGGCCACTCCCGACCTGCGCAGGCGCGCGGGCTCATCGGTCAGCACCCATTCCTTGAAGCCCATCCTGGTGAAGGTGGCCCCCGACTTGTCCTTCGAGGCGTTGGATGAAATCGTCGAGTTGACGTCGCCCCGACGCATCGCCGGACTGGTCGCCACCAACACCACCATCACGCGGCCGCAGACCGCGGATCCCATGTTGCAGCGGGTTTATGCCGAAATGGGCGGATTGAGCGGGTGTCCGCTGCGAGGGCGCAGCACGGAGGTGATTCGGCATCTCTATCGCCAAACCGAGGGGCGCATTCCCATCCTCGGGGTGGGGGGCATCTTCAATGCGGCTGACGCTTGGGAAAAGATCACCGCCGGCGCCTCGTTGATCCAGATCTACACGGGATTGATTTATGAAGGCCCGTGGATAGTGCGTGATGTGGTTCGGGGATTGCGGGAGCGTTTGCGAGAAAACGGCTTGGAACATCTACGGGAAGCGGTGGGCTTGAGTCACCGCGTTCGGTTGTGCGACGGGCGGGATCGAAGTCCCGCAGAACTGGCGGATTGAACGTGGATCTTCTTCGCCTCGGTTTTCTTCATCGGATTGACGGAAAAGTCTTCTTCCTTCTTCGCGGTTTTGGTTTTTCTTCTCGGTGAGTTTTTCTCCTTCGGCGCCTGATCTTTGAGCAGGCTGGTTCCTTTGATCTGGGAACCGATGAAGCGCTGGC
>CAYHFE010000602.1:0-4808 GCA_964355375.1 uncultured Verrucomicrobiota bacterium
ACCATCGAGCCGATCGCCGATGTGAGCTCCTTTTCCCTGGCGTCCCGGCGTTTTTCCACCCAGTGCGGGGGACTCTTTCTTTTCCTGCCGGACTTGGTCCGCCTCCAGTTCGATCGCCTGGCTTCCAGGGCCCATCTGCCTGGTTCCAAGATGATCCCCGCCTCCGCGGCGCTCCGCTCTTGCCTCTCCCTCAAACTCTGGTCGCTCCCTCGCAAAAGCCATGTCATGGCTCTGGCGGCGGATGAAGGACTGGCCCTCTTCGCGGGTCTCAACGCGACTCCGAAGAAGAGTTTCCTCAGTGAGTATTCTTGCCGGATCACTCCTCAACTCACTCAGCAGCTCCTGGGGGGGTGGCATGCCGCCGCTGCCCAAGACCCCCTTCTCCAGGGAGACTCCTTCAATCTGGATTTTCATTCCGTGCCCTACCACGGCCAGGATCCACAGATTGAATCCCACTACGTCTCGGCGCGGAGCCGCCGACAGCCCAGCATTCTCGTCTTTCTGGCCCAAAATGAGGAAAATCACGTCTTTTGCTACTCCAATGCCAACTTGCGCAAAGGGGAGGAAGCTGAGGAAATCTTCCACTTCATCGCCTTTTGGAAGAAGGCCCATGGGCAAGCTCCCAAGCACTTGGTTTTCGATTCCAAACTCACCACCTACGCCAACCTGGCGCGCCTGGACCGGATGAAGATCGATTTCATCACGCTGCGCCGGCGTTCGCCCAGCTTGCTCAAAGAAGTGTATGGCCTGCCCCGTTCTGCCTGGCGCACCGTTGAACTGGACGTTCCCTCCCGGCAGTACCGTCATCCTCGCGTCTTCGAACAAAAGGTCCAGTTGGTCGGTCATTGCTTTCGCCAGTTGTTCATCACCGACTTGGGCCACGAGGAACCGACCATTCTCTTGACCAATCAAGACCGACTCCCCGCGGCCAAGCTCATGACCCGCTATGCCCGTCGCATGCTCATCGAAAACAGCATCAGCGACGCGGTTCGATTCTTTCACTTAGACGCCCTGAGTTCGTCCGTCGGACTCAAGGTGGACTTCGACATGGTTCTTTTGGTCATCGCCAGTGGACTCTATCGGCTCTTGGCCCGCCGGATGCGCGGCGACAGCGACGCTCAGGCCCGGCAAGTGTTTCGCGACTTGGTGAACTTACCCGCCGACGTCGAGATCTCGGAAAAGGAAGTGCGGGTAGAATTTCATCGCCGAGCTCACCTGCCCATCCTCCTGGCTTCGGATCTGTGCGATAAGGTCACCGCAATCCCTTGGTGGGAGGGCAGGAAGCTCCGCCTCACAACCTACCAAGGACCATAGTCCAGGCGCGCTCGCCGTCATCCGTCGACACTCCTCTCCTCGCACACGGCTTCGAGACCCCGCTCTGACCGCGATTTGTTAGGCTAATTCCCCTCCGTGGAAATCCAGGCTAGCGTAGTGGCCGCCGACTCGTCCACCTTGGCGACCATGCGCAAAATCCCGAAACTGGCGACACGATTGGCGGGCGTTTCCGATGCCGACATTCTCGACAGCGTTGCTCGCATCACACAGGGCGTAGCCCAATTTGCCGATCGACCCGTCAAGGACGTCGAATTTGAAGCCTTCGCAGACGCTGCTGAGGAATTGGGCAGCGACCAGCTTGACGGCGACTTTTTCGCCCGTGCACTTCCAAAGCCGCATTGGGATTCACCGTGGATGTCGCCGATAAAGCGGGTGGTGTTGGTGCATCGACTGCGTGAGGTTGTCGCGCAAGTTGGCTTCACGCGCTTCGAGTCCCTGGGGGCCGACATCAACGGTGAGTTGACGGATGAATTGTCGCTCAACGTCAAGGCCGCGCCGCTTGCCCGCGACGTCGATTGGCTTAGCCATTTGCTCGCGATCACGGAGCAGCATCGCAGCATCTGGGAAAACCTGTTTTCGATGCCCGACCTGGCGCGTGTCCTCGATTCATCCGCAAACATCCGCCAGACGCCGGTTACCGCAGCGGAACGGTTGTTCGTCCTTCTCTTGATCCTTCACCTGAACGCCACCTATCAGGCCATCCAGTCGGGTGTGCTTCGGCGGCCTGAAGAACTTCAGCGCGATATCCAGACCTTCTTTTCCCTTCCCATTCCCAAAGCGGTCTGGGGAACCGCAAAGCAGTTTCAAGACGACGCATTCGTCCGGTTTGTGGACGCGTCGCGGCATCCGCACGAAAATCGGTGAAAAGAAGGCTGCCGACAATGCCATCGGGCTTGAAGCTGGGGTTGCCCCGGAGTAATCTATGGTCATGAAATTGGAATTGGTCATCCGTAACGACCCGGAGATTCTCGGCGGCCAGACCGTGTTTATGGGCACTCGTGTGCCCGTGCAAAGTCTTTTTGATCATCTTGAAGGAGGCGAATCTATCGACGATTTTCTGGAAGGTTTTCCCAGCGTGCGACGCGAGCAGGTGATTGCGGTGCTCGAAGTGTCCTGCGAACGGTTGCTCCAGCCTGCCTAAGGTGAGAGTCCTTTTGGACGAGAATCTTGACTGGCGCCTGGGGCGCGATCTCTCAGGTCACGAGGTCGAGTCCGTCCCGCTCATTGGCTGGGCTGGAGTCAAGAACGGCGACTTGCTGGCCAAGGCTGAGAAACGTTTCGACGTCTTGCTGACGATGGACAGCAACATTATGCACCAGCAGCACCTGTCACGCTATCGAATCGCCGTTATCGCACTCAAAGCTCGCAGCAACCGGCTCGCCGATACTCGCCCTCTCATTCCGGATGTTGTAGCGATCCTTTCTTCCGTCAAACCCGGCACACTGACCGTCGTGCCATGACCCCGACTTAAAATCGTGTTCGGCCTTGGGCCACACGCCGGAAGAGGCGCTCCGGGAGGTGCAAATTGCCAAGACCGCCTGGTTGGAAACTTGCCGCGCCAAAAGAAAACCGATTCCCCAGCCGCGCTATCGCCCTGCCATCTACGCCATTTCTACGTGATTCAACTCACTTTTGCTTCGTTTCAGTCGGCGGCCCGCTGGCGTCTGATCTGGCGCAATCCAAAACCGTGAAAAGAATCAAAGCCAAGACCAAGCCGACGGGTATCGGGGCTGGCGCGACTCGAGAGGGGTCAACAGTAGACCAAGACAGCTTGATCAAACGGGTTGGCGCGGTTCACCGCTTTGACCCGGTTGATCAGAGTTTCGTCGAGTTCCCGGTCCCGACGCAACAAGACCATTCCGGTGGCGTTATGCACATCCCGGGCTACGACCTGTCCGGGCTTCATATCGTTCAGGAGAATCTCGCGGATCCCTCTGGGAATGTCCGCTTTCAAGGACGCTTTGGCCACTGCCTCGACGGCCTCCGGGTCGAAGAATGTACCAGCTCGCTCCCGGAGCATTTTGAGCGCGAGCTCACCCAGCCTGTGCTGGCTGCAGTAATACACCGCAGCGGACAGAAGTCGCGCCAGCTCCGGAATCTGTGTCCCGGCCAGTCGGTCCGGATAACCGGTGCCATCCCACTTTTCATGGTGAGCGCGCATGATGGGTCCGGCGGCCTTCAACTGCGGCGAATCCTCCAACATCAGCTCCGACTCCAAGGGATGGTTCTTGATGTAGGCTTCCTCGTCCTCGGTCACCTTGCGTGGATCTCGGAGCCACCGTCCGACAGCCTCACGCTCCAAACCCATCAGTGAAATGTCATGCAACGCCGCCGCCCAGGAAAGGCTCTCCACCTCTCGAGTTGATAGCTCGAGGAGTCCTCCCATGGTCTGACACAACGCCACCGCCCGCACCGCAGTGTTCCCCAAATTGGGATGAAACCGATTCAACATCTTCAGATATAACGCCGCGAGCTCGTCTTGACTTTGCAGCGGAAACCTCACCGGCTCCTTTTCTGGGCCAAGTTCCCTGGTCGCATCGAGGCTCCCACCCCGAACCTGGGCCAATCCGACATCGGGGGCAACTGCCGTGGTTGGGAGTTGGCCAGGGAGTGGCATCTCCGACGGCGGCGGGTCGGACGGTGGGAGATTCGCGAGGGGTGCGATGCCCGCGGAGCCGCTGGTCGAATCCGTGCCAGTCTGCTTGCGATCCCGCACGCTCTGCTTGATTGTCTCCTTTCTCTTCAACAGGACATGGATAGTCGCGAGCAGCGAGTCGATTTGAAACGGTTTGACCAGGTAGTCATCCGCACCAAGCTCCATCGCGCAACGCCGATCCTGCTCAGTGGGGCCTCCGGTCATCATGATGACTGGAATCGTAGCGGTGATGGGTTGATACCGGATGGCAGCCAACGCCGCGTATCCATCAAATCCCTCCATCTTGACGTCGCACAGGATCAGGTCTGGCATGTAAACCCGGGCCAATCGGACTCCGGCCCGCCCGTTCTCAGCCTCCATCGGATCGAAGCCTTGGTGACGCAGGATCCGCACGAGCATGTCTCGAAACAGAGCATCGTCCTCGATGATCAGTATCTTCTGCCCTAACGAATGTATGTACTTCGTGACTACTGGAACGGGCGCGCACAGTTTGGACGATTCCATGGCGCCTTGCGACGCCTGGCGGTGGGCGTTCGAGGCGTTGAGAATCCGAACACTCGAGCCAGGTCTGGCTGGTGTGAACGCTTCGGGTTCACGGAATGTCGCATCGTGTTTCCAGATTGAGGTGAAGATCTGAGTTTCCGACGGAACGTCCGTTGAGTGTTGCTCCACGATTGAGTTCATGGGTGGGGTTGCGTTTTGAGCGTGGGGTAATGGTAAGTCCTCACTCAAGGGTGTGATTAGGCGGCGTGAGCGACGACCTCGGTGGTCAACTCGACCAGGGCGTGCGGATCGAGGATCAAGCCGACGCGGCCGT
>CAYHFE010000603.1:0-4806 GCA_964355375.1 uncultured Verrucomicrobiota bacterium
CATGAGAGTTCCTTCGTTTCATGCTTTTAGGGCTGGGCGTGCGGATTCAATTCCGGAGCGGGGTCCTTGGTTTCAAACGTCAACTTCTGTGCCTCGCTCTGCCGGAATGCGGGCGGCAGATGTGTGTAAACCTCGTTGACCATCCTGTAATCTTTGTGTCCAACCCAATCAATCACCAATCTCATTGCAACGCCCATCTTTGCACAACTGGAAATGAAGTAGTGACGGAAGAAGTGGCTGGTGACTTTCGGCATTCCGGCCTTCTTCGTGACCTTCGCCAAGTCGTGACCGTATTCCCCAACCCGAGCACCTTCTGCCCGCGAGGACGAAAAGAGCCATTCCGATGTCTGGTCCCGTCGGGCGTTCATCTCCTTCAACTGGCCCTCCAGCTTCGGGTTGAAATCTACCGACCTCGCGTTAGCTTTGAATTTTACCGTCTCCCGCCGGAATGTGAGCTTCCGTCCAGCAAAGTCGATGTCGCTCCATTTCAAGCTGAGGACTTCGCTCATTCGGCCACCGCTGTAGGCCATCACCAGAATCCAATCCGAGACCTGCTGACCCGCCACCGGAAGAACCTCCCTTGCCCTGTTGGCCAACAGAACAATCTGCTCGTCGGTCAGGAGGAACTTGGGTTTGGAAATGTGGTCGAGCTTGGCAACCTTCAACGCCGGATTATTCTCCACCAAACCTTCCGCAACGGCCTGCTTGAATAGATTTCTAATGGCTATGACGTGGAGATTGGCTGTGTGATTCACGATGCCGGTTTTTAGAATCGTCGTGCGGTAGTCGAGGACGTCACGGACGGTGATTTCTCCCAGCCGCTTGGTTCCAGCAAATTCGGAAAACCTTTGGAGGAAGCTCCTCTCGTTCCGATAGGTCTTGATGTCCCGCTCTTGTTTACGGACCTCCAGAAAATGAGGTAGGAAGTCCTTGAGGAGCGGACCGAGGTCACGGAGTTTGAGTTTCCCGGTGGCTCGGTCGGAAATGAGTCCGGCCAATTTGTTCTCGGCCACTTTGCATTCTCGGGTGTCCAAGCAGATCTTCCGCATCTCGTTTTTCCCGCTGTTGGGATTCAAAACAGCCATCTGAGCGTAGTAAGTTCCGCTTGCTCGAACCCACAACTTGGGAATCGGGTGTCCGTTTCCGCGTGTTGCTTTGGTCCATTCCTTCCGTTTCATAATAAATTCCAACTAGGACGTTTACTAGGACAGGCCAATATAACCCCTTAAAATGACCGGTCAAATTAGTCACAGAACATGTTGGAAATAAAGAAGTTAAAGATGGTCGGGGCGGTGAGATTTGAACTCACGACCTTCTGAACCCCATTCAGACGCGCTACCAAGCTACGCTACGCCCCGACCGGTCCGAGACGCAATCGAGGACTGCGTCGGCGAGGATAGTAGAACTCCAAGTTTTGAATTCAACCCTTTTCGTTTTCGATTTCCGATTCCGAGTGCCTCCGAACCCCAGTAATCGACTAATCGCCGGACGCGCCAGTTCCTTCTACGGCACCCAGCAATTCTCATTTTGACAAGTATGTAGTCCCGGCTTCAGCCGGTCGCTACGTGAAAACCGGCTGAAGCCGGGACTACATGCCTGGAACGGACAGTGTCCTGAGTCAAAAATCGTTGCCGACAGAATAGTCAGAGCTCGACGGAGTCTCACCACACCCCGGTTCTGGGAAAGAGCGGCGCTCCAAAGTGGAAAATATAGTCTGGGCTAACTTTTCTAGTTGACTCTAAGACTGCCTTCTCCTATTGAAGGTAGTGTAGATCGATTCGGGTGCAGCACCGGATTGCTCCGGTTTCGCATGAGAGCACCCAGTATGAATCTAAACAGATGAACCCTATCAAACCAAACATGAATCGGCACAACTCTGCGACTCAGGACAAGCTCGGAAAACAGATGGCCCTGGCGGCGCTCGCCGCCGGACTTCTGCCGTGTGTCGTAAGCACTTCGGCGCAAGAAGCGAAACCGGCCGCCGCCGGACCAGACAAGGCACCCTTCAACACGGCGGCCGCGAATAAGTCATCCAAACCGGCCGAGGAAAAGAACGTGTCCGGAATCATGGACAACTCTTTTCTGATCGAAGAGGCCTACAATCAGGAACCAGGAATCGTCCAACACATCCTGACCGGCTTCTACGGTGTGAACAAGATGGGCGGTCCCGACGACCAAGCCTTCAATCTTTCCTTCACCCAGGAATGGCCGGTCTTGAGCCAGACCCATCAATTCAGCTACACCGTCCCGTATAGCTTGGTCGATTCCGGGGGACAACGGGACAATGGCATCGGCGACATCCTGCTCAACTACCGTTATCAAGCGTATTTCGATGAACCCAATCTGCGGGCCTTCGCGCCCCGCTTTAGCCTGGTCCTGCCCACGGGCGACGTCGATCGAGGATTTGGTGATGATACGCTGGGTTTCCAATGGAATCTTCCGTTCAGCACGGCCATCGGCGACAAGTGGTTTGCCCATGCCAACGCGGGTTTGACTTTCCTGCCGGACGCCGGACCGAAGCCGCGGCACGATCTGCTCCATTACAATCTCGGCGCCAGCACCATTTACGCGGCCACCTCCGATCTGCATTTCATGCTGGAATGGGTCGGCTCCTGGAATGATCAATTCGACGTCACCGCCGGTTCCAGCCACGAGTTCGAATCCCTGATCATGCCCGGAGTGCGCAAAGCCTTCAATTTTGAAAACGGCTCCCAATGGGTGGTGGGGTTGGGCGTGCCGATCGGGCTGACCGGCTCCGCTCCGGATATCGGAGTCTTCCTCTACCTGTCGTTCGAGCACGGACTCGGGAAATCGAAGTAACGATCTCAGGGCCGTCAACCAGGGCCGGTCGGAGAGCCGAAGCCGTCTGCGCGAACCACCGGGCTCGCGCGGCATCGGGCCGCGGAGCCGCCGATGATCAATCAGGACCCGGCGCACTCCCGGAAACAGACCATTGCGAATCTATGAAACCACCCAGTCTCGACCAAGAACCTCCGAATGCCGGGTGGCGACACGCGAACCAAACCCCGAGTTTGCAGGAAGTCCACGGCAGCATACCCGTGCCCAAGGGATTGAGCTTCTGGCGCAAGTTGCTCGCCTTTTCCGGCCCGGGCTACCTGGTGGCGGTCGGCTACATGGATCCGGGAAATTGGGCGACGGATCTGGCCGGCGGCTCGCAGTTTGGCTATCGGCTGCTCAGTGTGATCTTGATCTCCAATTTGATGGCCATTCTCCTGCAGGCGCTCTGCGCCAAATTGGGGATTGTGACCGGAAGAGACCTGGCTCAAGCCTGCCGCGATCATTACTCGAAACCTGTCGCCGTCGTCCTCTGGTTCTTGTGCGAAATCGCCATCTGCGCCTGTGACCTGGCCGAGGTCATCGGCTCGGCCATCGCGCTGAATCTTCTCTTCAAGATCCCCCTGGTCTGGGGCGTGTGCATCACCGCGTTGGATGTCTTGGCGGTGATGTATCTGCAGAACAAAGGATTTCGATACATCGAAGCCTTGGTCGTGACCCTCATCTTGACCATCGGCGGCTGCTTCCTGGCCGAAATCATTTTCTCCAGGCCCGACCTGGTCGGGGTTCTCGGAGGATTTGTCCCGACCGCGGCCATTCTCAAGAATCCGGAGATGCTCTACATTGCCATCGGCATCTTGGGCGCGACGGTGATGCCTCACAACCTCTACCTCCATTCGTCCATCGTCCAAACCCGAAAGTACGAGCAAACCCCCGCCGGCAAATCCGAGGCGATCAAGTTCGCGACTTTGGATTCCTCCATTGCGCTCATGTTTGCCCTCTTCATCAACGCCGCGATTCTCATTGTCTCCGCCGCCACCTTCTACACCAGCGGCCAGCATGAGGTCGCCGAAATCCAAGACGCCTACAAGCTTCTCAGCCCGACCCTCGGCGTCCCCGCCGCCAGTGTCCTCTTCGCTTTGGCCCTGCTCGCTTCGGGGCAGAACTCGACGCTGACCGGCACCCTGGCCGGGCAGATCGTGATGGAAGGTTTCCTCAACATCCGATTGCGTCCGTGGCTGCGACGCTTGATCACGCGCCTGATCGCCATTATCCCGGCGGTGATCTGCACGGCGCTCTATGGCGAAAGCGGCACGACCAAGCTCTTGGTCTTGAGTCAGGTCATCCTCAGCCTGCAACTCTCGTTTGCGGTCATTCCTCTCATCCTCTTTACGAGTGACCGGCGAAAGATGGGAGAATTTGCCAATCCCGTCTGGATCAAAGTCCTGGCCTGGATCACGGCCGGGATCATCGTGATTCTAAACGTGAAGTTTCTGCTCGATTATTTTGGCGTGATCGGTTGGATCACCTCATTGATCCGATAACCCAACCGACTGCCATGTACCGCAAAATACTCGTCGCCCTGGAAAATAGCCGTTCCGATCGGGCGCTTGTGCCCCACGTCACCGAACTGGCCCGGCAGCTTCGCTCAGAACTGCTCCTGGTGCATGTCGCCGACGGTTGGGTCGCCCGCCATTACGACAAGCTCAAACTGGCCGAGTCCGAGGAAATGAAGGAAGACCAGAAATATCTCGATGCCGCGGCCCAATCACTCCGGGATGCCGGCCTTCAAGTAACCACCTGCCTGGCGCTGGGGGATCCGCCGACCGAGATCATTAAGACGGCCGAGCGCGAACAATGCGACTTGATCGCCATGACGACACACGGCCATCGTTTCCTCGGCGATTTGATTTTCGGCAGCACGATCGCCGAAGTGCGGCACCGCAGCTCCGTCCCGGTCCTGTTGGTCCGCGCGGCCAAATCCTGAGCCGTAAGAATGCAGGTGAAATG
>CAYHFE010000604.1:0-4802 GCA_964355375.1 uncultured Verrucomicrobiota bacterium
CTTAAACGCGAATCACTTCTTTCGTGGACGCATCGAAGACGTGGACCCGCTTCATGTCCCACCAGACCCAAACCCTCTCCTTGACCTCGAGCGGGGCGTCTGAATTGATCCGAGCCACGAGCGACTGTTCGCCGATGGCCAGGTGAAGCAGGGAGTCGGCTCCAAGAGGCTCGACCGCTTCCACCATCGCCTCCATCCGTCCCGCCGGGGCGGCGAGGGCACACGGCTGACTGATGGGGCCGACGACCAGATGCTCCGGTCGGATTCCCAGGACGACGGTTGAGCCGACGCGCCGTTGCAGCGTCGAGACCATCTCGTCGCCGAAAGCCAGGCGCATCCGGTTTTCGGAGAGCGGCGCGCCGGTCGTTGGCGTTTCAAAACCAAGGCCCAAGCCGCTTGGCCGGATCGTTCCCCGGAGGAAGTTCATCGGCGGCGAACCGATAAAGCCGGCGACAAAGAGGTTGGAGGGCGATCGGTAGAGTTCGAGCGGTCTTCCTACTTGCTGAATGGCGCCCGCATTCATGACCGCGATCCGGTCGGCCATCGTCATGGCCTCGACCTGGTCATGCGTCACATAAATCATGGTGACGCCGAGCCGGGCCTGGAGCCGGCCAATCTCACGCCGCAGTTGCAGCCGCAAGGGCGCATCCAGATTCGAAAGGGGCTCATCCAGGAGAAATACCCGGGGCTGGCGCACGAGGGCCCGCCCCAGAGCGACGCGCTGTCGCTCGCCTCCGGACAGGGCCTCTGGAAGGCGCTCCAGGCAAGCGCTCAAACCGATCCGTTCGGCGGTTTCCCGAACGCGGCGATCGATCTCGGCCTGGGGAGTTTTGCGCAATTTCAAACCGAAGGCGAGGTTCTCCCGCACGGTCATGTGCGGATAGAGCGCGTAGTTTTGGAAGACCATGGCGACATCCCGTTCCTCGGGTGGAATCGCATTCACGACCTCGCCACCGATCGAGATGGTTCCCGAGGACGCCGCCTCCAAACCGGCGATCAGGCGGAGCACGGTGGATTTGCCGCAGCCGGACGGGCCTGCCAGGACCAACAGCTCTCCTTCCTCGACCACCAACGAGACGTCCTGGACGGCGCGCACCTCGGTCCGCGCGTCGATCTGGAAAATCTTGGAAACATTTTCGAGCGCGACGCGGGCCATGCGAATCCAGTCTCAAATGCTCCCGGCGGGTTGTCGAGGAGGAAGAGGGACGTTCCGAAAGGGGTATCCCTGATCCGCAACAATTCAATTGAAATGGTGGCACGGCCAACTTGGCCGTGCTCGGCGGCAACTTGCCGCCGAGTCTGGCGCGAAAAGTGGAATTACTATCTGGTGAGGTTTCTGGCCGCAAAGCCCGCGGGCTGGCAGCCCACAGGAACGGGCAAGTTGCCCGTTCCACCCCGAACTCAACTGCATAGGCGCCGCTAAGGCGGCGGGACAGGCTGGGTTCCCGACGTCGTCGCCGGCAGCATTTCTTGGGGCGGGGGTGGTTTGCTCGCCTGAAGCCGGGCGGAAAATGTGGTGGCCCGCCGGATCGCCTCGCCGATGTCCGCCGCTGAAATCTGCAACGAAAGTTCCACCTGTTCCTTGGCCGCGTCCGGATCGCCTTGTCCGGCGGCGAGAATGAACCATTTGTAGGCCTCAATGTTGTCCTGTTCCACGGCCCGTCCGGCCGCGTAGGAACGCGCCAGGTTGTACTGCGCGACGGGATGGCCTTGGTCGGCCGCTTTCCGGAACCATTGCAAAGCCTCGGTCAAATCCAAAGTGACGCCCTGGCCGCTGGCATAAAGCACGCCGAGATTGGATTGAGCGGCCGCCTTGCCCTTCTCCGCCGCCTGAAGAAACCAGCGCGCCGCCTCCGCCAAATCTTTCTCGACGCCTCGTCCGTGCAGATAGAGCGTCGCCAGATTGTACTCGGCTTCGATGTGCCCTTGATCGGCGGCCAGGCGAGCCCAGCGCGCCGTTTCCTTGAAATCCTGGGGCACTCCCATGCCCACGGCGTGCAAGCTGGCCAGCTTGAATTGCGCTTCGGCCACGCCTTGCTCCGCCGCGCGGCGAATCCATTGCGCAGCCTCCTCCCGATTCTCTTCCACACCCCGCCCGTTCAAGTAGAGCACGCCGAGGTTATGCTGCGCTCCCGCATGGCCCAGCTCGGCCGCTTCCCGAAAACACTTCGCCGCCGCCGAGAAACTCTGCAACACCCCGTCGCCTTGAAAGTGTCGAACGCCGCGGTTGTAGAGGATCACGCCCTGGACATTCGTGGACAGGCCCGAAACCGTCGCTCCAGTGTTCGTGCCGGCGGTTGGATTCAGGGAAGGCCCGTTTGACGGAGCGGCGGCCGGCGTGGAGTTGGTGAGGACGGGCGCCGGATTCGTGGCTGGAACCGCGCGTCGAGGAACGGCGGCGTTGGTTGCCGGCTCGGCCCGCGGTTGAATTTCTTTCTTTCGCTCGCATCCTCCGAGAAGCAGAACCGACAGGACCGCGGTCATTGCGAACACCCGACCCAGGCGGCGGATGCATCCGCCCGATTTCGAACGCCAGAGAATTGAGTTGATCCGAGGGCAGGCGGCGAGCCCTTCCCTCACCACCAAAGCACCGGAGATTGGATTCACAGTCATCGCCTTCAAACGGTCGCGCACATTGGTCTCGGATGGGTTTTCCATTCCGCCAAGGCTAGCGCAATCGGCCTTCGACTCAACCCGAAACACGACACTCGAAACACGATCACCTCACTTCCCCGACCGTCGCAGGCGGTGTTGGAGCATCTCGAGAAAATCCTGAGCTTGGGGAACCTTCAGCCAGAGCAGAACCAGCCCATACACCAAACAAGCCAGGGCCATCGGGACAAAGACAGCCCCGGATTTCTCCAGAAAGCGGGCGTGGCCGATGGATCGTTCCCAGGCCCGGCTCGCCAGCCAGGCCGCTTCACCCGCGATCAAGGCCGCGCCGGCCATCCGGACCACCTGACGCCGGACGATCGCCAGGTCGAGGTGTTTGAGCTTGCGCCGCAGGGCGTAGAACAGGAGCCACACATTGACCCCGGCGCTCAAGGTGTTGGCCAATCCCAAACCGCCTTGCGCGAACGGATGGATCAGCCAGAAGACGAAGAGAACATTCAATCCCAAACAAACACTGCTGATCTTCATCGGCGTCTGCGTGTCGCCCAGCGCGTAGAACGCGCGGGCCAGGATGTTGACCATGGAAAATGCGATCAGTCCGGGCGCGAGACAGGCCAACGCGAGAGCCGCCCGCTGGGTGGAAAGGGAGGTGAATTCGCCCCGCTGGAAGAGCAGTCGAACGATGGGCTCGGCCAAAACCACGAGCAGGACGGTGGCAATGAGATTGGCGAACCCCAGATACCCCACCGCCTGACTGAGCGTTGATCGGAATTCCGCATACTTCTTGTCCGCGGCCAGTCCGGCCAGCGTCGGGAGAAGATAGGTCGCCAGGGAAATGCCAAAGACGCCCTGCGGCAATTCCATCAAACGCACGGCGTAATCGAACGACGCCACGATCTGCGGATCGAAGGAGAAGGCGATGCTCTGGGTGAGGAGCACATTCAACTGAAAAGCCGCCACGCCCATCATTCCCGGGATCATCTTGCGCGTGACCTGCCGGACCGTTTCGTTGCCCCACGGCGACACCCAACGGAAACGAAATCCTTCCTTCCAGAGCATCGGCAATTGGTAGATCGCCTGGGCCGCGCCCGCCACGAGGACGCCGATCGCCAGGGCGAAAATGCGGGTCTCCAAGGATGGACCCCAGCGCGGAGCGACCCACAAGACCGTCGCGATCATCACGCCGTTCAGAACCGTCGTGCCCATGGCCGGAACAAAAAAGTGGCCCCGCGCGTTGAGCATGCCCATGAACGTCGCGGCCAGACAAACGAGCAGCATGTAAGGGAACATCCACCGGGACAATTCCAGCATCAGCCGGGTTTGCGGAGTTAACCATCCGGGTCCGGGAAAGACCGGCTTCGCGCTCTCCCAGGTCGCGCCCGCCGCCGCGGCCAAGCCGGGCGCCACCGACGTGGGGGCGGGGCTCGAATCGGTCATCAAGACGAGCGTGAGGCCGAGGAGCACGATGCCAATGATGACGCTCGACGCCACGATCAAGCCGGACAGGACGGCATTGGCCGAATGCCACATTTCCTTCTCCCCGGCGGTCCTTTCCTTTTCCTTGAAGATGGGAATAAAGGCCGCAGTCAGAGCTCCCTCTCCCAGCAGTCGCCGGAAGAGATTGGGGATCATGAACGCCATCTTGAAGGCGCCGGCGACGGCGTTGTCGCCCATGAAACGGGCGTAGAGGATCTCGCGCACCATGCCCAGCACCCGGCTGAGCAAAGTGGCGAGGCCCATGGCCCCGGACGATTTTAGCATTTGTGACATGACTTCAAAACCAGCACCGCTTCAATCCGGTGTCCGAATTCGGACAGAACGGATCAGCCGGAGCTGTGTCCAGACAGTCCCCCACCGTTCTTCCTCTACCCATGAACTTGGGTGGGGTGAGACTCCATCGAGCCCTGACTTCGTTGCTGACCAAGATTCCAGGGCTCGACGGAGTCTCTCCCCACCGTTGAATGGGCTCATGGTCCCGTTGCATGCGCCAAGCGAACGGAGGCTCTCCATGAACCGCTCGTCAACCGGGCGGGCCGATTCGAGAGAGGGGCAGGAGAACTCCGCCAGGTTTTGGAGTGCGGCAGCCCTCTGCCGCTTTCCCCGCACCCGACCAAAGCGCCGGAGGGCCGGCGCACTCCAAGACGCTGGCGCGGCACCGTCCACTCCATTCGGTTCATGGGTTCAATGCA
>CAYHFE010000605.1:0-4797 GCA_964355375.1 uncultured Verrucomicrobiota bacterium
CTAGGCCAGATTTTCAAGTCCACGCCCGGCGCCTATTACGAGTGGCACCAGGTCTCCAAAATCGGCCGCACCTACGTGCTCGCCATCGAAGTTGGCACGTCGGCCGGCAAACGCTGGCGTCCGGTCATCGCGGTGAGCCAACACCCCGCCACGGGCTGGGAACAGATCGATGTGGACGCACTTCTCCAAACCAAGTGGGAGGGCCTGTATCGCGACGACACGATCTATCACGTCGCCACGCCCGCGATGTACCAGATCGAGGGTCGATGGTATCTCTATGCGCAAGCCTGTCCGCTGCCAGGCAACGGCAATTACATCGACGGCCATTGGGACCTCTGGTGCGTCGCGTGCGACCGGTTGATCCCGACGCTGCCAGGCTGCGAAAGCCTCTACATCCCCGGCCGGCCCACGTCCTCGGGAGCCCGGCACTGATTTGCCGTCTGCATCGCGCGCCCGGCCCTGAGGCAGGTTTTGCATCCAGCCTGACGCGGTGCCTCAATCCTCAAGGCCCCATTGCCGGGCCACACGACTCAGCACTTGCTCGCGGAGCGGATCGTGCCAATTCTTGGGCGACGCGGCTGATCATCGCCGTGCGGGTTTCCCCCCCCCCCCGGGGCAATTGATTCGGCCGGGCGGCGGTGGTCTGAGGATCCTGGGCCGCCCACTGCGCCCCAATGCCATGGAGAAGGTTCAGCTTCGTGGTTCCTTCGGGCAATCCTTCGACTAATTGGGCCACCCGCGGCTTGCGTCTCGACCCCACACCTGTAGCCTGGAGTTCGACAATTATCCTATGCTCCACCGAATCCCTGAAACCAACGGCATCTCGACTCGGCGCCATTTCCTTCAGTGGGCCGGTGCCCTCACGGTCGGGACAACGTATGGACGAACTTTGATGACAGCGGCGTTGCCTGACTCCCCGGTCGCCGCCTCCGAACGCCCCAACATCAACCCAGCCAACGCGAAGCAGGCTCCGCTCATGCAGATCGGCATCCTGTTGGGAACCTTTGCTCGAGGGACGCTCGAAGCGAGGTTGGATGCGGTGAATGCCTGCGGGCTCGATTGTGTGCAACTCAGCCTCGACTGTGCCGGACTGCCGGCGATGCCCGACGAGATCTCACCGGAGCTTGCCGTCCGGATTCGCGGCGAAGCAGCTGCCCGCGGCATCATGATCGCCTCCGTGCAGGGCACCTTCAACATGAGCCATCCCGACGGTGAGCACCGCCGAACAGGGCTGCGCCAGCTCCGGGTGTTGGCCGAAGCGTGCCCGAAGTTGGGCACGTCGAAGATTCACCTGTGTACCGGCACGCGCGACCGCGAGAATATGTGGCGGCGGCACGCCGACAACGATTCACCGCAGGCTTGGCGCGACATGGTTGCTTGCGTCCGCGAGGGGGCTGAGATCGCCCGGCAGGCGGGCGTGATGTTGGCCTTCGAGCCCGAAGTCAACAACGTGGTGGATTCCGCAAAGAAGGCGCGGCGACTGCTGGACGAGATCGGCTCGGCGCATCTGAAAGTCACCATGGACGCGGCGAATCTTTTCCACACGGGCGAGTTGGCCCGAATGAGTGAGATTCTCGACGAGGCTTTTGCGCTTCTAGGCAAGGACATCGCACTGGCACACGCTAAGGATCTCGACCACGACGGCGACGCGGGTCACAAGCCGGCCGGACAGGGCAAGCTCGATTACGAGCGGTATCTTTCCTTGTTGCACACCTGCGGCTTCAAGGGACCGCTCTTGCTCCATGGGTTAAGCGCGGCGCAGGTGCCCGGCTGCGCGGCTTTTCTGAGAGAGAAGCTGACTCGCCTGGCATCGGCGCCTCCCACGCCCGGCAGGTGACCTGGCACCACCCAAAGCTTCGCTCTTCGACGGAATAGCGCTCGGCTAGCTTTACTTGCTCCCATCTGACAGGCATGGTGTGGACATCCCTTCGGAGAAAACAACATGCCGCGAGGGAATCAACGCGGAAAACACGATTAAATCTATGGGCGATAAATCTCCAAAAGCGACTCAAAAGGTGTCCACGCAGAAACAGGCCAAAGCCAGCAATTCCCTGCAAAAGAAGGCGCCAGCCGTGGCCGCTAAACCGGCGGCGGGGAAGAAGAAATAGCCGTCAACCGAAGATCGGAGCCTTCGGAACGAGATCTGAAGGGTTTGTTTGACTGGGTTTCCCCTTTCCGGTTCGAGTCGGAAAGGGGAACCCTCAATCCGAAGGGTGAAAGAACTGAGGTCTGTGGGCAATTGCCCGCCGTGCATGCACGGTTTCTTGGGATCAGGTTTTGCGGTTCTCAGCTCGAACCTCTCGGATCCTGCGAACGGCTGCATCAAGCAGGACGACGTAATGGTGGTGGTCTGCTGCGGGGCGACTAAGCCGAAGCTGTTTGGGCAGCCTTCGATTGATTCAATATCCAGGCGGGTATTCTGATTCGTCGCCCGCTCATTTTAGCCAGAGGATCGTGACGCCTTCGTTCGTGGCGTTCAAGTCGCGGTCACCTCGCACCTCTGGCAATGCCTCCAACAAGGCCAGCACCGTCTGGTTGAAAATCGAGAAATCCCCACCCGCGATGAAATCCCTGATAACATTTTCCTTTTTCCGCAGGCCGAACGATTTCCGCAGGCCCAAGCAGAGCGTCCCGCCCTTGCCCGATGAACCGTAACCGTGAATCACCTTCAACACTTTGACGCCTTCGCGCTTGGCCCGTTTGATTTCTTCGATGACCAATCGCCGTGCTTCGTCGAGGGCGGGAAACCCGGCTTCGACGTTGAATGTCCGAATCGCGCTCATTCGCATGCAGTCAAAAGGACTGCTTTCTCGGTCGCCTCTGGTCAACTCCTGCCACAGCACTTCATGTATTTCTTGCCGCTGCCGCAGGGACACGGATCATTCCGGCCAATCTTCGTCCGTCGGATCGGTGGCGTTGGCGGGAAGCTTGTTGGTGATGACGCCGAGGGAGTCACACGCTTCTGGGGTTGGGAGTCCTCCGGATGGAAACAGGCCCACCCTTCCATCTCATTGATCGCATCGGTGATGATTGTGTATCGCTCTCGATACCGGAGATCCGGGTGAAGAAGATCACGCTCAATCCCTTCCAGATCGGCAAATTCGGGATCGACAAGCTCGTCCTTGTAGGCCTGCCGTACCTCTTCGATCAGTTCCGGCGCCGGCAAATCCGCGACGGCGCACACCAACGCATCCCAGGCATGGGAGTGGGTCCGTTTGAGCAACGTCTGGAACAGACATCGGTAGTAGGCCACGACCTCTTCGCGTGACATCTGGCCCGAGTCCGCCAGCACAATGAACGCGTCGAGGGCGGCGCTACGGGCGTATTCGTTGATGTTCTCGTCCTCGACCAAACCCTGCAAAGGAGTGGGATCGCCGTCATAAACCGACCCAAAAAGCTGTTTGAGACCCTCAGTCACGGTATCGCCTGCCAGATCGAACGGTGTTTCCCCAGGGGCACTGAACATTTTGACCAAGGGTCGGTAGGCTCGCTTCTCCCGGAATTGAGCCAGGAGATACATGGTGAACAAAGGGAGCATGTAGTCCTGCCGCGGGGCGAACTCGCTGGGATTGTCGGCGACCGCTTCCATCACTCGTAGCAATTCCGGCGTGATGGCGTCGCGCTGATCGATGGCAGCCCGCATCGCCTTCATTGGGAAACGCCCGGTGTAGGGTTCCAACTCCTTGAGGATCTCAGGGATTGTCATCAGTCGGGGAGACGTTCCGGAATTCGGTTCGTCGTGTTCTGCTCGGCACTCACGTCAGCCGTGCCATCAACTCTTTGGTAAGCGCGCGGAACGCCTCGGCGCCAGAAGCCCCACGGTCGTGCAGTTCGATGGGTTTTGCCTCCATCGGTGCCTCCGCGAGCTTGATGTTTTCAGGGATGACCGTTTCGAAGAAATGGAGTTTCTTGAACTCCTTGTCCCCCCGCAGCCGTTCCATCGTCTCCGAGTGATACCTTAGCCAACCGCGGACGCGGGTGAAGATCACGCCAAGGCAACTGATCTTGAACTCCAGCTCGCGCTTCAGATAGCTCAGCCGGTCCTTCAGAAGGTTCAAACCGAGCGTGGACAGATAGTCCGGCTGCATCGGGACCAGATAGGAATCGCTGGCGTAGAGAGCGTTTTGCGTCGCGGACATCAGGTTGGGCGGGCAGTCGCACAGAATCACGTCGTACTGCTCGACGACCTTGCCAATCTTGCGTGAAAAAATGCGCTCACGACCTGGCCGTGCGGCCAGATCGAGATCGATGAATGTCAGCGCCAGATGCGAAGGGAGCAGGTCCAGTCCGGGTACGTCCGGCACCACGTCATGGACGATGCAGTCGGCGAGCTTGGCCGGTTCACCGTGTTTCCTGTCGCCGCGAACTTCGAGCACGTCGGCCATCGAGCCGTGTTTGGCCACCCATTTTTCCCAGGCTGCTTCTGGCATCAACGAGAGCGACGCATTGGTCTGCGGATCGAAGTCCACCAGGAGGACGCGTTTGCCGTGATCACGGACGAGATAGGCGGCGAGGTTGACGGCGCACGTCGTTTTGCCGACGCCGCCCTTCATGTTGAGGAGGGAAATGATCCGCGCTCTGGCCATACGATATGGTTAGTTCCGCTGGTCGCCAGCGTCGAGCGAAGAATCACCTGGTCGAAATGAGCACGGAAGCGCCCAATGCTTGGCGCGGAATCGTTTTGCGAACGAGATGGAAACCGTCGCCAGTTCACCGGAGCCCGGACACGGCACGAACCATCACATAGAGCCCCAATGGACCCAGATATCCAAAGAGAAGCGTCTGGATGAAGGTTGT
>CAYHFE010000606.1:0-4754 GCA_964355375.1 uncultured Verrucomicrobiota bacterium
GAATTCTCCGGCCCTCCTCTCGAACATCGATGCGCCCGGTTAACAAACGGTTCATAGAGAGAACTCAGAGCGCTGAGCTTCTTTCCGTCACTTTTCCTGTCGGATTTCCCCCCGCCGCGACGATATGATTCTGAAAATGAGCGACTCCGACCTGCAACTGCTCGCGCGCTTCACCGAAAGGCGCAACGAAGACGCCTTCGCCGAACTCGTCCACCGCCACCTGGGCCTCGTCTATTCCGCCGCGCTCCGCCAGGTCCGCTCCCCGCAGCTCGCTGAGGAAGTCGCCCAATCCGCCTTCACCGACCTTGCCCGTAGCGCGCCTCACCTGGCACCCGACACCATCCTCACCGCGTGGCTCTATCAAGTCACCCGCCGCACCGCCATTGATGTCGTCCGCCGCGAAGCCCGTCGCCAGTTGCGCGAACAGATTGCCACCGAGATGAATGCCCTGCACGCCCCCGCCTCGGACTGGATGCACATCGAACCCCTCCTTGACGAAGCCATGCAGGCGCTCGACGACACCGACCGCACCGCCGTCCTGCTCCGCTATTTCGAGAACAAATCTCTGCGAGAGGTCGGCCAGATGCTCGGGACGAGCGAAGATGCCGCGCAAAAACAGGTGAGCCGTGCGGTCGAACGCCTGCGCGAATTTCTTGCCCAACGCGGGGTCACTTCCACCGCCTCGGCCCTGTCACTGCTGCTTTCCGCCAACGCCATCCAGGCAGCGCCCATCGGTTTGGCCACCGCCATTTCAACCGCCGCCGCTCTTGCCGGTACGGTCTCCGTCACCGCTGCAACCGCAATCGCGACCGGCACCGAGGCCCTCGCCATGACGGCTCCGCAGAAAGTCATCATTGCAGCCGTCGTGATCGCGAGTGTGGTCATGCCTATGATCGTCCGACACCAACTTCAATCCCGACTTCTCGATCAAGACCGAGCTCTGCGGCAGCAGGCCGATCAATTGGCGCAACTCCAGGCAGAGAACCTGCGTCTGTCAAACCAACTGGCTTCCATCCGAAACCGCACTTCCTCGCCGAACGACTCTTTCAACGAACTCCTGCGATGGCGCAGCCAGGTGGGTACTTTGAGTCGAGAAGTGCGGGACCTGTCGCGACGGACGGCGACCGGGCCTGCCGCGGGAAGTAATCTTGTCGCCTCGTTGGAGCAAATGTGGTCGGGACGGGTGAGTCAACTCAAACAATGGCTCGAGGACAACCCGTCCGAGAAGATTCCCGAACTGCGGCTCTTGAGCGACCGCGATTGGCTTGATGGAATCTATCCACACAAACTTGAGACGGGAGAAGAGTTTCAGCGCGCCATGCGCATTCTCCGCGCCAACGCGGAAATGAAACCGATCGGGGTGATGCATCAAGCCCTTCGACAGTATGCTCAGGAAAATGGCGGGCAATTTCCCAGCGCAATCTCTCAACTCAAACCCTTTCTCAAGACGCCCCTGGATGACGCCATCTTGGAACGTTACGAGATTGTCCGCGCGAGCGACCTGATCCCCGAATTGCGGCCGGGCGGGGATTGGGTCATCACTCAGAAGGCTCCCGTGAACGCGACGCTCGATATTCGCTACGCCTTCGACGGGACGAATGCCCGAGATGCTGACGAAACATTCACCAATCGGTGGAGGCGAGCCCCTTAACCGTGAGTCTTCAATCAAAATCGGAGAGCACACGCGCCCGCGCCCGCGCGTGTCCCGCTCGGCGCCTCGCCGGGCGGAACTGGAGTGGAATTCAATCCCTGAACGGTGACCCATTTGGGGATCCCAAAGTGGTCGGCGAGGGCGCCGACCACCGCACGCGAGGGCGCGTGCGCTCCCCATTTCAACCCAATCGCTACGGCTAAATCACCGTCCGTCCCCGCACTTTTAAACATGAAACACCTCATCCCGATTCTCGCCATCGCCATCGCCATCGCCATCGCGGGTGTGGCCCTGACTCTCTTGATTCAACAACGGGCCGGCGCAAAATTGCGCGACAACGACGCCGTGTTGCAGCAACGAGACCAGCAACTATCCGAATTGGCGGCGGAACAGCACCGCCTCTCCGCTCTGGTGGCCCAAGCCGACAGCTCGCGTAGGGAAGATTCAACGGCTGAATTGGCCAAGCTCCGCGATCAAGCCGAGGCGCTTCGAAAGCAAACCAATGAACTCGGCCAGCAACTGCAACAGAGCCGCGCGGCACAGCCCTCACCGACTGCCTCCCAGCCCGTCTCCCACCCGCCGGAGTATTACGCGCGCCTGCACCAGACCGCGGGCAGCAAGGGAGTGGACGCGAGAAACCTCGCCCAGGCTCTCCTCATGCATGCCTCCGAGCACGCGGGCCAGTTTCCTTCGAGCCTTGACCAAGTTGGCCCCTACTTGCGCAAACAAGACTTGTCCCTGAGCGGCACCAATGAGTTTGAATTGATCTACCGGGGATCGCTCGAGGAGTTGAAGAAGATTCCGTCGGGATCGGTGGCTCTATTTCGCGACCGCCAGACCTGGCGAGCGCCCAGCGGCAAGTTGGCGAGAGTCTATGGCATGGCGAATGGCTCGGGACAGATCGTCGAATCCGACGATGATTTCCAAGCTTGGGAGGCGGGGCATATTCTACCATCGCCGACCCCGGGTCGGTAAACGCTCTCGCGCTCAAGCGGTTGCTTGCTTCTCCGATCGCCTGTCTTAATTTGTCTTACATGAGAGCAACCTTGACCATCAGCCTGCCACCCGTGCTGCGCCGCGATGTGGCCCGCGCGGCCAAGACGCAACGCGTGAGCGAGAGCGAATTTGTTCGCCGCGCCGTCCAAAAACAACTTTGGGCGGACGCCTTCGAAGAAACCCGTCGCCGGCTCGTTCCAAAAGCCCGCGCCCAAGGCATCTATACCGACGAGGACGTCTTCAAAATCGTCTCGTGAGACTGGTCGTTGATACGAACGTCCTGATCGCCGGACTCGTCGCGGAAGGGTTGTGTCGCGACATTGTCAAGCGCCGCCTCCCGGCTTGCGAATTGTTCACGTCCCGCGCCTTGCTCGACGAATTGACGGAAAAGATGCGCGAAAAGTTTGGCCTTCATCCTCGCGATTGGCCGCTCCTGCAGGCTTACCAGAACGAAGCCACGACGGTGAAACCTGTTCAAATTCCTAAGCTCGTCCGCCGCGATCCCGACGATGATGACGTCCTGGCCACAGCTCGTGCCGCCCAGGCCGATATCATTCTCACCGGCGATCAGGACTTGCTCGTGCTCCAGGAATTTCAAGGCATCCAAATCCTTTCACCGCGGCAGTTCGTCGAATGGATGGACCGGGAGTCCTCACGGTAGCCGCTAAAACGGACAGTCGATCCCAGCCACTTCGGCTTGCGTATTCTTCGCCGTCGATGCAGTTGGGTTCAGGGTGGAACGGGCAACTTGCCCGTTCCTGTGGGCTACCAGCCCACAGGCTTTGTTGCCCGAAATCTCACTAACAGTTCCTCGGCCGTGAGCTACCGTCTGGCGAAACAGAGCCAGCCGATCGCCCCTCCGGCCAGGACCAGCCAAGCCGAGTTGACCCGGTAGCGGAGCAGCAGGCCTGCGGACACCAACGCGAGCAACCCGGTCCACCCATCGACGAGCGCGGTTGTTCCCAAACGCCACGTCACCACCGCCATGAGAGCGAGCGCGGCCACATTGACGCCGTCGAGAAACGCACCCGCGCCGGGAGACCGGCGCAGCCACCGGAGCAAAGGATCGCTCACAGCCACAAAAACAAAGGCCGGCAGAAAGACGCCCATCGTCGCGAGGATCGCGGCGAGTGGTCCACCGAGCAAATAGCCGATGAACGTGGCGGCGGTCAGGATGGGGCCGGGCGTCATTTGCCCCACCGCGATCGCGTCGAGAAGCTGGCTTTCCGTCAGCCAATGCCAGCGCTCGACGAGATCCGCCTGCAGGTAAGCCAGCAGCACGTAGCCGCTGCCGAACAGCACCGCACCGACCTTGAGAAAAAACAGGAACATCGCCGCTAGGCTGAATGGCACCGCCGCAGCCACCACGGTGGCGGCGGGGGCCGAAAGGAGCGCCGCCCCCGTCGTGTTGGCCAGGATGGGCAGCAAGCCCAGAGTCACGGACCTTCCTCGCCGAGCGATGGTTCGAGATGTCGCCACCACAATCCCGCCACCCAACAACACGAGAAGTTCGTGGACACCCAAGAACGCCAATGCCAGCGCGGCCAGACCCGTCGCCGCCAAATTCGCATTCTTGATGGCCGTTCGTCCGAGCGACCAGAGTGCCTGGGCCACGACTGCCACCATCACCGGTTTGACTCCGTAGAGGACGCCCTCCAGCGCCGGCAGCCGACCGAGCCGGACATAAGCCCAAGCCAGGCACGTCACCATAACCATGGCCGGAGCAACGAAGCAGATTCCTGCCACGAGCAGTCCCACCCAACCCGCCTGACGACGCCCGACGAAAAGGACCAACTCGGTGGAGTTGGGCCCGGGAATCAAGTTGGAGGCACCGAGCAGATCGAGAAACTCTTCGTCGGTCAACCAACGGCGGCGACGGACGAATTCCTCCTCCATCAGGCCGACGTGCGCCGCCGGCCCACCGAAGGCCGTGCTTCCGAGTTTCAGACAAACTCCGGCGAGTTCCAGCAGGCGTTGGTTGGGGTTGGATTCGAGGTCATTCATGGCCAACTCGTGAAGTGCTGGCATGTTGACGGCGTCACCGGCTCTGTCGCAATCGAAATCCGCGTCGTTCCCCGAAAGAAAACCAGGTTCTTTCCATGAACCG
>CAYHFE010000607.1:0-4749 GCA_964355375.1 uncultured Verrucomicrobiota bacterium
GGCTGGCGCACTCCAAGACGCTGGCGCGACGCATCGGGTGCCGTTTGGTTCATGGCCCCAAGGCACGCGCCAAGCGAAAGGGGGCTCTTCATGAGCGGGCGCACCGACCTCGACATCGTTGCGGCTCCGCGACCGCTTGATTACGGCGTTCGCACACGAGTCACCAGATCGGTCATCTTGGTGACGAGGTCATTTTCAATCCGACCCCGGAACGGACCGTAGAACCCGTAGTAAATCAGGGAGGACTGCGCTTCGTAGCCGCCTTCTTTGAGGATGCGCACCGACGGAATGTAACACGGCACTTCGTAGGCATAGCCAATCAGCCACGGATGATCCGAAGCGAACAGGCGCTTGAAGCGAAGGCCGTAATCGACGACCACCTCGCCGCCCATGGCCACGAAGGTCAAATCCTGGCCGATCCGGACCGCGGCTAACGGAAGCGGGATTCCCGCGGGTTGATTTGCCCCCGCGGCCGAGCGTTTGAGATACGACTCGGCCCGCGCTTTGACGTAAGGATCTTTGTCGTGCGCGTCCTTCTCGAGTTGCTCGCGCTGGGGCGGAGCTTCGAAAGGAAGTTCCACCTCCTGATACGCGACTTTGAGGGGGCCCCGGACCGGCCTCATCCCCCGATTCAAAACACCCACGATCGTCCCGGCCAATTCGAGCCCGTGGCGTTTGGCATCGAGGAGCGTTCCGCGTGGCGATGGATTCAAATCAGCTCCCATGCCCGTGAGATACAGGGCCGTGGCTCCCGGATAAAGCGACTCAATCTGACGTCGAGCATACGCCATGTAATCGCCGGAGATGATGTAGAAATCGTCGCCGGCTATGCTCGTGCCGTGACAGGCATAACCGAAGAGCACCGCGCGCACGCTGTTCGTCGGGCCCAGCACTTTCAGGACGTTCACGTCCCAATCCACCGGCCCATCCAGGTTCTCGCCAAAGGCCACGCCGTCGTCGCGATAGATCCGGCGGTTCATGGCAAAGGTGGCCCGACCGACGCCATGCTCCAATGCGGCCGGTTTCAGGTCGGCCAAAGCAGCGCCCACGACTTCCACGGTCTTGTTGCGGAGCAAGGCGCTATACTGGCGGACCCGGTCGCGGTCAGTGTCGGTGAGCTGATACATCGTCTCGAGCGTGGCCTCCAAAGCCGGCGCCGAGTGGGTGTGGCTGGAGACAATCATGATGCGGCCGCGCGGCAATCCATACTTCTGCTCGCACTCTTCCAGCACGGGCCGGGTAAAGCCGCCGCTCACTTCGCAATTATCGAGCGTGACAAAGACGAACCGCTCATCGGGCAGACTCTGGAAAGCCATCGCTTGAACCAGGAGCGGATGATCCACTTGTTCAGCGGCGCGGCGGCGGGCTGCGTAACCGGCCAGCCAAATTGGAGTGGTGGGGGTCACGTCCCGCACCGCGATGCCGACTTCGAGCGACGGCCGGGGCGGGGCGGCCCCTGCCCGAGTCGCGTCGAAGACGGCCGGTCCGGCCAGCAGAATTATCGCGCTCCAGCGCAGCAGGAAAGCGCGCCAGTCATTTATTGCGGGGCGTTTCATAGTCGGTCCTTTCGGTCAGTCTCAGAAGATCTCATCCCATACTTTTGGCTCCTTGAGCATGACCTCGCGGAGCAGTCGGAGAGGCGGCATGCCATGCCGCAGCATTTCGTCGTGAAACTTTTGCAGAGAAAACGCCGCTCCCTCCTGCTTCTGATAATCGCGGCGCAACTTCAAGATCTGGAGCTTGCCCAGCGTGTAGTAGAGATACTCGGGATCAAACGTGCCGCGCAAAGCCTCCTGCCGGGCGGGTTTGGGCTCATAGTAACAGTTTTCCTCGAAGAACTGCGTCGCTTCGTCCAATGACATGCCGAAACAGTGCGTCTTGATCGAGACACAGAGCCGGCACAATCGAAGCAGGGCTTCATCAGATTGGGCCAGGCGGTATTTGGCCGCCTTGATCCGGTCGGCGGCCGTCAGGCTTCCGGAACCGGCGGCACCGAAGCCCTCCTCCAGCATCATCTGCTCGGCGTAATGAGCCCAACCTTCGACAAAGGCATAGCTTTGAAACATCTTGATCCGCTTGCCGGCCGGCGAGGCATTGAGGCAAAGAAACTGCGTGTAATGACCGGGATAGGCTTCGTGGATAGAGACGACGTCGGTCGTGTAATAGTTGAACGCGGTCAGCCATTCTTCCTTCTGTTTTTCGGTCCAGTTCGTCTCGACCGGAGTGACATAGTAGTAGGCTTCGGTCGCCCGGGTCTCAAACGGACCAGGCGTGTCCATCGAGGCAAAACTCGTGGCCCGGGCAAACGCCGGAGTCTCCTCGACCCGCACCCGGACCTCGGACGGAAGGGTGATGATCTTGCGCTCGATCAGGAACTGCCGAATCGCGTCCAGGTTCTTCTTGGTCTCTGGGATCAAGTTCTCAGCGGTCGGATGATCCTTCTGGATCTCGCGAAACACGTCGATGGGCTTCTTGGCCGGATCAATCTGTCGCGCCGCCTCGGCAAAGAGGGCCTGCTCGCGCCGCAGTTCCTCCAGCCCAATCTGCAAGAGGCGATCCGGAGAAAGTTTGATCAGTTCCTCTCTCTCGAGCATCTTCTTGTACCGCTGCGGCCCGAGGGCGTAGCGGAGATGAGCGCGGGGAAGCTTCTCCTTTTCGAGGTAGGTGACGAACGCGCGCAATTCGGCCGCGGCCATCTGGTTTGCCACCCGAAACGCCGTCAGCGCCCCTTCATCGTGAAAGTCCTTCAAGGCCTCGACGAGGTCCTTTTCCAGAAACGAAATTGCGCCGTTGCCCACCTCGATGGCCGTCTCCACGAACGGCCTCGGCAGAGACTCCGCCAGATTGGCCCGGGCCGCCGCCATGACTTTCGGGGCCTCGCTCAAAATCGACGTGATGGCTTGCACCCGTTTCTCGAGAGGCGCGAAATTCCGTTTGACGTAGATGTTGACGTCAAATGCGCCCGCGTACGTCATCGGGTTGTTCGTGTAAATCCCCAGGTCCTCGAATTTGAGCAGCTCCGTTCGGATGGCTGTCTGGAGAATGCGGCATTCATAGAAGGCCTGTGGACTGAGCGAGTTTGTCTTCAGCCGAGTCAGTCGTTCCTCGAACCGCTGCAACCGGCCCAGTTCATTATCGATCGACGTCGCATTGAAATCGGTGATCTTGCCGTCGTATTCGTGCAAGCCCAAGGCCGTCGCGACCTGCGGACGCCAGGCCAGGTAACCCGGGACAAAGGCCTCGGCGATCTTCTCGAACTCCGCGTCGGCGGACAAAGCCCCAGCGACGGTCAGTGGCACGAGCGGGAGAGACAGGGCTAGAGCGAGGAAACATCGAGAGAGCGTTTTCGCGAAGAAGTTCGCACATTGCGCCCATGAACCCGTCCAGCGGTGGGGCGAGACTCTGTCGAGCCCTGGAATCTTGGCCAGGAGGAAAGTCAGGGCTCGACTGAGTCTCGCCCCACCCAGGTTCACGGGGAGGAGTTTTTGCACAACGCGCTGTTTACCGGAGAAAGGCCTTCGTGAAAAGCCGGAAAACGGATTAAGCGCCTGTTGGAAAATCCATTCTCTCGGAGGAGTCGGGGTGACGAGACTCTGATTCTCGATGGAATAGGCCGGCGTCACCCGGAGAAAAGTGAGTCTCCTCACGTCGTCGCCTCCTTTTAAAGCAGGCTCTAAGCGAAGCGATCTTCCAACCACGGATCAGCGCTGTTCGAGTACCCGCGCAGCTCCCAATAGCCAAGTAAATCGCGATCCAAGAAGATGATCTCCCGGATGAATTTGGCTCCCTTCCAAGCGTAGCGTTTCGGGAGAATGACCCGGGCGGGCCCGCCGTGCTCCTTGCTCAACGGTTTACCATTCCAGGAATGCGCGATCAGCACATCATCGTCCAGGCAGGCCGCCAGCGGATTGTTCGTCGTGTAGCCATCGGAGCTCTTGAAGTAGAGCTGCTGGGCCTGCGGTTTGGGCTTAACGAGGTCGGCCAGGGTGAAGAACGCCACCCCTTCCCAGGCCATGTCGAACTGGCTCCAGGTGGTCACGCAATGCAGATCGCTCACATCCTGGAATTGCGGCAAGGCCCTGAACTGGTCCCAATTGAGCGTGACCGGATTCTCCACCTGGCCGTGGATCTTCAATTCCCACGCCTCCAGGGCGATCTCGGGATGAATGCCCAAATCGAGGACGGGGAAATCATGCACCTGCCGCTGGCCGGGCGGGAGCCGGTGGGTCGAGCGGACCGTGGCCTTTTCCTGGCCAGCCATCTTCCGAGCCCAGCGTTCTTTGCGCGCGACGTAATCTTCGTTCATGTCAACGAACGTCTCACGCGCGCGAGTAAACCGCAACCCTACGGCTTTCGCACCGTGATGACCCGATCGTTGTTAGAGTCTTCCTGGGTGTAGAAGTTCTTTACCACCATCCCGATCGTATAGGTGATCGACGCCTCCGTTCCCAAGTTCACCGGGAAGCTGAACGAAGCCGTCCCGACTTTCGGATCCGCGCTCGCCACCACCGCCACTTCGCCAATGATTTTTTGAGTGTCTCGGTTGACGAACGCCACCCGGGCATTCGCGATCTTGCCCGCACTCGCGTCGGATGCATCAACGGCCGTGATGTCTTTCACCATGACCTTGAGCGCCACCGTCGCCCGCCCCGCCGTCGTCGCTTTCACGTCCGTCGGCCCGGTGTAGGTCACCTGCGCATCTTCGGCTGTCACCGTCAATGTGTTCGTCGCGTTGGCCACACTGAAATA
>CAYHFE010000608.1:0-4734 GCA_964355375.1 uncultured Verrucomicrobiota bacterium
ATGGCGTTGATGCGCCCGCTCAGCGGCAGCGGGTCGCTGGCCATCTTTACGGATTTGATCCGGCAGTATGGACCGGACAGTTTGTTGGTGCGAATGGCTGGAACGCTTTACGGCAGCACGGAAACCACCTTCTATGTGATCGCGGTCTATTTTGGGGCGGTCAATGTTCGCCGCACCCGGCACGCCGTTCCCGCGGGGCTGATCGCCGACGCCGCGGGGATCATCGCTTCGATCGCGATTTGCCGGGTCGTTTTCGGCTGATGACGCCCGCAAAGCTGGGGGCGGCGAGCGCGGCTTTGTCGTCAGCCCGCAGTTAAAACGGGTGGAACGGCCAACTTGGCCGTTCTCGGCGGTAACTTGCCACCGAACCTCGCACGGTAATTGGACTCACGAATCAGGGAGTCTGCTGGCAGCAAATCCTGCGGGCTGTTAGCCCGCAGGAACGGGCAAGTTGCCCGTTCCACTCTGAACCCAACTGCTTCGATACCGCCCCAGAGCCCCATGCTTTCTCAACAGCCTCTTGATCGAGGGCGCGCGGCTCAGGGTGACTCCTCGACGACGCTGCGGATTTCCCCAGTGTGGACGCGGGTGCGGAGGCGTTGGCCGGCGCGCACGTCGCTGGCCGCGCGGATCAGTCGGCCGGTCTCGGCATCGCTCGTGATGGAATACCCTCGCTCCAGGACGTTGTCCGGCGAAAGCAGCCGCAGACGGGCCTGGGCTTCAGCGAGACGAGCGAGCCTCTCGCGCAGGCGGAGCCGAGTCTTCTCGGTGAGACGGGCGTGCAGCGATGCGAGTTGTTCCTGGCGGCGGGATAACACCTGGGCGGGTCGCACGCGAACAAGGCGCTGGCAAAGCACGTCCCACGCGGTCAGGCGGGTCCGATAGCTTGACGTGACGCAGCGGACGAGAGCGCTCTCCAAGTCGTCGAGGTGTTGCGACCATTCACGAAGGCGCTGGCGAGGATGCACGCGGTTGAGACGCTGGTGCCACCGCTCGATCTCTTCACGCAACGCTTCGAGACGGTCTGCCAGCAAGCTTCGCAGTCTCCCTGGCAAGTCTTCGATGAATTCACGGCTGGCGAAGACGCCTTCGGTAATGAGTTCGGCGGCGACACTCGGGGTCGCGGCGCGCACGTCGGCCACAAAATCACTCATCGTGAAATCGATCTCGTGTCCGACGGCGGAAACGACCGGCAACGCGGAGTCAAAAATGGCGCGAGCCAGGCCTTCCTCATTGAAGGCCCATAAATCTTCCATGCTGCCGCCGCCGCGGGTGACGAGGATCAAGTCGAGGCGCTGGGCGGTTTCGGGTTGGTCGTGATGCCACCGGTTGAGCATCCGGATGGCGGCGGCAATCTCTTCGGCGGCGCCCTGGCCTTGGACGCGGCAGGGAGCGAGCATGATTTCCAAACCCGGATTTCGTCGTTGGATCACATGGAGGACGTCCTGGAACGCGGCCCCGGTCGGCGACGTGACGACGCCAATGCATTGCGGAAACCGGGGCAGCGGCCGCTTGCGCTCCGCCGCGAACAACCCCTCCGCAAGGAGTTTCTCCTTGAGCCGGGCGAAGGCCAATTGCAGTGCTCCGACGCCCTGCAGTTCCACGGAGGTGACGCGGAGTTGATACTGGCCGCGGGCTTCATAGACCGTGAGTTCGCCCTGGAGCACGACCATTTGTCCGTCGCGCAAGAGCCCTCGATCCACGGCCCGGGCGTCCGAGCGAAAGAGCACACAACTCAATTGAGCGCCGGCATCCTTGACGGCGAAGTAGGCGTGGCCGGAACTTTGGACGCGCAAATTGGTGATTTCACCGGTCACCCAGATCTGCCCGAGTTCGCGTTCGACCAGTCGTTTGACCGTCACCGTCAATTCCGTGACGGTGAAGACTCGACGGGTGGCTTGCGGCGGGAAGAGCTCGCCAAAATCCCATTGTGATGCGGCCGGATTTTTCATGACCTTGGAAGCGATGATGAACGCGTCAGGGCGCGAGAGGAGCGGCGAGGAAATAGCCTTGCCGACAAGAAAGTCAGGGCGCGACAGAGTCTCGCCCCGCCGAGTTTCACGAGGAGCCTTGATGGGCTTGGTCCGGGCACTGGGACCATGAACCGGGTCGGGACGAGCCGCCAGCTCGCCCGCGCCGCGTTCAGTGGAACAAGAGGTTGGCCCCTCAACGACGGCTCCCGGTTGCCAGAACCGTCCGCTCCTGCGCGGACGGGGACACGCGAGCCGCGCGTCCCTGCGTTGGGACGATTCATGGAGGGCTCCATGTTCCATGCGAAAGTGTTCATGGGAAGGCGGGCCAGCCAAGAGCCAGCTTGGACGCGGTCGGGGCGGCTTCAGCGATCCGACTCCTCCGGGTCGGATTCCGGGGCCGGGCCGGCTGGCGCCGAGATCCGTTCAATGCTCAGGGCGCGGCCGGTGTTCGGATCGATTTCGAACAGGGCGCCTTGGAGCAGGACGCGGCCTTTGGCGACTTCGAAGCGTTGGGGTTGATTGGTCATGAATCTGCGAATGACCGGAGCGATTTCACGGCCCAGCACGCTCTCGTGGGGCCCGGTGAAACCAGCATCGCAGAGGAAGGCGGTTCCGCCCGGGAAGATCTGTTCATCCGCCGTTTGGACGTGGGTGTGGGTGCCGATCAACGCGCTCACCTGGCCATCGAGGAACCGGGCCATGGCGATCTTCTCCGATGTCGCCTCCGCGTGAAAATCGACCACGATGAGATTGGTGATGCGGCGGAGACGCTTCAGTTCGTTTTGGACGCACGAGAAGGGATTTTCCAGGTCCGGCATGAAGGTGCGCCCCTGCAGATTGACGATGGCCACGGGCGGAAGCCCGTCGGCTTGGAAGATGGTGCTGCCCTGGCCGATGGTGTTGGGTGGATAATTCAGCGGACGCACAAACTTGGGTTCGTTCTGCAGCAGGCTGGTCACCTCTTTCTGATCCCAGAGATGATCGCCAGTCGTCATGATATCCACGCCGGACTGAAAGATCTCCATGGCGGTTTTGACAGTGATCCCGGACCCGCCGGCTGAGTTCTCGCCGTTGGCAATGACGAGATTGAGCTCGTGTTTGCGGCGCAATCTGGGGACGAGTTCACGCACGGCGCGACGCCCGGGTTGCCCGACAATGTCCCCGATAAAAAGTACTTTCACGGCTCCAGAGTAAACGCGACGACTCGGGAGGCAAGGAAAAGGGCATCCGAGAATGGAGCCAAACAGCCGGCTCCTTGATCACTCCAGCGGCAAGTGACCTCGGCCGGAGTCGGCCTCGGTCACTCGGACGATTTCCGAAACACCACTTGGGGCTTCAGCGCTGCACCAGGAAAGCCCTAGACCACGGCCCCATTGTTTATCTGCACGTCTTCCACTGGCCCAAAGGCGGCAAGCTTCTCGTTCCCGGGTGGAAGAGGGCGGTGGTGTCCGCCAGCTCCTGGTCACGGGCACACCGTGGCAGTCGAGTCAGGATCGGACGAGGTCACGCTGTCCGTCCCGGCGACTGCCTCGGACTCCATCTCGTCCACGGGGATTGTCAAAATCAGGGACTGACCCCAAGGCGGCGCCTTCAACCTCTTGCAGAACGGACTCCGTTATGGAGCACGGAAACGCGAGTGGGGATGCAA
The DNA here is from genome assembly GCA_964355375.1 of uncultured Verrucomicrobiota bacterium. Classification (GTDB taxonomy): domain Bacteria; phylum Verrucomicrobiota; class Verrucomicrobiia; order Limisphaerales; family SIBE01; genus CAYHFE01. The sequence continues at coordinate 3,622 of CAYHFE010000608.1, forward strand.
ACATCTATGTTAAAAGTCAAGAACTGACACGTCACTTGGAGGCGATCCGCCAGGCGCTGGGAGCGGAGCGAATCGTGCTGATTGGTCTGAGCTGGGGATCGACATGGGCAGGGCAGTATTGCGCCGCTTGTCCAAACCGGGTGGCCAAGGTTGTTTTCGAGTCTCCCGGACTTCTCTGGTCGGGTCCATACCCCAATGGTTCAGAGGCCAGGGGAGATATGTGCAAACCGCCCGAAGAACGGCAACGGCGGATCGACCGTCGCTTGTGGAACGCGCGCATCGTGTTCGGCAGGGCACTTTTTCAGGTGAATCCACAGCTCGCCGTCCGGGTAACGCCGGGAAAATGAACTATCCGGCTACCATGATCTCGCTGCCCGGAGGCAGGTCGAGCGCATGAGGTTCGCCAATGATCTTGTCATGGCTATCCCACGGTCCCATCCGCAGTTTTGCCGACGACTTCCGGGTGGCCGGCACGGTCAAAATCATAAACCAGGAATTGGGTGCGATGGGCGCCCTGGCGAGATTTTCCTCCAAGTCAATCCGCCAGAGGAGCTGGCATCGAATAGGGAGTCCTGCGACTAAAGACATCTTGCGACCATAGACTGCGACTAAAGACTGCGACTAAAGACTTGCGCGGCGGGCCAACTGAATTATCGTTCGCTCTTCTGACCGTCGGCGGGGTAGCCAAGTGGTAAGGCAGGGCTCTGCAAAAGCCTTATGCGTCGGTTCGATTCCGACCCTCGCCTCCAACTTCCATAAACACTAATATCATCAAGTGTTTACGGAGTTTTTCATCGTTCAAAGTGGCTCAACTGCTAACGCCTACTGCTAACACATTCAGCAAAAACCAAGGCTGACCAAGGCTGTCAGGATTGTTCGGTTGGATGCATCCCTCACCGAGGAGGTCGTGGCCAATATCCGAAGCTGGAAGCACTCGGGCTTCAGTGTCGATCAGAGTGTCCGCGTGGAAACGGGGGACACCGAGGGCAGCCAGCGATTGATCGAGTCTTTCCTGCGTTGCCCCTTCAGCCAGGCGCGGATGATCGAGGTCACGGAACACAGGGCAGCGTCATCGACAAGACCGGAAATAACCGGCTGGGACGCTTTCCCGAG
>CAYHFE010000609.1:0-4731 GCA_964355375.1 uncultured Verrucomicrobiota bacterium
CGAGTTTGGCCACGGCCGTGCGCATGGCGGCGAGGTCCACGAGCAGCGGCACCCCGGTGAAGTCCTGCAAGACAATGCGCGCGACCACAAACGGAATTTCCGCCGCGCGCGCCTCGGTGGGTTTCCAGTTCGCCAACTCCTGGACGTTCGCTTCGCTGACCTTTTTGCCATCGCAATTGCGCAGCACCGACTCCAGCACGAGCCGGATGGACACGGGCAGCCGCGAAATGGGCCCGACTCCCGCGCTCTCCAAGGCGGGGAGCGAGTAAAAGAATCCCTGGTTACCGGAACCGAGATCGAATTGCTGAAGCGAATTGAAAAGGCGGTGTGGCATAGTCATGAGTGGCAAATGTGACCGACCGGATCGGCGGGTCAACTCCCAAAACGGCGGCGGGGCTGGGAATGAAGAAAGCGGTGACGCATCACCGCATTTCTCCAGCCCGCCGCCCTGACCAAGAGGTCGATTTCTCGACTATTTCAATCGGGCCAAGGTTTCCTTGAGCGCGCTGAAATTGGGCAGATCCTTCGGCGTCGGCGTCTGTTCGCTGTATTGGATGACGCCCTGGCGATCGATGACGAACGCGGCGCGCGCGCTGACCGAGCCCAAACCGATCAGGTCCGACAGAAGCACGCCATAGGCTTCGGCGGTTTTCTTGTTCAAATCGCTGGCGAGGGTGATGCCGATCTTTTCTTTTTGCGCCCAAGCTTCCTGGGCAAACGGACTATCGACACTGATGCCGATGACATCGGCATTCAGATCTTTGTAGGCGTTGAGCCCGCTGGTGACGTCGCACAATTCTTGGGTGCAAACGCTGGTGAAAGCCAGAGGGTAGAAGAGGAGAACGGTGTTTTTCTGACCGAAATTGCCGCTCAGTTTGACGTCGCTCAGTCCGGACGCGGACTTGGACTTCAATGTGAAATCAGGGGCCTTGGAGCCAACAGGGATCGCCATAGTATCTCGTTCGTTTAGGTTAATTCTTATTCAAGCCCCGCGTTTATAGTGATCTGTCTCCGCGGTGTCAAATGACGTTTCCAGCGGTCAGCAGTTCTCATTTTGACAAGTATGTAGTCCCGGCTTCAGCCGGTCGCCACGTGAAAACCGGCTGAAGCCGGGACTCCATGCGTGGAACGGATAGTGTCCTGAGTCAAAATGAGAATTGCTGCCAGCGGTTCGCCCGAGGGCTCGACTCCTACTTCCGCGGAATCTCAATCGAGTCCAACAAGCTCTCCAAATTGTTGAACGGGCCGCTGGGGGTTGGCGGGGGCGGATTGAGCACCGTCCGCAGGTAGGGAATGGCGTCCTTGATGGACTGGACCGACCGAGGCAGCGTCGCCCCGCAGGCGTTGGCGTGCCCGCCCCCTTGGAGTCTTTCCGCGACCTTCAGCGCCTCGCCATTCCGACTGCGCAGACTGGCAATGACGGTGCCGTTGCCTTTTCGGAAGAGCGTGAGGAGCACGGGATAGGGCGTCTCCAGCTTCTCCAAGAGCTGGTGAACAATCAAATTCATGTTTCCCACGACCGTATGCACGAATCCGACGGTGGGGCTTAGCTCCGTGATATTGACCTTGCTCCAGGCATATCCCAACGGATCCTCGACCCGGCGTTTGACGGCCATCACCTCGAGCAGCGGATGCTCCAACAACGCCTCAAGCTCGCCGCCGATCAACTCGAAGAGATTCCAAAACTGGTAGGTCTTGACCAGATTCGCATAGTCGTTGGCGATGACGAAGTCCGGTTCCGCCTCCAAAAACAAGTCCGCCACGTTGCTCAGGTGAATCAATCGGTCGAGGGAAGGATTGGCTAAACCGTGCTCCCGGCACAGTTCATAACACAAGAGGCCGGCCGACTTGGTCAAATCATGAACCAGAATCCCCTTCTTCGCCGGCACCTCGGTCCGGTGATGGTCAATCACCACCCAATTCGGCCGGTCCAAACGGGCGTCAAACGTCATGTCACAGACCCAAGCCGATTTCTCCGGGAGGTTGCGCTGCCGCCAATTATGGTTGTGGCACGCCTCCAGCGGCACATCGTCGCCAAAAAGTTTCCGGGCGAGTCGTTTCAAGAGCAGACCCGAAACGAATCCGTCCAGGTCGCTCTCATGAGTGATGATTACTTCGGGCTTGGGCAGCGAAAGCATGTCGCGCCGACCATAAGGCCATTCCTCGAAACGTGCCAACAGGTAAATCAATTCGCGCCGTTGACTCCGCCCCGCCCGAATGAAACATCGATCGACTTTCCGTCTCCGTTCCCATCGTTGACTTGCGCCTCGCCTGTGCTAGGTGTCGAGGACGATGAATGCACGAAACTCCCTTCGGGCTCGAAGTTTTCCCTGGATCGCTCTGATCGCCGTCCTCGTTGTTCCGCTGATCGTTCCGCTCCGCCCCGCCGCCGCCAATGCCCAAGACCCAGCGGGCTGGTTTCCCTTCGAACCCAAGCCTGATCCGTATTCGGCGGACTGCGCCATCGACTTGCGTTTTCTCAACGAAAAATACGCGGGCGAGCACGGTTTCATCGGAGTCAAGAATGGGGAGTTCATCCACACCGCCAATGGACAGGCGGAGCGGTTCTGGGCCGTCAATGGCCCGCCCCATTCCCTCCAAGGCGAGGCTCTGGCGCAATGCGCGCGGCTCCTGGCCAAGCGCGGGGTCAACCTGGTCCGACTGCATGGCGCCTGCTTCGACAAGGATGGAGAGCCCGATCTGGCCAAGGCCAAGCATCTCAGCGAGATCGTGGCGGCGATGAAAGCCGAGGGCATTTACACTCACCTCTCCATCTATTTTCCGCTTTGGCTGACGCCCAAGCCCGGCACGCCCTGGCTGCGCGGGTATGACGGCCAGAAACATCCGTTCGCGGCCCTCTTCTTCAATCCCGATTTCCAAGCTCAATATCGGAGATGGTGGAGCGCGGTCCTGACCACCCCGAATCCCCTCACCGGCCGAACCTTGGTGGAAGAGCCGGCCCTGGCCGGACTCGAGATGCAGAACGAAGATTCCTTCTTTTTCTGGACCTTCGCCGAAAATAATTTGCCGGACGAGCAGTGGCGCCTTCTCGAGAAGCAATTTGGCGATTGGCTCGTTCGCCGACACGGTTCGCTCGACGCCACCTTGACCCGATGGCAGGGCCTGAAAGTGAAGCGAGACGCGCCGGCCGAGGGCCGCATGGGCTTTCGTCCGCTCTGGAATATGTTCAACCAAAAGACCGTCCGCGACCAAGACACCGCGGCCTTCTTGCTCGAGCTCCAGACCCGGTTCTACGGCGAGACCTACGCGTTTCTGCGCCAGCTTGGCTGCAAGGCCCCGATTACGGCCTCGAATTGGTCCACGGCGAGTCCCGAGGTGTTCGGGCCGTTGGAGAAACTCAGCTACACCGGGGGTGATTTCATCGATCGCCACGGCTACTTCGCGAGCAACCACAAGGGGCCAAACGCCGAATGGTCCATTCGCGACGGTCACACCTACTCGGACCGAAGCGCGCTGCGCTTCGAGGCCGAGGATCCGGCCAAGCCCCGGCAATTCGTCCATCCCACCATGGATCCCCACTACGACGGCAAACCGTCGATGATTTCCGAGACGACCTGGAACCGCCCCAATCGGTATCGATCGGAGGCTCCGCTCTATTTCGCGGTCTTTGGCGCGTTGCAGCACACCGACGCCATCGTCCATTTCGCGCTCGATGGCGCCCGCTGGGCCGTCAAACCCAACTTCTGGATGCAGCCCTGGACACTCATGTCCCCGGCCATGATGGGCCAGTTTCCGGCCGCCGCCTTGATCTATCGGCGGGGACTCGTGGCATCGGGACAGGTGCTGGCCGAAATTCACTTGAACAGGAATGACCTCGTTAATCTTCAGGGAACACCGCTGCCGCAAGAGGCCGCGCTCGACGAACTTCGCCTGAAGGACCTGCCGCTCGGCGCCGAAGTCAAGCCCGGCCAACGCCTTGATCCCTTGCTGCATTATGCCGGTCGAGCCGACGTCCATTTCACCAGCGAACGCGGCTCGGTTCGAGTGTCCGACTTGAAACCTTTAATCAATCACGCTGCGCAAACGGTCACGAGCTCGACCGGCGAACTGAAGCTGGATTACGGCAAGGGATTCTTGGTCATCGACGCCGCCCAAGCTCAAGGAGTGAGTGGTGCCCTGAGAGAGGCGGGTTCGATTGAAACCAGGGATCTTACCGTCCGATCCGATCTGGATCTGGGACACATCGTCGTGACCGCCCTGGATCAACGACCACTCGCCCAATCGACCCGCATGCTGCTTCAGGTCATGTCCGAGGAAAAAACTTCCGGATTCCAGACCGAGCCGGTTTCCCCAGGGCTGAAGCGGATCAAGAGCATCGGCCAAGATCCGTGGCAGGTTAGGAATCTGCAGGGGTTCGTGAAACTCAAACGGGCCGACGCCGCGCAATTGAAGGTGACCGCACTGGACTTCAACGGCGACCCGGCCGCGAGCGTGGGCCCAGCGCAAGAAATCAAGCTCCGGCCTGACACTCTCTACTACCTGATCATCCGATGAGCCGCCGATGGAATTGAAGTCGGGGAGCACACGCGCCCTCGCGGGTCGAGGAGAGTGTCAAAACAATCGCTGCACAGTGCCAGCAATTTCGCCTTCGCCGCACCAAGGCCAGGCCAGCGCCCGGCCTTTTTAGTTTTCGCCGCTCAACCAGGAATCGGCTGGCTCAGAGCCTGTTTGAAAATTCAAAAGGGTCCTGTTTTCGCGGAAAAGGCCGCT
>CAYHFE010000610.1:0-4729 GCA_964355375.1 uncultured Verrucomicrobiota bacterium
GCATCGGGCACCGTTTGGTTCATGGCCCCGATTCACGTCCAATCGTTGGAGGTGTCCGCTACCCATGAACCGGCGGTGGGGTGAGACTCCGTCGAACCCTCACTTCTTTGCCGACCAAGATTCCAGGGCTCGACGGAGTCTCGCCCCACCGTTGGATGGGTTCATGGCACCGATTCGCATCCCCTCTTTGGAGGTTCTCCTTTTCCGTGAACCGCGGCATGCAACGGATGTTCGTCCTCGTTCCTTGCTCTCCTCGAGTGCCAGCCTTTTTCGACGAGGCGGAGGATCGGTTCGTGGTTCCTAAGCGAATGGAAGCTGCACCCGGAGCGGCCGAGAGTCCGCACCGCCAGAAAGGTCGCGCATCGTCCGTCCCCCAGAAGAAATCTCAGGACATCAAAGCGGAGCCGGACATTCCGGCTCTTTGCCGGATCACCTCGTAAAGAAAGACGGCGCTGGCGCTTCCGACATTGAGCGAGTCAACCCCGTTGGCCATGGGGACCGCCACCGCTTCGTCGCAGGCTTCCAGGACCCGCGAGGAGATGCCGCAGCCTTCGCTGCCGAAGACGAGGCAGGTGGAGCCGGTCAGGCAGGCCTGGCTGAGCGTCTTGCCCTCCGCGTGAGGATGAGCCGCCACCCTGCGAATCCCAGATCCGCGCAGGTCAGCCAGGGTTTGGGCAAGCCCCTCGCTTTCGATGATCGGCAGTCGAAAAACGGTTCCCATCGAACTGCGCACCGCTCGGCGGAGATAGGGACTGCCCGAGGTTTCTCCGACCAGCAAGGCTTGCACGCCAAAGGCCACGCAATTGCGCACCACGACTCCCAAGTTTTCGGCGCTGGAAAGACCATCGACCGCGGCGAGCAGATGCGGGCGGGGAGAGGATGCCAGAACCGCTTCGATCGACACGGAGGCCGGGGTTCGCCCGACCGCGAGCACGCCCTGGTACATCGAGAACCCGGTCAGGGTTTCGAGCAACTTCTTCTCGCCAACGTAGGCGGTGATCTCCTCCGGCCGCGCCTCGAGCTGAGGTCGGAGAAGCTGGAGCCATTTGTCCGGCAAGAGGACGGAGATCACGACCAGATCGGTCTCCAGAAGGCGGCGCACGACTTTGTCGCTCTCGGCGACGAAGATCTGTTTCCGCTGGTGATCGATCGGCCGCCGCATGGTGCGGTAGGGCTGCAGACCCGGCAGGTCGAAAGATTCAATGGGCTGAACGCGCAACATGGCGCGCGATTCTATGCGCCCAACCGGGTGGTTGGACAAGCGATTCTATCTCGCCAGGAATCGCGTGGGTGAACCGATTACTTTGGGGAAAGATCGAGCCGCTTGACCCGGATATTGCGATAACGAACAAACTGTTGGGTGAGGTCCCCGCCACCGTGGACCTGGAGCGCGATGCCGCCCTGGTCGGGATGACGTTTGGTGGTTTCAGTCCATTCCATGAATTTGACCCCGTTAATCCAGGTGGTGATGGTCGGAGGATTGCTGACAATGCGGGCTCGAAGCTCGTTCCATTGGCCATGGCGCCAGAACGAGGACCACGATTCGGGAAGGACCGGCAGAGGTGTCGGCCCGGGGACCGGCTTAATCTCGGTGACCTTGTCGGCGAAGCTGAAGTTCCGCACGCTGGGTTTGGCTCCGAGGCCTTCACCATAGATGCCCATGAGATTCCCGCCGGCATGGTAATCGATCATGGCCTGCCAGGCTTTGCCGTCCTCGGTGCTGCGCAGAAAAAGGCCGCTGTCCGGCCCGAAATCATTGTTCATCTCCAGAACAACCTCGAAGTCGCCGAAGTGCTCATCGGTGATGACCAGCCCGCCGTTGCCGGGGATGTCCTGGCTGCCCGTAAGAGCTCCGTTTTCGACGACCCATTTGCCGCCAGATTTATGGCCGCTGGCGCGGCTGTGACCGCTTTGGCCGCTCACATGCCAGCCCTGGAGAGTCCGGCCATTGAAAAGAGAGACGAAGCCATCCTCCTTCGGTTGGGCGAGGAGGAGCCAACCGGACGAAAGGCCGACGACGGAAACGAGAAGTGTGCTTTTCCAGAAGAGTGATTTCATGGACGAAGAGTGTCTCATCTTTCACCGGCGCCATCAAGAAGAGCCGCGACAGAAAATGCCCAAACCCGTGGCGGCCACTGGATCCTTGACCCCGACAGCGCATCCACAAGCGGCGGGGCACTCTCCATTTAATGCGGCAAAATCGCCAAGCGCATCGGCGCCCTTCCGCCACCAGGGTCTATATCTCTGGCGTTGGCGCGGCCGGGTCTCCTTCCGCCCCCTTAAAACCTATCTGGGCGCCTTCGGCTGCTCCTCGTGAGCCCGCATCGGCCTGAAGGACCTTGTCAATCATAGACACCCGTACACGAATCGAGGATTCAATGCCCTTGACAATTACAAAAATCGTTTGCTGATCCTGACTTTGGATCAGTCTGACCTCAAAATCCCGGGTTGATTCCTCCGGCGGGAAGAAAAATATCTTTCCATCTTTGAACTTAACCCGGACTTTTTCGCCCACAGGAGGATTTTGCTCAGATTTTGTATATTTTTTAACCTCATCTGGGAGACTCCCTCTCAAATAGAGGAATTCCCAGTCGGCATCGCTTATGTCATCTTTGATATTTATTCCTGTTATCTTAAACTCAATCGGCTCAGACCCCGTTCCTTGATTCTCGGCAACATTCTTGGTAATCGTGACAACGAACGGGATAAAATTCTTTCCTGTCTTGACGCCGTCTTCGGGGCCTAAAACAACCGACTCCATGACAAAGACGGTGTGGAGCGATTCCCGACTCAATTTAGAAAGTTCAATGCCACTTTCTGTGAATGTAATCGAGGCTGTGATATCATCTCTCACGGCAAGTTTGCCTCCTGATTCGACATCGACCTGATCCACAACCTTCCCATTGTCATCATAGCGATAACAGACATAGAGAAAATCCTTGGTTCGGGTTAACAAATAGCTCCGACCGCCTCCCACATCCAGGTGACTTGAAAATGTTATGAACTTGGTCGCCCCGACGCGAAAAGAAATCTTACTGGGCTCTTCTCCTAATTTAGCTTTCGCGTTGATATCCAGGCGCGGATCCAATTCAGGGGAATCGACATCATCAAAAACGACTGTGGCGCCGAGCTTCTCGGCATATTTCTGAACCACCGCCTCAAGCGCCGGCCTCAATGGTCTCTCCCAGAAGACGTCCTCGGGCGCCAACACCATTTGCTGGCCCGGATTTAAGAGTCCCAAAACCGCCGTGATGTAAAGTTCCGTGATTGTGTAATCTGCCAGCTCTTCATTCTCGGGATACATGTCGTTGATGTGCTCAAAAAGCTCAAGTAAAACAGCCACACGCCTTAGATCATCATTGACTCCGTAGCCCAACAGGTATTTCTTCGCGCTTTGAATGACCAGAGGATCCCCTTCTTGTGGAAAAAGTTCTATGGTAGTCCTCGGATCAACCAAAAACGAAACAACATTCATCCAAATCTTGAGTTCCTGGTCCATCTTCCGCTGCTCATCGGCGTTCCAAGTCTTACCACTTTCTTTCAATCGATTCTGATACAAATCTCCCAACTTCTTTCTCACCTTCTGCTCGATGTTCTTGGTGTGAGTTTCTTTTCCATAAATTAGAGTGCCAAGCTTCTCAATGGAATCTTGCCCGCTTCTGGTGGTGAGAAAGGTTTCCATGATATCTGAATTACCCCCCAAAGCGAGAATGGTGTGTTTTAGAATGATGCTTTTTATGTAATGTTGATCTGGATGAAGCTGGGCTCTCTGCAAAATCTTTTGACTTTCTTCATAGGTGAAATTGACTCGTATCGGCCTGGCTTTATTGCTGCCTTCGAGTGCCGCAATTTCATGAACGGGAGTTGTGGTCATGGCGGAGTCTCTCGACGCGGGGCCGGCATTATGTCGCGAAAGGTTTCTGCCGGTTGTTCCCGGAGCTATGGCTCCATTGAGGTGTTGGGAAAGCCGCTGAGCTATCTTGGGGCACCCCTGGGTCATTTGGGGAGGCGTGGATGCCCGTCACGTTCAGCGCTCGCGAGGTATTTCGCCCGGTCATCGGGGTCGCAAGGATTGGAGTGATTTCGATCTCATTCGGACTGGACAACTCCTCTGGATCGATGTGCTGGATCATGGCATCGGACATCTCGTCGTCTCAGGGTGCGAGTCGCGCTATTTCTTGGTGGCCTGGTCGGCTGAATTCTGAATGAAAGACACGAAGAAAATCATACCCCAGAGCGGACACTAAGATCCAATAGTATTTTGGAGTTTCCTAGCGCCGCGGGAGGATATTGGGACCTTTGCCCTTGATCGGAAGATGGGGACGGAAACATGGGAGCCTCTCTCATCCTCTTCCTGTCCTCAATGTTTCTGTCGCATTCCCTCTTCGCGGACGTGACCGTTCCCTCCACCGTGCCGAAGGACGTTCGTGTATCGCCAGCCCTTACGACCAGGACGGGCGGATGGTTCGTAGAGGACTCACCGGCAAGCCGCACGACGCCGGCCACCACACCGCGACTTGGGACCTGGCGCGGTAAAGGCCAGCCGCTCTGAACGCGCCTCTGGCTCGGCGGCGAACTCGTCTTCGATTCCAAGTCTGATATTCGACAGGAAGATTTGAGACAGGAAGATTCTGCTCATCTTTCTGTCCTCAATGTTTCTGTCCCCAAAGGTCTCAGTCTGCCCACAGAATGTGGCTTCAGGAAGGGTCAGGCCGGAATGGCGCTTAGA
>CAYHFE010000611.1:0-4725 GCA_964355375.1 uncultured Verrucomicrobiota bacterium
TGTATAATAATTCGGCCGTCGCGCGAGTACTGTTTTCGTCAGCAGTTCTCATTTCGGCACGTCTGGAGACTCGACTTGAGCCGGCTTTCCCGCGGCGACCGGCTAGAACCATGACTCGCTACGTCGAACGGACAATGTCCTGAGCCGAAACGAGAATTGCGGTTTTCGTTGGGTGAGATTGACGTCGAGCCTCCTTTTCCGGCACAGTCCAATGCCAGTCAATGAATTCTGGAATCCATCGCCCTGATCTGAATGTGAATCCGCCCTGCGCCGCCGGCAATCCGGCATATCATGGGTAGCCTCCTTTCCCTCTGCGCACGCTTTGAAACCATGAACTCGTTCCTTCGGTGGGGCGAAACTCCGTCGAGCCATGGAATCTTGGCCGGCTGGAAAATCAGGGGCAGACAGAGTCTCACCCCACCCAGGTTCACGGAGAGTTGGCGCTGGCAATCGCTGGTCATACGTTCCGCCCGCCGGGGAGGTGTATGGAGGGACTAGGTGTTCATCGGCCACGGAACCTGGATTGGAAGCGGGCCGCCGGACTGCTGTACGGTGATTGGGGGACCAGCAAAGCCTACGTCATCGGTTTCGCCTTTAGCAGCGCGTTCGCGATCGGGCATTACCGATCCCTGCCCATCATCCTGGCGGTGTGCGGCTTGACCGCGCTTGTAGCTTACAACTACGTCGTCATCTGCAAGCATTTTCCCGATGGTGGCGGCGTTTATTCCGCGGCTCGCGATCAAAGCCGATTCCTGGCGGTCATGGGAGCCCTTCTCTTGGTGGCCAATTTCACGGTCACGGCGGCGATGAGTGGTTGGGCTGGGATGGGCTATCTGCGGGTTCCGGAGGGTGCGATCGGATGGGCTTCGGCCGGGATGATTCTTGGGATTGGGGTCATCAATTACTTCGGTCCCAAACATAGCGGGAGCGTCGCGGTGTCGCTCGCGGTCCCGATGGTCGTGGTCGTGTTGATCATCATTGGGCTGAGCTTGCCCCATCTTTCCACCGTCAATCTTGAGCCGGTGGAACCAAACTTTCGGAAGAACTGGCTCGCGTTCGTGGGGATGATTCTGGCTCTGAGTGGGGTCGAAGCGATTGCTAATCTGACCGGCGTGATGAGGCTGGATCCCGGCGCGAGTCTGGAGCAGCCACGCGTCGCCTCCACCGGCCGCAAGGCGATCGGATCGGTTGCGGTCGAAGTCGTCCTGGGGACGGCCTTCCTCGGGTGGGCCATGCTCTCGTTGCCGAAAAGCCTCGAATCCGGCCTGGAAGATCGATGGGAGGACATGCTGAGTTTCCTGGCCGAACAGTACGCCACCTTGAGTTTCACCCCGGCCATTGGCGAAGCATTCGGAATCGTCGTCGGAATCGTCGTCGGGCTGCTGCTCTTGAGCGCCGTCAACACGGCGGTGGCGGCGTTGATCGGGCTCTGTTACATGCTTGCTCGCGATGGCGAGATGCCCAAACCCTTCACCCGGCTCAACCCGCATGGGGTTCCGATTCTTCCGCTCGTCATCGCCGTGCTTCTGCCGATCCTGGTCGTGGTTTTCTCGAGTGATCTCGAATCACTCATGGGGCTGTATGCCATTGGCGTGGTGGGGGCGATCACGGTGAACCTGGGGTCGTGCACCTTCAATCGCAAGCTGCTTTTGAAATGGTATGAGCGCGGCGTCATGGGCCTGACCTTTCTCGTGTTGTTCGCGGTGGAACTGACGGTGGCCAAGACCAAGCCGGACGCCCTCTTCTTCGCCTGCTGCGTGCTCGGCCTCGGTTTCGCCTTGCGCGCGTATTCCCAGCGAAGGGCGGGATTGCGAACCCTGACCGTCAGTCAGGAAGTCGCGGCCGCCGTCGCTCCAGAGACCGTTCCCGATTTTCAGATCGATCTGGCCGGCGGCCATACGATTCTGGTGGCGGCTCGCGGGCTCACTCCCGTGCTCGGATTCGCCATCGAGGAGGCGGGTCTCCGGAAAGGCGCGCTCTACGTTCTTTATGTCAAGGAATTGGCGGTGGCCTTGGCGGGGCCGGTGGAATCGAGCGGGCGCCCGCGCTGGCAGGAAGACCGGCGCGCTTCGGAAATCATGTACGCGATGTTGGAACTTGGCCGCAGAAATGACGTGTCGGTGATTCCGATCTACGCCATCAGCGATGATCCTGCCGCGACCATTCTCGACTTGTCCGCCACGCTCGGCATCGATTTCCTCATTCTGGGCGCCTCGCATCGCCGGTCGTTGATCAATCTTCTGAAGGGTAACGTGGTCACGGAAGTGGCGCGCAGCCTTCCCGAGAATATCAAGATGGTGATCTACGGTTGAGGTGCCGATCCTCGCGTTCGCTCTTCGGGGAACTGGCTAAAAAACTTCAGCCTGCTCAAATCAGCGATGGTCCATTTTGACGGTCCCGCGGGAGGAGATTCTCTAAGGTTTTCTTAATCAGTGTATTGGGTGCGATCGAGCTTCCCCTAAAGTGCCGTGGCATTGGCCGTGCTAAGTGCGGCATGCTCTGCCATCAGATCCGATCTTCCAGCGTGATTCATTCACCCGCCCCGCGCATTCCAACCGTGGATTGAATCGATCTATTTCAAACCAACGGAGCCGACGCTGGAATAAGACTGCTGGCGGCGCGCCTCCGAAAACGACCAGCAGAAACCAAACACCCTGAACCTAACCCTATGAAAAAAGTCGAAGCGATCATCAAACCGTTCAAGCTGGAGGAAGTGAAGGATGCCCTCGGTGAAATCGGCATCGAAGGCATGACCGTCAGCGAAGTCAAAGGCTTTGGCCGCCAAAAAGGCCACACCGAAATCTATCGCGGCAGCGAGTACACCGTCGATTTCCTGCCCAAGATCAAAATCGAGCTCGTGTTGGCCGATAATCGCGTGGACGCGGCCGTGGCTTTGATCGTGAAAACAGCCAAGACGGGCAAGATCGGCGATGGCAAAGTGTTCGTTTCTCCGGTGGACGAAGCGATTCGAATCCGGACCGAGGAGAAAGGCGAACAAGCGGTCTAGGCACTCCCTATCAAACCGAAATCTCAATTCCAATAACGCATGAAAAGAATCCTTCTTACCCTAAGTTTAGCGGCGACCTTCTGTTGCCTTGGTCTGACCTCGAACGCGGCCGACGCCGCGCCCGCGGCCACTCCCCCGCCCGCCCCGGAGCGAAGTCTGCAGGAGCGCATCGAGGACTTGGAGGCCTACGTCAACAATGGCGCCCGCAATGCCAGCACGAATGCTCCGACGAAAATCAGCGGGGCCGGCCCCGGCCACAACGCCTGGCAGATGACGTCCTCGGCCTTGGTGCTCTTCATGACGCTGCCCGGGTTGGCTTTGTTTTACGGCGGCCTGGTCCGACGAAAGAACATCCTCTCGGTCCTGGCCCAATGCATGGGCATCGCCGGGTTGGTCACCGTCATCTGGTGGGCCTGCGGTTACAGCATCGCCTTCCACAGCGGGAAGTCGTTCTGGGGTTCGCTGGATTGGGCATTCTTTCGCGGTGTCGATTCCAATCCCAACACCGATTACGGAGCGTGGGTCTCGCACAACGTCTATGCGATCTATCAATTGATGTTCGCCATCATCACGCCCGCCCTCATCATTGGCGCGATCGCCGAGCGCATGAAATTCTCCGCCATCCTGGCCTTTGTCACGATCTGGATGTTCGTCGTGTATATCCCCCTCGCGCACATGGTCTGGGGCGTGGACGGTTACATGAACGGTGTCTGGAACAAGGACGCGGGCATCAAGGCGATTGACTTTGCCGGTGGGACCGTGGTGCACATGTCCTCCGGGTGGTCGGCGCTGATCCTCTGCTTGATGCTGGGTAAGCGTCTCGGGCTGGGCAAAGAAGCCCTCGCGCCGCACAACATGGTCCTTTGTATGGTCGGGACCGGCATGCTCTGGGTCGGCTGGTACGGGTTCAACGCCGGGAGCGCGGTCGCCGCCGACGGCATCGCGGCCAACGCCTTCGTCACGACGACCGTCGCGACGGCGGTCGCTTCCTTCGTCTGGCCCGTCGCCGAGTGGTTCATGAGGGGCAAGCCGAGCGTGCTGGGCTTCTGCTCGGGAGCGGTCGCCGGTTTGGTCGTGATCACACCGGCTTGCGGCTTCGTCAACACCAATGGCGCGATCATCATCGGCCTCGCGGCCGGGTTGATTCCCTGGTTCTTCTGCTTCAAAATCAAAGCCTGGTTCGGCTATGACGACGCCCTTGACACCTTCGGCGTTCACGCCGTGGGTGGCACCCTGGGCGCTCTCCTCACCGGCTTCCTTGCGACCAAAGAGGTCAACGCGAATCTGGCCACGAACCTCGACAAAGTAGTCGGCAGCACCCTTTGGATTGAACAACTCAAGGCCATCGGCGTCACTCTCGCGCTCGCCGTGGTCGGAACCTTCGTCATCGCCTCGATTGTGAAAGCGGTCATCGGCTTGCGCATCAGCGAAGAAGTGGAAACCGTCGGCTTGGACCTTGCCGAACATGGCGAGGAGGGCTACCACGGGTTCTGATCGGGAGCAATCAGATCCAATCATTCCGGCCTTGGCTGTGTCATCATCTTGCGGACGAAATCCGCTCTTGGCCCAGCCAAGCCGCCTTAAATAAACAATGAAAAGAAATACAGAACACATGAGTACAGCAAAAAGCGTGATAGAGATGGCCCGCAAACAAGGGGCCAAGATGGTGGACATCAAATTTGTTGACACCTTTGGGACCTGGCAGCATTTCAGTTGTC
>CAYHFE010000612.1:0-4707 GCA_964355375.1 uncultured Verrucomicrobiota bacterium
CTCGACCGTCACAGCCCGCTGCGGGGATGCTCCGGTCTCGCCGCCTTGGCCGCAACCAAAATCCCTCGCCGCAGGACCCTTTTCAATTTTAAAACAGGCTCTGAGGCATCTTTGGCATGCACGATCAGGACTTGGACGACGACGGCTTGCCGGATCCGGGCCAAGTGCCGTTCCTGTGCGTGCCGTTCGAGATCAACATGAAGCGGTTTGCCGTAATGGAACCTTGCACGCCTCCGGCACCGTGACCGGAAATCCGTTCCGGCCTGTGGCGGACGGAACCATCGGCCTACTCTGACAAGCGATCGAATGGCGCGGCGGAACCTCCTGCTATCGCCAGCCCCCGAGGAGCCATGGCTTCACGGGGGCCACCAGCTGGCTCCTCAGGGAGGACAACCCATCTGAGAAGGCCCAGCAGTGGAATGGACGACGAACCTGCGATCCGGCCAGTGGGAACCCGTCGGAAAACCCAACTCCCTCTCCGAAGCCACGGTCCAGCCCACAAACTCAAAGAGGTCCTTCCACGTTGCGTTTCCAGGCCATTGAGGACGGGGTGAACGGACCCGAATCCCAGCGAAGGCTACTGCCAAGACCAACGAACGCGGTCGCCGTCGCGGCTCGCTGGAAACACAGCCTCGCCTTGCAGGCCGACCTCCCACGAACGCACGTGGATCTTCGAGCCACGTGCCTCCCGTGAATTGTGTTCGATGCGGATATTCGCGGATTTGATGCGGATCTACAGCCGGTCGGTGGCGATTGACGGGCTGCCGACGGCGAT
The DNA here is from genome assembly GCA_964355375.1 of uncultured Verrucomicrobiota bacterium. Lineage (GTDB taxonomy): Bacteria > Verrucomicrobiota > Verrucomicrobiia > Limisphaerales > SIBE01 > CAYHFE01. The sequence goes on from CAYHFE010000612.1 coordinate 776, forward strand.
TTATGGGCTGAAAGTTCGGGTTTACGCCCTGTTGAGGGCAGTTTCTGCGATGTCGGTGCCGGTTTTCAGACCGTCAATGCCCAATGGTTTTCACGGGAAAGCGGGCTGGGGAAGACCGATTGGCATGCCGTCTGTGTTGAGGGGGGGAGTCGGGTTCCGCAGACTCGATCGGATTGAATCGGCCCGGATGAGTCGAGTCCTGTCGTCGTCCCCTTGGCGCGGGGCATGGGGTGGTTTGGTCTGCGGAGAACACGTGTTTACATCGCTTGGGCCCGACGCTATGAATCGCTTATGTACGGAATGGTGAACAAAGCCATCGAAGAGATGGTGTGCGCGAACCACGGCGAGGCCCTGTGGGAATCGATCAAGGAACGCGCCGGGGTGGACGTGGAGGTCTTTGTCAGCAATGAAGCTTACGATGACGCGATCACCTATCGGTTGGTCGGGGCGGCCAGCGAATTGACCCACACCCCGGCCGAGCAGATTTTGGAGGCTTTTGGGGAGCATTGGGTTTTGAACACGGCCCGCGAGGGCTACGGAGCCATGCTCGATGCGGGGGGCGAGAATCTTCGCGATTTTCTGGTCAATCTGCCCAATTTTCATACACGAGTGGTCATGATTTATCCCCGGCTGCAGCCGCCCGAATTCAAAGTCACGGATGTGGCCGAGCGTTCGCTGGTTCTCCACTACAACAGCCACCGGGCCGGGCTGACGCCGTTCGTCATCGGTCTCGTCAGGGGCCTGGGCAAGATGTTCGGCATTCCCGTGCAGGTTTCTTTGCTCGAGTCGCGAGAGCGGGGGGCTGACCACGATTCGTTTTCCATCACATGGTAACGATGGGCATAGCGGAAGGCATCAGCCTGACGGCGGAGGCCTTCGACAGGATCTTTCCGTTTCACGTGCTCTTTCGCGAGGACTGGGTGATCCTGCAATGTGGGCATTCGCTGGCCCGCCTCGGTCCGGCGGTCCGGGCGGGCGCCCGTTTTCCGGAGGTCTTTAGTCCCCATCGCCCCAATCTGCCCTTTGATTTCCAGAAGCTCACGGGCGAGCCGGCGACCCTCCATCTGATCGAGGTCACGGGAGTGGGCGTTCTCTTGCGGGGGCAGATGCTCCGGCTCTCGGAGAAGGGTGATTTGATGGTCTTTCTCGGTTCGCCCTGGATTGTCGAGCCGGAGGAGATTGGACGTCTTGGACTCCGTTTTGCCGATTTCGCGATTCATGATCCCGCGCTGGATCTGCTCCAGATTCTCCAATCGAAGAAGATGGCGGTGGCCGATCTGCAGAAGCTGACTCGCAAACTGGAAGGGCAGCGCGCCGCCTTGCGGGAGGCGAATGAGAAGCTGAGCCGCCAGCAGGGCGATCTGCGCAAGCTCGCGCTCATCGCCGCCCGCACGGACAACGCGGTGATCTTGACCGACGCCCAGGGGCGGACGGAGTGGGTCAACGAAGGCTTCACCCGTCTGACCGGCTACACCGTGGACGATGTGCGCGGAAAGACGCCGGGGGCGATGTTGCAGGGACCCGAGACCGATCCGAAGACGGTGGCGTTCATGCGGGAGCGAATCCGCCGGGAAGAAGGCTTTCGCGTGGAAGTGCTGAACTACACCAAGGCGGGCGGCAAATACTGGGTCAGCCTGGAAATCCAGCCGATTCGCGACTCCCAGGGCCAGGTCACCAACTTCATGGCCATCGAGAGCGACGTGACCGAACGCCGGCAAACGGAACGCCGGCTGGCGATCCAGTACCGGGTGGTCCGGACGTTGGTGGAGTCGCGAACCTTTGCCGAGGCGGCCCCTCAGTTGCTGCAGGCGATTTGCGAGAACCTGGGCTGGCAGGCGGGAGCGGTCTGGCGGGTGAATTCGGACCGCAACCACGTCAAATGCGAAGGGTTTTGGCAGACATCCTCCTCCAAGTTGTCCGAATTCCTGTCGGCCCATCGAGAGGTCAGATTCTCGGCGGGAGTGGGCCTGCCCGGGCGAGTCTGGAATCAGGATGAGCCGATCTGGATCCAGGATGTCCTGGCGGATTCGAACCTTCCCCGGGTCCGGGTGGACGCTTTGGAAGGGGTGCGGGGCGTTTTCGGTTTTCCTATCCGAGTCGGCCGAGAAGTCTGGGGAGTCATGGAGTTCTTCAGCGCCGCCATTGAGAAGCCGGACGAGGCTTTGCTCCTCGTCTTCGGGGCCGTCGGCGACCAGATCGGCCAGTTCCTGGCCCGGGTGGAGGCGGAGCGGGCCTTGCTCGAGGCCAAAGAAGCGGCCGAGGCGGCCAATCGGGCCAAGAGCGAGTTTCTGGCGGCGATGAGCCACGAGATTCGCACGCCGATGAACGCCATCATCGGCATGACCCAGCTGATGGCCGACACGACGCTTGACGCGCGCCAGCGCGAATTCGTCGGGACCGTGAGTGAAAGCGGTCAGGCGTTGGTGCAAATCATCGATGACATCCTGGATTTCTCCAAGATCGAAGCGCGACAGTTGCGGATGACGGCAGAGGCTTTTTCCCTCGAGCCGCTCCTGGACGGCGTGATCGAGCTGCTCAGGCCTCGGGCGTTGGGCAAAGGGCTCTCGCTCACGCTCACGCTCGATCCGGACGTGCCGCGGGGCCTGCACAGCGACTGGGGCCGGCTGCGGCAGGTGCTGGTCAATCTGGTGGGGAACGCCGTGAAATTCACGGAGCGCGGCGCCGTCGCGGTGGGCGTGCGATGTTTGGCGCGAAGAGGCCGGCAGGCGCGATTGCGTTTTGAGGTGAGCGATTCGGGGATTGGGATCGAGAAGGCCGCCCAAGGCAGGCTGTTTACTCCCTTCACCCAGCTCGAGAGCGGCGCGGGACGAGGCCATGGCGGCACGGGACTCGGGCTCGCCATTTCCCGGCGCATCGTCGAGATGCTCGGCGGGAGCATTGGCTTGGAGAGCGCGCCGGGGAAGGGCTCGATGTTCTGGTTCGAACTCGAGCTGGCCGTCGTGGAAACGGCGGCGATCGCCCCCTCCATCGGAGCCGGACCGGTTTCGGCCGCCCCGGCCCGAGTTTCTTCCTTGCGCATTCTGGTCGCGGAAGACCATGAGACCAATCAGCGGCTGGTGCTCTTGATGCTGGCCAAACTCGGCTGCAAGGCGGACTTGGTGCGCCACGGGCAGGAGGCTGTGGAAGCATGCCAGCGGACCGATTACGACGTGATTCTGATGGATTGTCAGATGCCGGTCATGGACGGCTATCACGCGACCGAGATCATCCGCCAGCGGGAAGCCGCTTTGGCGGGAGAGAAGAAGCGGCGCACGCGGATCGTGGCCCTGACCGCCAACGCGCTCATGGGGGAACGGGAGCGGTGTCTGGCGGCGGGCATGGACGATTTCCTGACCAAGCCATTTACCTTCGCGCAGCTCCGCGACATCCTGGGCGCGGCCCCGGCCGGGGAGCTACTCACGGCGGCGGCGGCTCCTTCCTATGATTTGTCCTGTCTCGATCGCCTGGCGGCGGAGCTGGATCGGGAAACGGTGACGGAACTGATCCGAGACTTCGTCAACGATTTGCCCGCGCGGGTGGAGGAATTCCGCCAACTTCGAGCCCTCGGAAAGAACGAGAACCTGGCCCGGGCCGCTCATTCGTTCAAGGGGTTGTGTGGCTCTTTCGGCTTGATGGACTCGCAGGAATCCTTCGCCGAGCTGGAGAAGGCGGCCCTCTCCGGCGACGGCGAGACGATTTCGAAGACGCTGGAGACCGTCCTGGCGGGCGCGCCGGCGACCCGGGACGCGCTGAGCCGGTGGCTGGCTCGTCCTCCCGCCGATCCTCTTGTCGCCCCATGAGAAATCTGCCGCCCGGCTGCCGCCAACCCATCGAGCTCGCCGCATGAAATTGCTCTACGTTCACGAACGCTTCGGCGCCCTCGCCGGGGCCGAAGCCAACGCCCACATCACCGCCACTGAGCTCGGCCGGGC
>CAYHFE010000613.1:0-4703 GCA_964355375.1 uncultured Verrucomicrobiota bacterium
CCCGCTACCTGGGAGTGAGTAACGTTACTGGCCGACGATCACCGGGCCGAGCTGGTCCTGGGCGGTGGAGCTGCGGGCGGGGATCTGGGGCAGCACGGGACGGGACGGATCTGGGCGGTATCGGGGGAAGAAACGGTTGCCAACGGTTGCCAGAAAATGCCTATTTCGCGACTATTCGTCCGCATTGGTTAGAATTGACGTTTGAAACGTGGAAGTGAATGAAACCCTTTGTTTATGCGGGTTTCATTGGTGTTTTGAAGTGTTTGACGGGTGAATTTCGACCTAGATCGCCGCGGCCTTTTGAGCCGCCGACGCGACCAGCGTTTCTCCCGCTGCCTCCCGGCGCGGTGGAACCGGCCGGCTGGTTGCGCGACTGGTGCCTCGCCGCGCGGGACGGCTTCACCGGCCACATGGACGAATATGACGCCGAGTTCAAGCGGGCCTGGGCCCCCGACCACCAGATGACCGGGGAAGGACTCTTCTGGTACAAGGGCGCCTGGCCGTACGAAGGAGGCGGCTACTGGTTCGATGGATTGGCCCGCCTGGGTTACGCCTTGCACGACGAAGCGCTGATCCAGCAGGCCCAAAAGCGGCTCGGCGCCGTGGCCGACCACATGAACCCCCATGGCCTGCTCTTCCTCTGGTGGCTCGACCGGAACAATCCCGGCGACCGGAAAGCGGTCACCGCCGCCTTGGAGGGCTGGCCACTCTGGGCCTGTGGCCTGCTCGGTCGCGCCATGACGGGATTTTACGCGGGGTCCGGCGACCCACACATTCTTGAGGCCCTCGAGAAAGCCTACGCCAGCGACCCCGACTGTCTGCGATGGATCACCGGCAGCCTGTCGAATCCTTGGCCGGCCTATGACACCTATTCTTGGACGGGCAACCAGGGCATCGCCGCCGCGCTCGACGCCATGTTCAAGAAGGAAGGGGCGAAGCTCTTGCCGAGTCTGAACCGGTACCGAAACGCGCCGGAGTTGAAGCCAGGCACCACCGTGGACAACGCCCACGTGGTCGAATTCCTCGAAAGCACCACTCCTTGGGCGGTGGCGTATCTGTGGACCGGCGACACGCGTTACCTCCAGGCCGCCATCGGCTGGCATGACCTGCTCGAACGTGTGGCCATGCAACCCCACGGCGTCCCCGTCTCCGACGAGTGGTATGGTCCTACCGGTGCGTTCCGCGGCAGTGAAACCTGTGATGTGGCGGGATATGTTTGGAGCCAGGTTTGCCTGCTCCAGGTGACGGGCGAAGGCCGGATGGCGGATCGGCTTGAGCGGGCGTTCTTCAACGCGGGACCGGCCACGGTGTCGCGCGATTTCAAGACCCACGTTTATTTTCAAAGCCCTAACCGGTTCGCCAATCTTTCGCCTGACTTCCCGCACGGCCCCAGGGCCGGAGGCGGCGCCTATCAGCGGAAGCACTCGCCGCTTTGCTGCACCGCCGCGCTCAATCGCATTGTGCCGTGGTATGTCACGCATCTCTGGATGGCCACCTACGACAACGGCCTGGCGGCAACTTGCTACGGCCCCTGCAAGGTGTCCGCGCTGGTGGCCAACCGCGTGCCGGTCGTGATCACCTGCAAAACCGGCTATCCCTTCAACGAAACCATCGAGATTTCCGTGCAGCCAGCGCGGGAGGCGGCCTTCCCGCTCGACTTCCGCATTCCCGGCTGGTGCGCGGCTCCCACACTGAACGTGAACGGCTCCGCCATCCCGGTCGAACGGAACGCCAAGGGCTTCGCGCGCGTCAGCCGGACCTGGAAGCCGGGCGACACCGTGCGCCTGCACCTGCCGATGGCCGCCACCGTGAGGATCGGACGCGAGACCGCGCTAACTGCCCCTTACGACGGCGCACACCGAGCCACACGGGTAACCATCCCGGAGGAAGACAGCACCCGCGGCGTGCCCTACGCCTCGGTTTCTTACGGCCCCCTGCTCTTCGCGCTGCCCATCCCTGATACCACAGACGCCAACACGCCCGATCCATTCGCCCGGTGGAAATTCGCGCTGGACGTGCAAGAGCCTGGCTTGACGGTGGAGCGCGCAGCCATGCCTGCACGATGGGACTGGCCGCTGACGGCCCCCCTGAAGCTCAAGGCCAATGCCGTCGAGATCGCCTGGAACCCCGACTCGAAAGCCCCCCGGCTGCCGCTCCTGCCGGCGGCCAAGCTGAAATCTCCGGAACGAGTCACGCTCGTTCCCTACGGCTGCACCAAGTTCCGGATTTCCATGTTTCCGGTCACCGCCGAGCCAGCGGTGAAGCCCGCGGCCATTCGCCGGATTCTCTTCCTGGGAAACAGCATCACTTTGCACGGTCCCAAAGCGGACATCGGCTGGACCGGGAACTGGGGCATGGCGGCCAGTTCCGCGGACAAGGATTTTGTCCATCTCGTCACCCGCGCCCTCGCTCAGCATACCGGGTCCGCGCCCCAGATCATGGTCAGGAACATTGCGGATTTTGAGCGCAACTACGCGACCTACGACGTGGACGGGCAAATGAAGGATCTCTTCGCATTCGACCCCGACCTGGTGGTTCTGGCCATCGGAGAAAATGTGCCGGCGCTCGGCTCCGAGGACGCCAAGACGAAATTCAAGGCCGGGGTGATGAGCATCCTGAGATGCGCCCTGGCGAAACGCCATCCGCTGGTGGTCGTGCGCAGTTGTTTCTGGGCGGATGCCGTGAAGGACCAGGTGCTCAGCCAGGCCTGTCAGGAGGCCGACGGCATTTTCGTCAACGCCGGTCCGCTCGGTCGCGAGGCCGCCAACGCGGCTCGTTCCGAGCGTTCCTTCACGCACGATGGGGTTGCTGGACACCCGGGTGACGCGGGTATGAAAGCCCTGGCCGACGCCATCAGTCAGTCCGTCCTGAAGCGCACCGCCAGCCCATCGCAATGAGGAACCCATCTTGAACATAGACCAGGCACTTCTGTTCCCTGTCCTCGTCGCGACAACCGGCGGCGATGGCCGCGGTTTGTCAACCGCTTCAGCGGAGTCTTCTGGCTGCAAAAGGGCTTGATTTTTGCCAATCGCTGGCTGGTACTAGAGCCATGCGAAAAGCACTCTTCCGCCTCGGGCTGGCCCTCGCGATTTCCATCGTCAACATTTGCGCGGCCCAGCCATCGGCGTTTGAGATCACCGACGGCGCCGACCAAATCACGATTTCCTCTTCCACCCTCGAGGCGATCGTGCGCAAGAAAGGCTACGTCAGCGGGGTTTCCGCCGGAACGATGTTGGACAAGAAAACGGGGTTTCGTGACGCCGGGTATGGGCTGGACATCGTGGACTGGATTATGGAACCGGGCAGCGATGAAGCGTATCGCGACCAGTTGCAGGGCGATCTCGCGTATCTCTTCAACAATCTCTACCACGGGAAGACGCCCAAACGATCCATCGAAGGGCCGCAAATTTGCACGAAAGCCAAGGAACTTTCGCCGCGCTTGATTCGAGGGCGCGACTTCACGGCCGTGACCATGAGCTACCGATACAACATCGCCGCGCCCGGCAAAGCGATCGGCTCGACATGGAACCAGACGCTCGTTTTCCCCGCCGGCCAGCGCTACTTCGTTTCCAGCGACCAGATCACAACGGTCAACGCCAGCGACGCCATGTTCCTGCGTATCGACCTGCCCGGGCACATCAAGCACAAACAAGGCGACACTTTCAGCGAAGTTTATTTGAGTTACGTCGGCAAGATACCGTCGAGCGAGTTTCTCAAGGATTTCCCACCGGAGGATAAGTTCAATTACCGCCGTGACCGCAATCCGGTTCCCAAGCGTTTCATCCGCGCGTATCGGTTGCGCGATCCGAAGACCGGCGGCGAGGGCCCGTGGCTGGCGGGCATGACGCTGGAGCCCTCCGTCGTGTCCGAGGCTTGGTGCCATCAACGCGGCTATGTCTGCATGATCGAGGAGTTCGGCGGCCGTCCGATCCAGCCGGGCGAATCGTTCCGCGCCGCGTTCATCGTCGGTTTCTTCGATTCCGTGGAAGAAATGGAAAAGGTGTACGACCAATACGCGGGCCACACGGGTCTCGAAGTGACCGCACAGGGCTGGAAGCTGGTGCAGTAGCCGCGCAGGGGTCAGTTCTTGTTATTGGCTGCTTCGGCTGTTCCTGTTTCGCGCGCCAGAGCAGATGATTCGCATAGGCGCGGCTGCCCATGTTTAGCCGCTGCGAAATCCAGGCCACGGTTTGCACAGTCTCGGCGCGGAGCCGTTGGGCTAACTTCACTTTCGTGGGATCGCCTTTGGGCCGCTTGGACAACTCGGCTTCCGTCCAGCCCCGGCGCTTGAGCTCAGCCGCAATGATCCGCTCGGCCTTCTCCTGGGCGCTCTCGGCTCGCTCCGCCCCGTAATGTTCGGCTCCCAGTCGCTCACTCATCTGCGCCAGCAACTCTTTCCGGAACGCCTCTTCTCCCAGGCACCAGCCCCGGCGAACCCTCTGAAACGCATCTCCGCCCTCGGCCCGGCGGCGCTCCTCCAGCGCCTGCTCCAGTCTCTGCCGACCCGCCGCACTATCCTTCCCTACCCCGTATTCCCCCAACAACCGGTCCACGCACAGCCACGCCGGACGTTTGCTCGGCCCCAGCAAATACGCCGGCCAACTGCTCCAGGCGTAGCGGCGCAGCGGTTGGTCCGCTGGCACCAGTCGGGCGCGCGCCGGGTTCAGATGCACGTAGTCACAGACCGTCTTGAGATAGCCGGT
>CAYHFE010000614.1:0-4694 GCA_964355375.1 uncultured Verrucomicrobiota bacterium
CAAACGATGAAACATGCAAAGGTAATTCCAGTCTCATCCAGGCAAACACTCACCCGCAGGGATTTCCTTGGCGGCACGCTGGCGGCCACCGCCGCTGCTTCGTCCTTCAACATTAGGCAGAGTGGCGCGGCAGAAACGCTGGCGGCGACTCCGGAGAAACCAGTGGAGTTCGCGCGCAAGCTCAAGCTGGGTGTCGTGGGATGCGGTGGACGCGGAAGCTGGATTGCCAAATTGTTCAAGAAGCACGGCGGCTACGAAATGTTCGCCGTGGCCGATTACTTTCAATCCGTGGCGGACACCTGCGGCGATGCGTTGGGGGTGGACAAGGCCCGCCGGTTTTCCGGTCTGTCCGGCTATCAACGACTCGTGGAGAGCGGCGTGGAAGCCGTGGCGCTCGAAACACCGCCGTGCTTTTTCCCCGAGCACACGCGCGCGGCCGTCGAGCACAAGCTGCACGTCTACATGGCCAAACCGATCGCGGTGGATGTGCCCGGCTGCCTGGAGGTCGAGGCGGCGGCGCGGAAGGCGACCGCGGGCCGGCGCGTGTTCCTGGTGGACTACCAGCTTCCCACCGAACCGCACAACATTGAGGTCGTGAAAATGATTCGCGCGGGCGAGATCGGGAAGGTCATGGAGGTGAACAGCCAGTACTTCGCCGGTTCGTTCGGCGACCCGCCGCTCACGGGGACCATCGAAAGCCGCCTGCGCAGCCTGATCTGGGTGAACGACGTTGCCATCGGCGGCGGGTCCCACGTCAATGCCTGCATTCACGCCGTGGACGCGGCGCTGTGGGTGGCGGAGCAACGACCGATCGCGGCGCTGGGTTTGTCGCGCATTGGACGGCCTGATCCGCACGGCGACAGCCATGACGTTTTCGAAATCGTGTTCGAGTTCGCGAACGGGATCATCATGGGCCATCGCGGCAATCACCTGAACAATCGGTTTGGTTTCGAGGTGCTTTGCCAGGTGATGGGCGAGACCGGGCACGCGCAACTCTGCTATGGCGGAAAGGCTTTGCTGCGCGGCCGCGAGGATGGCTACAGCGGTGACGTGCAAAACTTGTATGAAGCGGGTGCGGTGCGAAACATCGCCCGGTTTTATGACTGCGTGGTCGGCGACAACTTCGCCAACGACACCGTCCGCCGCGCGGTGGACGGCGCGCTCGCCACCATCTTGGGCCGCGAAGCGGCGTTGCGCCGGACGCGGCTGACGTGGAACGAGCTGCTCAAGGAAAACAAACGGCTCGAAGTGGACTTGCGCGGGCTGAAGACTTGAGGAGTTCCTGATGCACAAAACACTCATTCTCGTCGCCGCATGCGCATTCATAACGGCGACGCGTGTCCAGGCCGCCGATGCTCCCGCCGGCGAGGCGCTTTCCGAAGACTATCGACTGGCCATCGCCGGCCGGAATGTCCCGGTCTTCGCGTGCCGCGTTTCCGCCGTGCCTCTCAACCAGGTGTGGCCCGGCTATCAGCGTCCACTCGATCAGACGGAACTCGCGGCCTTCGCTTGCTGGGACATGAGCGGTCCGGTCGCCGTTGAGGTTCGATGCCGCCGCGCCCCGAAGTCCGTGGTCGTGCGGCCCACCTCTTTCGGGATCGTGCCGAAGGTGGACGGTGACCGGATCATCTTCGCGCTCGACCGGCCCCGTCCGGTGGTGGTGGAGGTGGACGGGACGCACCGCGCCCTTCACCTCTTTGCCAGCCCGCCGGAGAAGGACGTCCCTGCGCCCGACGCGCCAGGTGTGCGCTACTTTGGGCCCGGCGTTCATCGGCCCGGCCGCATCGAACTGAAGAGCGGCCAGACCGTCTATCTGGCCGGGGGCGCTGTCGTGTACGGCAGCATCCAAGCGCGTAGCGCGTCGAACATTCGCATCGCGGGTCGCGGCATCCTCGACGTCGGTCCGTTCGAGCGGGGCCAGGGCGGCGGAGCTATCCGACTCACCGATTGCTCCGACGCGGTGATCGAAGGGATCGTCATGCGCGACCCGGACGTCTGGTGTTGCAGCCTCTTCGGCTGCCGGAACGTCTCGATCTCCGACGTTAAGCTCATCGGCCTTTGGCGCTACAACGCGGACGGCATTGACGTGTGCAACAGCGAGAACGTCACCGTGAAGGACACCTTCGTCCGCGCCTTCGACGACGCCCTCGTGCTCAAGGGCCTGAAGGGCTCCTTCGGCGACCGACCCGTGCGGGACGTCCGTTTCAGCCGCTGTGTCGTCTGGTGCGACTGGGGCCGAGCCATGGAGATCGGCGCCGAGACCTGCGCTCCGGAGATCGCGGGGATTGTCTTCGAGGACTGTGACATTGTCCGGACCACGCACATCGCCATGGATATTCAGCACGGAGACCGGGCGATGGTCCGGGGCGTGCGGTTCGAGAATATCCGGGTGGAGATCGACGACTGGAACCCGCCCCCGCGGATGCAGCAGACCAAGGATGAGCGGTACCCCGAGAAGCCCGGCGGCACGTATTGCCCAACGCTCTTTGAGATCGTGATCCGCAAGAATCCCTACTCGCAAGACCAGGATCGCGGCACCGTGCGGGACGTTGTCTTCAAAGACATCGCCGTGACGAGCCGTCGCGAGCCCCCATCGTCGTTCCGCGGTTTCGACGCCGAGCACGGGGTCGAAGGCGTGACGATCCAGAACCTGCGGTTCAACGGCCAGCCCGTCGGTAATGCTCAGGAGGCGCATCTTACCATGGGCCCGCACGTCAAAGAGATTCGCTTCAGCGGCGCTGCGGTTGCGCCTCCCGGCCAATAACAGCGTGATGAGTCATTGTTGCCGTCGGAGGACTGGGCGTGGGATGGGACAACCCTCTGGCTCAATGTCATCCTGCGCGAGCCGGCCACGTTGCGCCGGGCGTTTTCCGAATGAGCGCCTATCCGCGGATTGGCGTGGACGATCGCAACCAGTTCGATTTCTACCGCGACATGCCGGGCGGGTTGAACGGCCTGCGCGAGCTCAGCCGCCGCTGCCACCGGCGCAACGTGAAGGTTCTCATCGACTATAACCCGTGGGACACGGGCACGCGCCGGGAAGGGAAGAATGATCTCGATGGCTGGACAGCCCGCCCAACTGGGCCATGCCTTTGGTTCTTTCTTGAAGCAGCAGCTAGCGAATGAAGAATGGAGAACGACAATGGACACAATGATCAAGAACTCCAGCCACTCTCTCCTGATTCACCCGATGACGAATGTATTCCCTTCCCTCGTCCTGATCGCCGTGGCGGTTGGCCTGGCGCAATCCACTCCGGCCGCGGAGGGGAACGGCAAGATACTGACGATCGATTTTTCCGCGGAAGAGAGGCCCGTTTCGCCGCGAGTCGGCTTCCTTGGCGGCCTGCGTGATTCCACCCCGGACGAGATCCTTCGGCCGATGAACATCTCATTGTGGCGCATCGGGCACCAGTATCAGGGCCGGATCGGCCAGGGCCTGACAGCGGCCGTCGATCGGGTCGAGTCGCTGGGCGGCGCCTACAAGCTCGTCATGAGCGATCTGATCCGCAGCCAGCCGACGGATTGGGCCATTTACGAGGCGGACGTGAAGAAACTGGTGAAACAGGTGGGCGCCCGGTCCGGCACGATCATCTGGGAGCCGGTCAACGAGCCGGATATCAGCCACAAGCCGATCGAGAAGTACTACGAGTTGTACGCGCACGCCTTCAAGGCCCTGCGCGAGGCCGATCCCAAGGCGCAGATTTGTGGGCCGGGGTTTGCCTATCCTGCTTACGACAAATACCGCTCCTTCCTCGACTATTGCCGCACGAACAATCTCGAATGCAGTTATCTCGCCTGGCATTATACCGGCTGGGATCCCCATTACCCCGAGCAGGCCGGGTGGCAGCTTGGAAAGATGCGCGAGTTCATCCGCGAGTACCCTGGCCTGAAGATCAAGGAGATTCACTGCGATGAATGGGGCGCCGGCCCGGATAAGCCTGGGTGCCTGCATCCCGGCCGGGCCATCGTCTGGTTCCATTACCTGGAGAATGTGTACCAAGTGGATCGCGCCTGCCGAGCCAACTGGGGCAAGGCTGACGACTACCTGGGCGGGATCGTCACACGCGATCACCAGCCCCACCCGGCCTATCACGTGTACCGCTGGTATGGCAGAACGAAAGGGCAGACGCGGGTGGCAGTGGAGGGCGGCGGCAAAGCGTTGGCCGCACTGGCGAGCCGATCGCCCGGGCGGGCGGAGATTCTCCTGGGCAGCATCGAAAAGAACTCGCAAAGGATCACTCTTCAGCTCAAGAACATGCCCCTGACGGGCATCACCGTGAAACTGATCCCCGGCACCGACCTGGAAGGGATTCTCAAAGAAGACCAGATTCCCCTGGCCAAGGGCTGGAAGTTGGAACGAAACGGCAATGGCGCGACGCTCACGATCGAGAACGTCGAGGAAAACCAGGCTTGGCAGATCATCTTCACCAAGTAGGCGCCACGGCCAAGCTGCACCTCGAGACCATCATTATGAAAATGCCTCCAGTCTTCTTGCTCTTGCCGACGCTCATGGCCGAGGGGGCTTACGAAGCCGGCGAGGAGTACGGCTTTGCGGTCACACCGCTGTGGGTGCGGCGGCAGGCCTACTACTCGTATCTGGCCGGTGGACATCACAGCTACGGCCATAACGACAGTTGGCGCATCCGCCCCAGCTGGAAGCAAGCGCTCGCCGCGCCGGGCGCTCGGCAGATGGG
>CAYHFE010000615.1:0-4693 GCA_964355375.1 uncultured Verrucomicrobiota bacterium
GCTGAAGCCGGGACTACATGCGTGGAACGGGCCGTGTCCTGAGTCAAAATGAGAACTGCTGCGTTGCGTCCCGGAGAATTTCCCATCCAATATTGGCGCGAAGCTGGTTCAGAATGCTCTCTGTCAATTGCTTGGCGTCGCGCAGCCAAAGAGCGTGCGTCCAAGCCGGCCTCGGGAAAAATTTGCTTGATGCAGGTCGTCGAACCGGGGTGAATGACCCGACGCAGCATTGTCAAATTTCCGATCGGATCAATTACGGTAACAACGCTATGGTAAAAATTCCTGTTCTCCGCTGGGGACAACCCTACGAAAGCCTGGAAACGGACAAGGTCGTCCACTTCATCACGGGCGAAACCCTGGCTCAGGTCAGCCAGGCCAATCCGGGTCTGCTGACTCGCGATATCAAGAAGGCCCAGCGCGCCCGCGACGTCCTGCGTGAAATCTCGTGTCACGACCTGATCCAGATCATGAAGAAGGCGGGCGAACTCTACCAAGACGCCACGTTGCCGATGGGCGACCGCACTCAATCGCCGGACGATTTCGCCCGCCAGCAATCCGCCTCCACCGGCCTGCCCGAGCATATGTGCAAGGCCAACATGGCGAAGAACCATTTCGTCCTCTCGAACATGGATCGCATCCTGGATTGTCTGACGCGCGGGCTGGACCTGGACATCCTCTCCCGCGGCTATGGCATGGAATCACGCGGAGTCATCGTGAGCTACCAAGCGCAATCGCCCGTGCTCGGGTTGGTCCTGCCCTCCAACTCGCCCGGGGTTCATACGCTCTGGATGCCGGTCATTCCCATGCAGATTGGCCTCATCCTGAAGCCCGGACCACAAGAACCCTGGACGCCCTACCGCATGGCCGCGGCGTTCTTTGAAGCCGGAGTGCCGCGCGAAGCCATCAGCATCTATCCCGGGGGCGGAGAGATGGGCGCGGAAGTAGTCAACCGCTGCCAGCGCGTCAAGATCTTCGGCAGCACGGAAACGGTCAAACGATACGAAGGCAACCCGCGCGTCCAGGTCCACGGCCCCGGCTTCAGCAAAGTCCTGCTGGGCGACGACGTCGTGGACCACTGGGAGAAGTACATCGATCTCATCGCCGATGGCGTTTATCTCAACAGCGGCCGCGGCTGCATCAACACGTCGGCCGTCTGGGCGTCGCGCCACACCAAGGAGATCGCCCAAGCCTTGGCGGAACGGCTCGGTCCCATGGACCCCAAGCCGCCCGAAGATCCCACCGCCACGCTGGCCGCTTTCACCGTCGCCGGCCAAGCGCAAGGCCTCCACGCCTCCATCCTCGAGCGCATGAAGGAGGACGGGGTCGAGGATATGACCGCGAAGTTTGGCTCCCGGTTGGTAGAGAAAGAGCGCTGCGCTTATTTGCGTCCCTGGGTCATTCATTGCGATTCGCCCGAAAGGAAAATCGCCATCAGCGAATACGTGTTCCCTTACGTGACGGTCGTGCAGTGCCCGCAGGAACAGATGATCGATAAGAATGGTTACATCGTCGTGGGCAGCGCCATCACCGAGGACCATGATGGGGAACGCCAATTGATGGAAGCGACCCATATCGACCGCCTGAACATCGGCCCGATCCCGACGATCAAGCTCGATTGGCTGCAGCCGCACGAAGGCAACATCGTGGACTTCCTCTTTCGCGCCCGGGCCTTCCAAACGCCTCCCGAGCGACTGACCTGCGCCAAATGAGGATCCGCGAAATCCGTTGCGCCGGCCTGCGCGGCGCCACTCCCGAGGGCGGTTGGAGCAACGAACTCAAGCCGGACGATTGCGTCCATACTTTGGTCGCCGTCCAGACCGAGGAGGGTCCCATCGGCCTGGGGAGCGTGTTCACGAGCGATCATTTGGTCCGCGCCGCCTTGAATGTCCTCGAACCGTTGTATCGGGGCGAGAACGCGCTCGAACCGGAACGGGTCAGCGAGAAGCTTCACCAGAATACGTTCTGGCTCGGACGCGGGGGCTCCCTCACCCACGCGATTAGCGGCATTGACATCGCCCTTTGGGATCTCCTCGGACAGGCCACCGGCCAACCGGTCGGGCGATTGCTTGGCGGGCGCTATCGCGACCGCGTTCGACCCTATGCCTCGGTCCTCATGGATGAACCGCCCGCCCTGGCCGATCACCTCTGTCGCATCAAGGCCCAAGGTTTTCGCGCCTTCAAAATCGGCTGGGGACCCTTTGGGCGACGCGGCGACGACGCCTTGGACGAAGCCATCGTCCGAGCGGCGCGGGAAGCGGTCGGCGCGGAATCGATGCTCATGGTCGATGCCGGAGCGAGCGACGCCTATTGGCCGCAAGGCTACAAATGGGCCGTGCGCACCGCCGAAATGCTGGCCGAGTATCAGGTGGCCTGGTTTGAAGAAGCGTTGCCTCCGGATGCCCTGTCGGATTACGTGCAATTGCGCCAGCGGGCGCCGGTCCCGATTGCCGGGGGCGAAGTCCTGACGCGGCGTCAGTCCTTTCAACCGTGGCTCCAGGGCGGCGCCTTCGACATTGTGCAACCCGACGTAACCAAGGTCGGCGGCATCAGCGAAGAACGGCGCATCGCCTGGATGGCCAGAGATTGCGGGGTGCGGTTCATTCCCCACGGCTGGAATACCGCCGTCGGGCTGGCCGCGGATTTGCAGTTGGCCTCGGCCTTTCCCGACACGGATTTGGTGGAGTATCTGACGGGCTCGCCGTTCATCGACGAGATGGCCCAAGGGGGCTGGCACCTCGACAGCGACGGGATGCTCGCCATCCCCAAGGCTCCAGGCCTGGGATTGACCTTGAATCGGGACGCCGTCGCGAAATACACCCGGGGCGAAAAGCTGTTGGATTACTGAGGGGTGCGCAAGATAGAACACACGATGCCCTCACCCCGTCCCTCTCCCATCCCATGGGAGAGGGTGCCCGCAGGGGCGGGTGAGGGTCATGGTGTCTTCCATCCCATTGACTCCTCTGTAAGTCCGCACCGGCGCGGGCTCACCGCTGGTTGGGAGAATCGTTTCGGTCGGAGGAGTCGAGGCGACCAGACTCCGATGCTCGATGGAATTCAAAAAGCTTCTCGTGGAGAATCCTCTAATCGCCGTTCGCCGACAGATCCTGGGAAATCAGAGTCTCGTCACCTGACTCCTACCCTTGGCCTGGACTTTTCATACACGTCCTAAACGCCGCGGGGAACGGCCCAATGGCCTTCGCGATAGGTTCGCCGAACCAGGCGCGCCGCTTCTTCATCCCCGGTGAACTGCTCATTCTTCGGATCGAAATGAAGCACGCGACCCACCCGCGTGGCGATATTGCCGAGATGACTCAAGGCCGAAGACAAATGGCCGATTTCGATGTCGGCCTGGGGACGTTGTCCGTCTTTGAGGCATTGCAGGAAATTCCGATGGTGGGCCGAACTATCCGCCTTGCCGGACATTTTCTCGCGCGGTTCGTTGCGTGGCCCGAAGAGCTGCCAACCCGCGCCCTTGCTCAGGATCATCATGCCCTTGGTGCCATAGAAGGCATTGCCATTCTCATGGCCCTCTTGCACGTAAGGCGACCAAATCCGCTGTTCGAAGATGAGTTGCTTCTGGTGGCCGACCCGGCCATCGCCGGGATACTCGAAGGCGACGTACTGAGTGTCGGGAAATTGCTGATCGTCATCGAAGAAGTATTTGCCGCCCAGCGCCGCCACGCGCGACGGATGGGTGTCCACGCCCAAGCCCCAGCGGGCGATGTCGATGTCATGCACGCCGTCATTGCCGATATCGCCGCAACCAAACGCGAACCACCAACGCCAAATGCTCGGCAAGAGGTTGGACTGGTACGGAACCATCGGCGCCGGTCCCACCCAAAGATCGAAGTCGAGCTCGGGCGGAGGTGCGGACGGTTGCGCGTGTCCGATATTTCGACGGAGCTGGCTGTTCCATGCCTTGGAGACAAGGACCTCGCCGATCGCGCCGTTCCGGAGCAGCTCCATCGCCCGCATGACGTGCTCGGTGCTGCGGCTTTGCGTCCCGACCTGGACAACCCGGCGGTGCCGCCGGGCGGCCTCGATCATCAACCGGCCTTCGCGGATGTTGTGCGCGCAAGGCTTCTCGACATAGACATGTTTCCCGGCGTCGCAGGCCAGGATCGTCGCCGGCGCATGCCAATGGTCCGGCGTGGCCACGATCACGGCGTCCACCGCCGAATCGGCCAGGACCTGGCGCAGATCCTTCACCGCTTTGGGCGAGCGACTGGTCAAACGATCCACTTCCCGGACGGCCGCGCTCAGGCGATTCGCATCCGGATCGCAGACGTAAGCGATCTCGACGTCCTTTTGCGCGGCGAATGATTTCAGCAAGCCGCTCCCCTGCCCGCCCGGTCCAATGACGCCGAGGACGACCTTTTCGTTGGCGCCCGCGACGTTGAGGGATGGGCTCAATCCCAGCGCGGCCATGCTGGCCACCGCGCCGCCAGTCTGCTTCAAGAAGTCTCTCCGATGGGTGTGGATCATGGACACGATTAACACGCTTCCCCGGCCCCGAAGTCAATCCTTGTTCCAGCAGAGGCGGCAGTTCTTACAGAGGAGTCAATGGGATGGAAGACACCATGACCCTCACCCGCCCTGCGGGCACCCTCTCCCATCGGATGGGAGAGGGACGGGGTGCACTGCCATTGAATTAGTGCAAATCATTGATATAAAGCTATTTAGGACTTGTACA
>CAYHFE010000616.1:0-4675 GCA_964355375.1 uncultured Verrucomicrobiota bacterium
TATCGGACGAGATGGTCTTTGAAGTTGGGCTCCTGGGGCAGCGGGAAATCCAAGTGCCGTTGCCCCAGAGCCTCCAGGATCTTGGCGTTGCAGAGGTAATCCCCCGGCACAAGGTCGCGGAGGGCGAGGCCAAACGGCAACCCCCACGAGAGCAACGGTTCGCCCCGGGTGATCCGGGTAATCGCAAAGCGATGGCCTTCCAAGATCGTGTGCGACAAGGAAAACACTCGCTGGTCGAAGGCGATCGAAGTGCCGGCATCGAGACGGCGACCGGCGATGGCGGCATTGTCTCCCGCGACCGGGATCCGCCCCACCTCTTCCAAAGGGATTGGCATAATTATGGAACGTTCGTCAGCCCGATTCATCCGAGCATGAAACCATCGGGTTCAGCGAGCGTCTTATCAGCAGCAGTTCTCATTTTGACTCAGGACACGGTCCGTTCCACGCAGGTAGTCCCGGCTTCAGCCGGTTTTCACGTGGCGACCGGCTGAAGCCGGGACGACATACTTGTCAAAATGAGAACTGCTGTCTTATCAGACGTTTGTATGGACTTAACGGAAAAACATGATACAAGTCACTGGGTTGCTGTCCAGCATTCGGGAGCGTCAGTCAACCGGCGGGGGGTGTATCGCAATAAACCGGGGTGCGGAGGCGGCTCGTTGAACTTTTGAGTCCTTTGGTGGTCAGAATGGTTAACAGAATGAAAACAAAAAGCAGAATAGCTCCTGTGGCGTTAGAGAAGGGTCAACTCTGGAAGTTGGAGGACGCCCACATCCAGATTGTCGATGTTGGCAAAACGCTGATTCACTACAAGCGACTGAACAATCTCAAACAAAAAGGTGTTCCAACGAAGCTGGAGAGAGCTTGTACCGTCGCCGATTTTCTTAAGGCCAAACGCGCCACCCTGATCCATCAAACGCCCTAGAACACCGTTGAACCAACCGGTCGGCGATACTCTTCGAGACACCCAGGGCGTTTCGAAGAGTATCGTTTTAGGAGCAAGTTGCGGCGGACCACCCTCAAAACGGGAATCGTCAGAAATCCCAGAGTAAATTGAGTTGAGGGGCGGGGGCGGAGGCGGCGAACTCGGAAAATAACCCGAATCGATTGAAGATTTACCCGGGTTACGCACGGAGGAGGACGACTGACCCAAGGCAGGTCGATTCTCTGGCTGGAGGATCGGTCGCCTACAAAATAGGCTCGAAATGCCGCTCCAAATCCCGGCCGCTTCGCAGCGCCGCGATGAAGGCGTTTTGGATTCGACCCAGATCAGCCATCTTCTTGTCCAAACTGGAATTGGACTGGCGCGGATGCTGGGTCATTGGTTCCGCGACCGCATCCGGTGCCGCATGCACCGTGCTGGACTCCACCGAACCCGACCGCGCGCGGACCTTTGTCCCGGCCTGATAATTGAAGATGCTGGGGGATCGGGTCTCGGTGACTTGCATATTGGATCTCTACATACACAGGTTGGGCGTCCAAATCAAGCCGAAACTTCGCGCGCCCCGCCATCGGGGCCAAGCGATTTGATGTTTGACGGCGGGCGACCTTCTGACGGAATTTAGCGTCTATCTATGGCGAGAATCGAACGCGCGCTACTCTCGGTTTCGGACAAGGCTGGTTTGGCCTCATTGGCTCAGGTTTTGGCAGAGGCGGGTGTGGAACTCATCTCCACCGGGGGAACCGCAAAGGCCCTGCGAGAACAGGGGCTCAAGGTATTGGATTTGAGTGCTCACACCGGCTTTCCCGAGATGCTCGATGGCCGGGTGAAGACGTTGCACCCCAAAGTGCATGGAGGACTGCTCTTCATCCGCGGGAATCCCGTCCATGAAGCTTCGGTCCAGGAACACGAGATCAAGCCCATCGACCTCGTGGTGGTCAACCTCTACCCGTTCGAACAGACGGTCGCCAAGCCCGACGTCAGCCTGCATGACGCCATCGAGAACATCGACATTGGCGGCCCCTCCATGTTGCGCAGCGCGGCGAAGAATCACGCCAGCGTGACCGTCGTCGTGGATCCCGCCGACTACGCCGAAGTCGCCGCCCAGATCAAAGCCCACGGGATCACCAGCCCCGAACTGCGCCAGAAGCTGGCGGTCAAAGTCTTTGCGCGCACCGCCGCCTATGACGCCGCCATTGCGCGCTATTTGACTGGCGCATTTCAAAAACCACCCGGGAGCCAACCTGAGGCGAAAGCCACCGCCGCACTCGACCTGCCCTCCACGCTGGACCTGCACGCGCCCTTGGTTCAGTCGCTGCGGTACGGTGAAAATCCTCATCAACGGGCCGCTCTCTACGGCCGGTTCGGGGAATACTTCCGTCAACTTCAGGGCAAAGAGCTGTCCTTCAATAACATTCTTGATCTGACGGCGGCGGCGAGCTTGATCGGGGAGTTTGCCGAAGATGACCCCACGCTCGCGATTCTGAAACACACGAATCCTTGCGGGGTGGGACAGGGAGAATCCTTGCGGGAGGCGTGGGACAAGGCTTTCGCAACCGACCGACAGGCGCCATTCGGCGGCATTATCGCCGTGAACCGAATGCTCGACTCAGCCTGTGCCGAGGCCATCGCCGAGATCTTTAGCGAAGTGATTGTCGCGCCGGATTTCTCCCCGGAGGCCCTGGCGGTTTTGCAGAAGAAGAAGAATTTGCGGCTGCTCAAGATTTTGCGGAGCCCGGCTCTCTCGACCCCATGGGAGGTGCGAAGCGTGGGGGCGGATTCCTACCTTCACCAGGAGCGGGATGGCGCCGCGATCACCGTTGGCGATTTGAAGATTGTCACCAAACGAGCTCCCACCGCGGATGAACTCCGCGCCATGCTCTTTGGCTGGCGGATCGTGAAGCACGTGAAATCAAACGCCATCGTGTTCGTTGGGCCGGATCGCACCTTGGGCATCGGAGCCGGACAAATGAGCCGGGTTGATTCGAGTCGCATCGCCGTCTGGAAAGCGGGGGAAGCCGGTCTTTCGCTGCGCGGCAGCGTGGTTTGCAGCGATGCCTTCTTTCCCTTTGCCGACGGTTTGAATGCGGCCGCGGATGCCGGCGCCACCGCCGCCATTCAGCCCGGCGGCTCGGTGCGCGACCCGGAAGTGATCGCCGCCAGCGACGCTCGGGACGTGGCCATGGCGTTGACCGGCATCCGGCATTTCCGCCACTGATTCTGATCTTATGCCCACGCACTATTTGGCTTGTGATTTGGGGGCGGAGAGCGGCCGGGTCATTCTGGGCACGTTGCGCAACGGGAAGCTCGCCCTGGAAGAGTTGCATCGATTTCCCAATACCCCGATCAAAGCGGAAGGCTCGCTCTATTGGGACATTCCGCATCTTTTCAAAGAGATCAAGACCGGCTTGAAGAAGGCCGCCCAACTGAAGATTCCGATCTCGAGCGTGAGTTGCGATAGCTGGGGCGTGGACTACATGCTCTTCGACGCGGTCGGCGCGATCATTCCTCCGACGTTTCATTATCGGGATCGGCGCGCGGCGCGCGGCGTCGAGAACGCCTACGCCAAGGTCAAGTGGCCGACCATTTTTGCCGAAACCGGAATTCAATTGATGGCCATCAACACGATATTTCAGTTGGCCGCCGAATCTCCGGAACGACTCGCGCGCGCCGACCGACTCCTCTTGATCGGCGACGGCATCAACGCCATGCTTTCGGACGTCGCCAAAGCGGAAGTCTCGCTCGCGAGCACAAGCCAGCTTTACAACCCGCGCTCGCGCGGTTGGTCCAGACGCCTGATCAACGCTCTGAATCTTCCCCTGAAACTGTTTCCGCCAATCATTCCCTCGGGCACCGCGCTGGGGCCGCTGCAGCGGGAAATCGTCCAAGAAACCGGTCTGACCGGAGTGCAAGTGATCGCCACCTGTTCTCATGACACCGGCGCGGCCGTCGCCGGAGTGCCGGCCTTTGGACAGAACTGGGCTTACATCAGCTCGGGAACATGGTCGTTGATGGGCGTGGAGTTGCCAGGCCCGATCGTGACCGAGGCCTGTCGCGAGCTCAATTTCACCAATGAAATCGGCTACGGCGGCACGGTCCGTCTGCTGAAAAACATCGTCGGTCTGTGGATCATCCAGGAGTGTCGGCGGACCTGGGCCAAAGCGGGTCAGGAACTGGATTACGCCAAGCTCACCGAGCTCGCCACCGCAGCCCCACCGTTCGTCTCGTTGATCAATCCGACCGATCCCCGCTTCATCAATCCGGATGACATGCCGGAGAAGATCGCGGCCTTTTGCCGCGAAACCGAGCAGCCAGTTCCGGAGTCGCCCGGAGCCGTGGTCCGTTGCGTCCTCGAAAGCCTGGCCCTGCTCTACCGGCGCACCCTCAAACAAATCGAGCAGCTCACCGGGATTCGATTCGAACGGGTCCACGTCGTCGGCGGCGGGAGCAAGAATTCGTTGCTCAGCCAGTTCACCGCGAACGCGCTGCAAATCCCAGTTCTGGCCGGACCCATGGAGGCGACCGCCGCGGGCAATATCTTGATCCAGGCCATCACTTTGGAGCACCTGCCCAGCCTGGCCGCCGCGCGCGATGTGGTCCGCCAGTCCATGGAAGTCAGCATCATTCATCCCCACGCCCCAGAGGAATGGATGAAGGCTTATGAACGATTTTCGAAGTGGTTCTAGCGGCAGTTTACAAGTTAGCGAGCGCGTTTGGTAAGCCGTGGCGGAGTTT
>CAYHFE010000617.1:0-4667 GCA_964355375.1 uncultured Verrucomicrobiota bacterium
GCAAGTTGCCCGTTCCACCCTGAACCGAACTGCATAGACACGGCCTGGAAGCAACGATTCACGCATGAACCTGAAACCGGCAGTTCCAACCACGAAAGACACGATGACGGAGACGCTCCGGCAATCGACGCTTCCCACCGACGTGCCAGACCTTCCAATTCCGTGCGGTTTCCCTTTCGGGCTTTTCGAGTCTTTCGTGGTTACAACTGTTTTTAGGAGATGGGACAAACTCTGGGCTCATGGGATCGTCTCGATGATCGTCATGCTGTTGGCCAGCGAGCGACCTGCCCTGGCGGAATTGCCGCTGATCCGCTTAACCTCCGTATTTCCGGCGGGCGGCAGGAGTGGGACAACCTTTGAAATCACCGCTGCCGGGATTGACCTCGATGACGCCACGAATCTGCTCTTCTCCGCACCCGGAATCTCCGCCCTTCCCAAGCTACGGCCCAATTCCACCCGGCCGGAACCGAACAAATTCGTCGTCACCATCGCCTCGGAGATCGCGCCCACGGTTTGTGAAGTGCGAATGGCTGGCCGCTTCGGCATTTCCAATCCGCGGGCTTTCACCATCGGACAACTCACCGAAGTCATCGAGCCGGGCGGCAACAACTCCGTGACCTCAGCCCTGGCCGTCGCCCTCGGAACGACCGTGAATGGCCGCGCCGCAGCCACCGCCATCGATCATTTTCGCATCACCGCCCGGAAGGGGCAGCGGATTCTCCTCGAATGTCGGGCGCGGGAGATCGACTCGAGGATGGATCCAGTGCTCGCCATTCTCGATTCTCTCGGGCACGAATTGGAGCGGAGCCGGCGGAGCGGTTTGCTTGATTTCACCGCTCCGGCCGACGGCGACTATTTCATCACTCTGCACGACTTCCTTTACCGCGGCGGCGAGGATTATTTCTACCGTCTCTCCTGCGGAACGGGACCGCGTCTCGATTTCGTTTTTCCGCCCGCCGGATTGCCCGGATCCAAAAGCACGTTCACTCTCTACGGACGCAATCTGCCGGGCGGAGTCTCGGCCAATCTCAAGATCGATGGCAAACCGCTGGAACAGATCACCGCAGAAATCGAGCTTCCGAACGATCCGGAACTCGGACGCCAGTTCTCCCTCGGCTCGCCGGCCACCCCAGCCAGCTCCGTCCTCGATGGCATCACTTATCGACTCAGGGCGACCAACGGCGTCTCCAATCCTCTCTTCATCGGTTTGGCGGCGGAGCCGATCGTTCCGGAGAGAGAACCCAACGATCTGGCCGGGGCCGCTCAACGGATCTCCGTGCCCTGCGAATACGTGGGCCAATTCTATCCGGCCGGGGATCGAGATTGGGTCACATTCGAAGCGAAGAAAGGCGAAACGTATTGGATCGAGGTCATCTCCCAGCGCGCCGGTCTTTCCACCGACCCGTTTCTCTTGCTCCAACGAGCCGCCAAAAATGAAAAGAGCGAGGAGCGCATCTCGGATGTGAAAGAGTTGTATGATGCGGAAGTCAACCTTGGCGGCGTCGAATTCAATACTTCCTCCCGGGACCCCCTGTGGCGGTTCGCGGTTTCCGACAGCGGCCAGTACCGAGTTCAGGTCAGGGACTTGTTCAACACCGGCCCCAGCCGCCCCGGATTGACCTACCGCCTTTCCATTCGACGGGAGCAGCCCGATTTTCGCCTCGTCGTTCTATCTCTGGCTCCGCCTCCCGCCAGCAACGACACGAAGGAGGTGACCCTCTGGACGCCATTCCTGCGTCGAGGAGAAACGATCCCGCTTAAAGTGCTGGCCTTTCGACGTGATGATTTCAACGGCGAAATTCGACTCTCGATCGAAGGGCTTCCTGCCAGCGTCCACGGTCGTCCCGTCACCCTCGAAGCCAATCAAACTTCCGCCACCTTGCTTTTAACGGCGGATGAACAGGCGCCGGAATGGCGAGGGCCCATCACCGTCATCGGCACGGCCCAGGCCGGCTCGGGCGAAATCACGCGTCGCGCCCGGACCGCCTCCGTCGTTTGGACGGTTCCCGACACCAACAACGAAGTCGCCCAATCCCGGATGACCCATAACCTGATGCTCGCCATCAGCGGCAAGGAAACCATCCCGATCCGTCTCGAGGGCGAAGGGAAAGATGATTGGGAAACGTCGCTCGCGGGTAAGTTGGAAATTCCCATCCTGGTCGAGCGGCGCGGCGATTTCGGGGGCGACATGAAACTGAAGCCGGCCGGTCCTCCCGCGCTCGAGGCCGCGCCGGAATTCGAGATCAAGGGCTCGACCAATCGAACCACCCTGGTAGTGGATCTGACCAAAACCAAGCTCCCGATCGGCACCCATCTCGTTTACCTGCGTGCTCAAGCGAAGGGCAAGTACCGCCGGCTCACCCCGGAAGAAGTCGCAGCCGCTGAAGCCGCGGTCAAGGCCGCCGACGCCAACCTCAAGCTCGCCGAACTGGACGTCGTGGCCAGGACCGCCCAGGCCAAGGCCATCTCCCAAGGTCACTCCGAGGCCGACCCAGCCGCCGCGGCCCGGGCGGTCCAAGCCGCCGAAGAAAAGAAGGAAGCCGCCATCCGCGACGTCGGCGCGGCCAAGGACACCGCCCAACGCGCCGAAGCCAAGGAGGTCAACGCGACCCTACTTTCGAGACCCTTGATTCTGCGCGTGACCGCCGCGCCGATTCGCTGGGCCGGCGAGTGGCCTGCTGTGCAATTGGCGGCCGGCGCCAAATTCGAGATTCCCGTCGTCATTGCTCGATTATACGGGTTCAGTGACGCCGTGGAATTGAGCCTCACGATTCCCAAGGAAGCGGGCAGTTTGACCGCTGCCAAAGCCACTCTCGCCCAGGAGGAAACCAAGACAAAGATCATCCTTGAGGCCGGTCAGAAGGTCTCGCCGGGCCGATACGATCTGCGGCTGCAGGCCACCGTCAAACTCAATCAGCAGGATCTCAAAATTGAACAGCCGCTGACGGTGACCGTCGTCGCGGCGGATCGAACTCAACCCATCCCGAACACGCCTGTTCCATGAACCTGGGTGGAGCGGGACGCGGTCGAGCCCTGACGGCTCTGGCAGTCCAGCTTCCAGGGCTCGACAGAGTCTCGCCCCACCCGTAAACGGGCTCTTGACCCGTCCCCTGCGCACAGCGAAAACAGTCTCGCCATGAACCGAAGAACATTCCTCGTTTCCACAGCCGCCAGCGCGGCCTTCACCACCAATTCCAAAACGGTGGCTGCAGAACGGCCCGCTCCGCGCCAACCCGCCTTGATGAAGCTTGGTTGTCAAAGCGGTCCCACCAACAACCAGCGCCTCCAATTCTTCGCCCGACACGGCGTCCGAAATATCTGCGGCAGTCCCGAAGAATCGAAGGATCTCGGTTACCCAACCGTCGATCAACTTCTGCAACTGAAGGAACGCGCCGCCCAATGGGAAGTCAACATTGACATGGTCGTGCCGTCGTTTCTGGCCTCGAGCCACATTGATCGCACCGAACATCCCGCCATCCTGCTGGGTGAAAGTCCGGAGCGGGACCGCGATATCGAGCGGTTCCAGAAGTTGATCCAGAATTGCGCGCAGGCCGGGATTCCCTCCATCAAGTATAACCTGAGCCTCCTCGGAGTGCTTCGAACCGGTCGCACGCCCGGACGCGGCGGCTCCAGCTACAGCACGTGGCGTCTGCGTGAAGCCAAGCCCCGGACACCCCTGACCCGCGCTGGAACGATCACCGCCGATCTTTACTGGGACCGGATCAATTACTTCCTTGAACGGGTTGTTCCCGTAGCCACCGCATCGAAGGTTCGGATCGCCTGTCATCCGCATGATCCCGGCGTCCCTCCGGTGACGGGCTACCAAGGCGTCGATGCCGTGCTCGGGACGGTGGAGGGTCTGAAGAAGTTCGTCGCCCTGCACGAGAGTCCGTATCACGGCTTGAACTTCTGCCAGGGAACCGTCTCGGAAATGCTCCAGAATCCCGGTCGGGAAATCTTCGATGTCATCCGCTATTTCGGCTCACGCCAAAAGATCTTCAATGTCCACTTCCGCAATATTCGGGGCCGGCGCGACGACTTTATGGAAGTCCATCCCGACGAGGGCGACATCGATTTCGTCCAGGCGATGCGGGTTTACCGCGACCTCGGTTATCCTTACATGATGATGCCCGATCATGTCCCGGTTCATCCGGACGATCCGGGCGGTTCTCAGGCCTTCGCCTTTGCCTACGGCTACATTCGCGGGCTCATCCAGGCGACGGAGCATTTGGTTTAGGAACCCGATGCAGGCATTGAGGAGAGAACGACAAAACGCTCCTGCTGGCGGTTTGAGGCTCTGACGGTCGGAGCGAGCCGGCGATTCTCGGAAAGCCTCTCGCTTCGCACCTTCATTGAGACCATGAACTTGAGCACGGTGGGGCGAGACTCTGTCGAGCTCCGCACTTGTGGCCGGCAGAAACATCAGGGCTCGACGGAGTCTCGCCCCACCAAGGTTCACTGGCAGGGACAACCTCCAAAGATTGGACGCGAATCGGTGCCATGAACCCATCCAACGGTGGGGCGAGACTCCGTCGAGCCCTCGAATCTTGGTCGGCAATAAAGTCAGGGTTCGACAGAGTCTCACCCCACCGCAGATTCATGGAGAGCCGGCCAGCCTTGCGGGCTCGCTTTGGGACCATGAACCTGAAGGTGCGATGGGGAGCGCG
>CAYHFE010000618.1:0-4650 GCA_964355375.1 uncultured Verrucomicrobiota bacterium
TGAGAGCCGCCGCTTCCCCAGATCTCCAGCGGATCAATGTCAGTCGTAAAAGCGCCGCTGCCGTTTCCGGGCCGGATGCGGAGGTGACGGATCACGATGTCGTGCGCGCCGTCTCTGATCTGCACTCCCCAATTCTTGAGCTGGATTCCATCGCCCGGCGCGGTCTGGCCGGCCACGGTTACGAAACTGTCCGCCTCACCGGCCATTTTGATACGGGAGTTCAAGGCGATCGTTCCTCCCGTGCGGAAAACCACGGTGCGCGGCCCGGCTTCCACTTCCAGCGCCTGGCGCAGGCTGCCGGGCCCGGAATCATTCAGATTTGTCACCTCGACGACCCGCCCGGCACGGCCGCCGGGAGTCTGAGCGCCGAAGCCTTCGGCGCCGGGAAACGCTGGAAGAGCCAGAAGGACCCCAGTGAACAAATCGAACCCGAAGAGAATGAGAATCGTCATCGTTTTGTTCATGAGCACATCGACCCTGCTTGCGAAAATGTTGATAAAATATCTCGCACGAATCTCAAATATCTTTGGCTCGTGTTTGAAGTACGTGACGAATTGTCAGCGTCTTGCTCTTGACACTCCGGTGGGAGCTGGAGAATTGCTTTCGCCTCGAGTGCACGAGTCGGGATGTTCTGCCTGTTTCTACCGCGTGGCAAGTTCCGTTCGGCTCAATGATCAATGGTCTCGCCCTCTGTGGTACGAATTTCGTCGGAGGAGTCAGGTGACGAGACTCTGATTCTCGATGAAATCCGCTGCCTTCACCGGGAGAAAAGTGAGACTCCTCACGTCGGCTCCTCCTTTTAAAACAGGCTCTAAGGAATCAGCAGTGTTGAAGTCATAAGTCCACTTGAGTTACTTTCTTGGAATGGTCAGGCCATGGACTTTTTTGAGCTTCATCGGTGGGTTGGGGGCGACGTTGCGGGCTCGATGCGCCGCTGCGCTTCCAATGCTGACGATGACCTGCAGGATTCAGCCGGACGGCATCTTGCCCAATCTTCCGCCCAACCCCACGCTCACGGCTCCGCTCTTCGCCCCTGTCTTCGTCGGCAAACTCGTCCCCCATCCCGATTATGAAAACACTTCCTGAGAACATCGTCACATCCCTGCGGCACACACAGTGGGTCGCTGTCGTCTGGATCGGCCTGTGGTTTCTCTCGTTGACTGCGTCAGCCAAGGATTGGCCGCAGTGGGGTGGCACGGACGGCAAAAACATGGTATCCGAAGAGAAAGGTCTGCCTGACTCATTTGTGCCAGGGGAAAAGGATTCGCCGGCGGGTCGGATCGTAATGGAGACGACCAAGAACGTGAAATGGGCCGTCAAGCTCTGTCAGGCGATTTACTCGACGCCCGCGGTGGCCGGGAGCAAGGTTTTCATCGGCGGACGGCAGCCGGGGCTGGGCCTGCTGATGTGCCTGGATGAGAAGACAGGCAAGCTCCTCTGGCAGTGGCAAGGGCCGGCCCGAAAGGTTCCCCTCTACATTGACGGATTCCTCATCGGCATCGGTCCCAATCCTGAAATGCTGGGCGTTTGTTCTACACCCATCGTGGACGGGGAGCGCGTCTATTTTGTGACGCACAGTTTCAAGGTGATGTGCCTGGATGTAAATGGCCAGCCAGCCGGACCTGAAACGGGCCAGGCGCGGGTGCTCTGGGAATACGACCTGTTTGACAAGCTGGGCGTGTTCCCCTGCGACGCCGCCAACGGTTCCCCTGCGATCGATGGAGATTTTCTTTACGTGCAGACCTCGAACGGGGTGGACCGGAACATGGGCCCGGCCAAGGAACTGAAACGCAAGATACCCGCTCCGAAGGCGCCCAACCTGATCGTCCTGGAGAAGAAGACCGGACGCCTCGTCGCCACCGACGATCTAGCGATCGCTGAGCGCATCTTGCACGGTCAATGGTCGGCGGTGTCGCTGGGCACGGTCGCGGGTCGCAAAATGGTTTTCTTTGGCGCTGGGGACGGTCGTTGCTACGCGTTTGAAGCTCTTGGCTCCGCTTCCGAGAAACCGGTCAAGCTGAAGACGGTGTGGTCTTTTGACTGCATTCCCACGGAATACCGTGCCTTTGGGGGCTTGGATGCGGTGTCGCACTACTGTCTGGGTGACAAAAGGTGCAAGGACACTCTGAACAAGAATGACGGGACGTTCGTGGGCGAGAGCGAGATCATCGGCACGCCGGTGTTTCACCACGATCGCATCTATGTGGCCATTGGCCGTGATCCCGAGCATGGCCGGGGACGGGGCGCTTTGCACTGCATTGACGCGACCAAAACGGGAGACATCACCCAAACGGGTCGAGTGTGGACCTACCAAGGCTTGGACCGAACTCTCTCGACGGTTTCCATTGCGGATGGCCTGCTCTACCTCTGCGATGTCGGCGGGCGTCTCCATTGCGTCGATGCGGAAACGGGCCGGAGCCACTGGGTCCACGATAGCAACTCCGCCGTTTGGGGATCAACGCTGGTGGCGGACGGGAAGGTGTACCTGCCCACGCCCAAGGGCTTGATTGTGCTGGCGGCGGACAAGGAGAAGAAAGTCCTCAGCCAAATCAACGTGGGGGCGACGATCTATGCCACGCCCGTCGTGGCCAACGGCACGCTCTACATTGCCTCCCGCGGGGGCTGGCTTTGGGCCGTGAGCCAACGCTCCCCAGGTCAATAGCGCCGCCGGCAGAAGCTGGAACAATGGACCATTGCGGGCTGGCGTGACAGGACCCGGCCCGAATGCTGAAACAGCGGTGCCGTTGCTCAATCGAATCCGATCACACCGTGAAGACGCAAGGATCAGGTGTTTGAAGCGAAGCTCGATCAACCATCGAACCCGGCACAATTCCAACCCGTTCCTGGTGCACAGATCTTCCTCACTCACTGTGGCAAGAACCACAATGAAGCCGACCAGTTGCAAAGCGTCCTCATTGGAATTGACGAGGGAGAATTGGTTTCCGCCCTCACTCATTATGGCCGGATAGTCAGGGTGCCAGATCCAGGCAGAGCAGAGTCTTGGCGTCACGCAGATACAGACCCCCGTCAGCATACGCCGGCGAACACCATGTCACCCCGCAAACCTGTGTCCGGCCTGCCGCCTCAAACCTGGCGGGATTGGCGGCAAACAGGACCAACTCGCCGCCATCGCTGAGCATCAGGATGTTCTTACCCATCGCGATGAACGTGGCAAAGGCCCGATCGCCGGCGGCGCGGATCAGGCCGGTTTGCGACCACGCGAGCTTGCCCGTCCGGGCCTCGACGCAATAGACGTTTTGCCGGGGCCCCACGCCATAAACGTACCCGCCCGCCGCCACAGGTGAGGCGAAGTTGGTCGCCAATTCCTTGCTGGTCCACGCCGGTTCCGCTTTGAAGTTGACCCCATCCCGGGTCACTTTCACCGCCACCAATCCCAACTGATATGAGCCGACGATCACGAAGTCATCCACTACCACGGGCGTGATCACGTGCCGGCCCAGGCGCGTGTTGAGCGGCACACGCCACAAGAGTGTTCCATCGCCCGCATCCGCTCCGATCAGGCCCAATGCGGTGAACGCAAGCACCTGCCGAACCCCGCCGAAGGTCGCGATCACCGGCGCGGCGTTGCCGGCCGTGTCGTTCTGTGACTTCCAGACCACCTCGCCGCTGGCTTTGTTGAAGCACACCAAGCCGGCCCCTTGGAGGCCGCCTGCCTGGGCGATCAGGTGGTCGCCATCCACCACCGGCGAGCCGGTGTTGCCGTGGCGTGTGGCTCCCGCCGCCGGGCCGGTCTCTCCCATGAAGATGGCCCCGAAGTCTTGCACATAGTCTCTGCGCCACAACACCTGGCCCGCCTCAGCGCTGAGACACAGCAGTTGGCCCCGGCAGGATTGGACGAAGGCGCGCTGGCCATCGAGCACGGGCGTGCAACGCGGCCCCTGGCCCCAATCGTCCTTGAACACATTGTCCAGCGGCGTCTGCCACAGTTCCTTGCCCGTGGCCGCCTCCACCGCATGCACGACTTCCCTGCCGACCTGAAGGTCGCAATAGAACACCCTGCCCGCAGCCGATCCTCCGGCCACGACCGGCGAGGAGAAGCCTTCCCCGACGGGAATTTGCCAGCGCGGCTTGATCTCGGCGGGCAGGGTTGTGGGCACCTTATCGCCGATCGGCACGTGCCCATCACGGTTCGGTCCGCGCCACTGCGCCCAGTCCGCCGCCTGACCCGTTCCGGCCCAGCCCATCAGGGCCAGCGCCACCGCCGTCAGTGCCCTCACTGGTTCACTGATTCGAACCGTATTCATGCCCATTGGGTCTGATACCTCGAAGCTGGCTTCGACTTTGTTTTGAACTGTAAAATCATACTGTCAATGCCTCGGAGCTTGCTCCGGGGTTCTTTACTCGGACTCACTTCTTCCTGAGAGCCTGTTGGAAAATCCATTCTCTCGGAGGAGTCGAGGTGACGAGACTCTGATTTTCGATGGAATAGGCCGTCGTCACCCGGAGAAATGTGAGTCTCCTCACGTCGTCCCCTACCTATAGAACAGGCTCTGAGAGGAAAGATAGATCTTCGGACACTAAAGCGGCAACAAAGAATTGCTTTTGGAGTGGCTCAGACAAGGAGTCAGCGAGCACCGGCAAAGCCCGTGGTTTGAAGGCAGGGGTGGCTCAAAGCCGCCTTGGTCTAAG
>CAYHFE010000619.1:0-4634 GCA_964355375.1 uncultured Verrucomicrobiota bacterium
AGGCATCATTGAAGCTCTTGTCTTTCCAGGCCGTGCCGAGGTCTTTTCCGGTGTTTTCATAGCGCCACTTCTGTTTGTCGTCGATGGCCACGAGCGTGTTCGTGCTGAGGCCGGTTGGCGCTGGCGGCGCCGTCGGAGCAGCAATGATTTGCATCACCAACCCAAAAACCATGTCGGAACTCGAGGCGGAATTCTGGTGGACTTCGGCGGCGAGGACATTATCGCCCGCCACCAGAGCCGTCGCCGCAAGTTCAAAGGGCCCCTCATACCGGTTTTCATGATCGCTCGGAGTCGCCAAGGTGTCATAGGCGATGGGGCCCGTCGCCGGAAGGTAGAAGCGATACAACTCCACGCCGTTCAGATAAAGGGCGAGCGCGTCATCCACGACGTGACGGAGGCGCAGTATGACGGCCTTGGGATCGCCCGTGAAGGTGAAGTGAGTGCGGAAGTAGTCGGTGGTGATGTTCGAACCGTCCGGGCCTTGGCGTGACAATTCCGTTCGGATCGGCTCCGCGGTCGCACCCGTTTCAAAGGCCAGCAGAGGGGAACCTTGCGGCCAAGCGCTGTCGTTGAAGCTTTTTTCCTTCCAAGCGGAGCCCAGGTCCTCGCCGGTGTTGATGTAGCGCCATTTCTGCGTGGCATCGATGGCCACCGCGGTAATCGGCGCAGGACCCACGCTCAAGAGCTGGAGCAATTCCGCGCCAAAGACAATGTCCGAGCTGCCCGCGCCGGATTGGTGAACCTCGACGGCGAAGACGTTATCCCCGGCCGCCAGACTGGAGTTGGCGACGTCGTAGGGCCCCGAATAGGCGTTCTCATGGCCAGTGGCAGCCGTGTCGTCAAAGGCGGGATCCGCCGTAAAGCCGTAGCCGAAACGATGGACTTCAACCCCGTTGAGGTAAAAGATGGCGCCATCATCGATCACATGCCGCAACTGCAACTGCGCCGTTTTCGGGTCACCGCTGAAGGTGAAATGAGTTCGGAAAAAGATGGTGGCGAGATAATCTCCGGCGTCGCTGTTCCGGCTGATGGGAGTTCGAACCGGCTCGACGGCGGTCGATTCGTCGGCGATCAGGGCTTTCCCTTGTTCCCAGGTGGTATCATTGAAATTCTTCTCCTTCCAGGCCTTGCCCAAATCGGTGCCCGTGCGGTTGTAGCGCCACACCTGTTTGTCATCGATGGCGAAAAGCGTCACCGTGTTGGGCCGGGTGGTGAAACTGACATCCTGCGTGGTGATGTGGGGCGTCGCGGCCGTGTCACTGAAGGTCAATTTCACGGTGGTTTTGGCTTCGGGCGTGAGGTTGGCGGGCGGATCGTAAGTGATCTTCAGTTCACCCGTGGCCGCATCTTGCGTGATGGTGGGCTTCACGCTTTGCCCATTCAACAGGAGCTGGACTGAACTCTGGCTCACTTTCAACGTCGTTTCCTTGATGATGAATTCGATGTTCGAGTCCACCGGCACCGCAGTCGCGCCATTGGCCGGGTTGACGGAACTTATGACCGGTTCACCCGCCGCGCCGGCTATGATCGTGAGCTTCGGCCGGTTCGCGACCGTTATATCTTCCGCCGAGGCCAGATCCACTCCGTCGCCGCCCGAAGGAATTAAAGCCCAACCGTAGTTGGGTTTCTTCCCATCCAACCAATCCTGGATGGTTTTGACCGGCAGATCAATCGTCTTGAAAACTGGCGAACCCGTGGCCGTAAACGTGGCATCCGGATCGACCGCCGCCTCGACATCATCGGCCGTCACGCCGTCAAAGGACACGTCGTCAAAGGTATTCCAGGTGTTGGTGGGGCTCCACGCCTTGAGCACGCGATGCAAGGCGGGGATGTCCCCGTTATCCGTGAGATAAATAGTCAAGGACGCGGCAACCACCGCTGAGCCTGCCGGGATTTGGCCCGCTCCCGTTCCCGAAAGCTTCTCAAAGCGCAGGAGGACATGATTCTGACTCCCGCCGTCGTCGGCATCGACGCCGACCTCGGCGAGAGTGCTGTCGTCCTGGTCCGGCGTGGCGCCGCGGAGTTGTGTATCGACCGTTCCCGTATATCCGTTCACGCCTTGTTGGAACGTATAGGTGGTCGCGGATTGAAGGCTGAATTGGCCCGCCACGAGCGCGGCGCCAAAGACAGCCAGCTTGAACAGTGAGTTTTGCATTCCTGGAGTTCCCTTTCATTAGCGTGGGCCGGCGCAAGGTTTTTTGAAACCTCATGAGACCGCACACTTTATTTGCCTCCCTCACTCGGGACCTCTTCGGGACAAGAGAGGATCGCTTCGGCGGGGCGGCAAAGTTTGTATTCGATGTTCTTTTTCGCACACCGGCGCAATTCTCGCATTGATTACGGTCAACAACGGATGGCCCGCCAATTGCCTTTGCCCACGCCAGTATTTGCTTGGGAACGCATCGCGCGTTGCTGGCCGAAGGTGCAACCGCGATCCCAGTCACTCAGGTTGCACGCGGTCGTCATCACACATCGCCATGTCGGGGGCAGGATGGATTTCCTTTGAATCGGGTTTCCATTCCCGGTAAGGGTTGTGCCATGGATCAATCCAGACGAGAAGTTCAAGGCGGCGGTGGGACCGGACCAAGGCGTGGAGGTTCGCCTGCGGGGTTGGTACAAATAGGTGAGAGTCCGGCGAGTTGATTCCAGCGGGCCCATCCGTCAGCCGTGACCATGCATTTGAAATTGGGGAGCACACGCGCTCTCGCGTGTTCCGACCGGCACCCTCGCCGGTCGGGAGAGAGCGTCATCCAGTCAGGACACGGTGGCTTTTCCGATCGTCTTACGGTGGTCGGCGAGGGCCCCGACCACCGCACGCGAGAGCGCGTGCGCCCGCCGCTCAACTGTACGGACGCGAATCAGACGAACCCAACCACGACGCCATTAAGCCGGATCCGTGCAGTTGGGTTCAGGGTGGAACGGGCAACTGGCCCGTTCCCGTGGGCGACCAGCCCACGGGCTTTGCGACCAGAAGTCTCGCTGAATAGTGAGTTCAATGGCCCTGCCCGACTCGGCGACAAGTTGCCTGCCTGTTCGGCCGACAGGCCGCCGAGCACGGCCAAGTTGGCCGGGCCACCCATTTCAATTGCTAACTTGCGTTTTCGAGGCGACGAAACCGGATGCTTCATTCCTGACCGCTCTTCGAGCGCAACGTTTCGTCCGGCCGGAGGGAGGAGTTGAGATGAATTGGCGACACTCCACCCCTCTTCTGACTGCTCCGGCGTGTGATCCGCGCCTGTTCCCTCTCGACCCCAAGCTGACCTTCCTCAATCACGGTTCTTTTGGAAGTTGTCCCGGGCCGGTGCTCGAATTTCAACGGCGCTGGCGGGATCGACTGGAGCGCCAACCGGTGCGCTTCTTTGTTCGAGAACTCGAGGGGTTGCTTGACGCGGCGCAGACCGCTTTGGCGGAATTTGTCGGAGCCGATCCGGAGAATCTGGTCTTCGTGCCCAATGCGACCAGCGGGGTGAACACGGTCTTGCGTTCGCTGCGCTTCCGACGTGGCGACGAACTCCTCGTCACCAATCACGAATACAATGCCTGCCGGAACGCGTTGAATTTCGTGGCGGAACGTTCCGGAGCTCGAGTGACGGTGGTGGATATTCCTTTTCCACTGAAACGATCGGGGCAGATCATCGAGGCCATGGTGGATCGCGTGACCGCACGCACTCGGTTGGCCTTGTTGGACCACGTCACCAGCCAAACCGCGTTGGTGCTGCCGATCCGAGAGATGATCGGCGAACTTTCCCGGCGCGGCGTGGAGACGCTGATCGACGGCGCCCATGCTCCGGGCATGGTCCCGCTCAACCTGCGGGAGCTCGGGGCCACCTATTACACCGGGAATTGTCACAAGTGGATTTGCGCTCCCAAGGGAGCCGGGTTTCTGTTTGTGGCGCCGGAGCGCCAGCAAGTCATCCGGCCGCTCGTCATCAGTCACGGCGCCAATTCCCCGCGCACCGATCGCTCCCGCTTCTTGATCGAATTCGGCTGGACCGGGACCTGTGACCCGACCGCGTTTCTGTCCGTCCCAGAGGCGTTGCGCGTGGTGGGCTCGCTCTTGCCGGGAGGATGGCCGGAGATTCAGCGGCGCAACCGGGCGCTGGCGTTGGCGGCGCGGAAGGTTCTCTGCCGGGCGCTGGAAATGCCCCTGCCGTGTCCAGATAGCCTCATCGGTTCCCTGGCCGCGGTCCCGATTCCGGATGGCGCGACCGGCGGGGTTTCCAAATCGCCGCTTTATCTCGACCCGTGGCAGGACCGGCTCCTCGCCGACCGGAGGATTGAAGTCCCCATCATTCCGTGGCCGGCGCCGCCGAAGCGTCTGCTGCGAATCTCGGCCCAGCTTTACAACGCGCTTCCGCAGTACGAAGCGCTGGCTGAAGCTCTCCGCCAGATCACCAAGCAGGTCGCTTGAGAGAAACCGGGCTCCCGCCAGCCAGATGATCCTTCTTGCTCTCGAAAGCACCCGTTTCTCTTGGCGTTCTCCGCGTTCTCTGTGGTTGAACTGCTCTTCTAAGGCTGAAGAGCTGAGAGCCTGTTTGAAAATCCATTCTCTCGTAGGAGTCAGGTAACGAGACTCTGATCATGGGTAGCCCCCTTGAGCCCCGGAGGGTCCATGGATATTAGCCAGGTGCAAG
>CAYHFE010000620.1:0-4630 GCA_964355375.1 uncultured Verrucomicrobiota bacterium
ACGAACCGTAGCCGCCGCCGTTTTACCGCTCACGCACTGTTGCCGAAGCATCACGATCAAGCAAGGGTCACAACGCTTTCGGATTGGATGTTGGGATCCGAATTCCTCGCCGCGGGTGGTTGGGCTTGATTGGGGCTGGGCGATTCCTCCGCGGTCAGATCGAGCAGCGGAAGCTCGGGCTGGGGCTCGGGGCCAATTCGAACCACAGCCTTGCGGAGCAGTTGGCCTTGATAACTGTAGCCCGTGGCGAGCGTTTCACCGATTCGGGCGTCCGCGGCCAGCTTCTCCTGCGGGTCCGCCGTCTGATGCGCTTTGCCATCGAATGGATCACCTGGTCCCGCCGTGAAGGGCGAGAGGCCGACGCGCCGGACGGCGTCGCGGCAGGCATGCTGGAAATGGCCCAATTGCGTAATCAAGGCCGGTTGACCCGAACGGCCGGCGGCTTGATTCAGCGCGAAGATGTGATCCAGGATGCGAACGGTCACTTGCAGCCATTCGCCTTCGGCGCGGCGCAATTTCTCCACTTCCAGACGGAGGTGAGCCTTCTCCGTATCGTTGGCTTTATCGAGGAAGACCATGAATTCGCGGGTTTCGGCGGTCATCCGTTCGGCGATGCTTTTGGCGGCGTTGACGGTGCTGGCGGACTGTTCCTGCACGGTCAGCCATTGCGCCGTCGCTCGGTCGATCCGGTCTTGGATGTCTTTCACATTCTGGAATTCGGCCATGGCGTCGGCCAGGGTATGTGCCTCGGCCAGATGAACGCCCCCGCGATACTCCCGGAGGAATGGAATGATCGAGAACCCCGCGCCAAAAACGATGGCCGCGAGGCAGAAACCCATCTGCCAGAGGCCCAGTCGCCCAGGATTTTCATAGACAATGAAACCGGCAAAGCCCAGGAGCAGCAGGTCGCCGAGGAAGAACGGCCATTTCGGCAATTTCGAGGTCACACATTCAGTCATATCGGGAAGGTGTTTAGGGGATTTGCCAGCCGGTGGCGATGGAAAAGTGCGGGCGGCGATTCGAGCGGACGGATTGCCCCGGTCGGCCTCAAAAAGAACCCTTCCCCTCGGGCCGCCCGAGCCGGCCTCACCCCTCATTTTTTCAAAATTGACTTTGGCACCCGTGCTGCTAAACACGGTAGAGCGGTCGGGAAAGGGCAACTCGTGAACAAGTTGTCATAATCATAATATTAACCCGCCCTTTTTCAAGTTCACGCCGCTTAAGAAAAGGCTCGTCATGCAAATCAAAAACAATCGTCGGTCAGGCTTCACCCTTGTTGAAATCATGATCGTGGTCGCCATCATTGGTCTGTTGGCTGCGATCGCGATTCCCAACTTCGTGAAGGCGCGCACCTCGGCCCAGAAGAATGCCTGCATCGCCAATTTGCGTCAAATTGAGGGCGCCAAGGAATCGTGGGCGCTGGAAAACAAGAAGACGGAAGGCGCGGCGACAGCCGGCTCCGAAACGGCCGTCTATGCGTTTCTGCGCGGCGGCGGGACGCCGGCTTGTCCTGGGAATGGCACATACACCCTCGGTGCTGTCGGCGTGACTCCAACCTGCAGCTTGAGCGCCGCGGGGCATACCCTGTAACGGGAAGGTGTTAACTTGAACTTCAGAACAGGCTTGGGGGGTGTTCCTCAAGCCTGTTTTTGTTTCCGATCGGTCAGATAGAGTGGAGGCGCGATCATGAGAACCGAATTCTCGTCCAAAGCCGGATTTACCCTGGTGGAAATCATGATCGTGGTGGCCATCATCGGCTTGCTGGCCGCCATCGCGATCCCCAATTTCACCAGAATGCGGACCCGCGCCCAAGCGCAGGCCTGTACGGAAAACCTCTCCAAGATCGAGTCGGCCAAGCAGGTCTGGGCCGTGGAAAACAACAAGGTGGACGGCGATGTGCCGATCAGCAGTGATCTGATCGGGCCCTTGTTGTTTCTCAAGCAAATGCCGGCCTGTCCGGGGGGCGGAACCTACGAATTCAACGCGCTTGGGGCGACCGCGACGTGCAGTCTCTCCGGCCACACCCTTTGAACCGCGGGGCGGTGGTCCCGCGCCGGGGTCGATTCAAATCGTCGCAGTCTTCGACGGTTCTCATGAATGCGATTGTAGAGATGAGAATTCGCCGGGAGAGGATCGCAGTCTGGATGGCCAACCGGCGGGAATCCATCATCGTGAGCCGGCGAATTTGCCTATTGGATGAGGCCGCGCTGGCGTAAGAGGGCATCCATGGCGCGGTCCATCATCAATTCGGCGAGCGGATTGGTGGCTTCATCGAGTAGAGCGTGAGCCGCCTTTAGTTTGGCCAGATCGCCCGTTTCGGATGGAGAATCTTCCGCCGCGAGGATCTTCTCCACTTCCCGCGTGGCCGTTTCAATTCGGGTTCGGCAGGAGGGGTCCAATTCGCCGGCGTGCTCGTCCAAACCTTTTCGGGCGGCCGCCACGGTTTCCCGGGCGCGCAGCTTGGCTTCGATCCATTGCCGGGTCCGCAGATCCTCAAAAGCGTGTTCGACCGATTCCTCGACCATTTTCTGAACCTCGGCGTCGTTGACATCGACGGCCGACTTCATCTCGACCACGGTTTGACGGCCGGTTTTGAGGTCCCGGGCCAGGACGTGCAGGATCCCGTTGGCATCGATCTCAAACTGCACCCCCACCCGAGCCAGCCCTTTGGGCGCGCGCTCGAAATCGAGAGTGAAACGGCCCAAGCTCCAATTATCCGCGGCCCGCTCTCGCTCACCCTGCAGAACATGAATCAGCATGTTGGGCTGTTGATCGACCGCGGTGGTGAAGGCTTCCCCGGCCTTGGTGGGAATCGTGGAGTTGCGCGGGATGATCACGTTCATCAGCCCGCCGAACGTTTCGAGGCCCAGGGACAGCGGAGTGACATCGAGCAAGAGCAGGTTCTTGAATCCGCCCGCCAAGATTTCCGCCTGAATGGCGGCGCCCAGGGCCACCGCCTCGTCCGGATTTTGGGAGGTGTTGAGCAAGGGGCCGTCCGGACGGTGATACTCGGTCCCAACCCGGATACCCCCGCTCGCCGCCTCAAAATCCGAACATCCGAAGATCTCCGCCACCGCCCGCCGGACGAGCGGCATCCGGGTTTGCCCGCCCACGAGAATGACTTGGTCGAGCTCCTTGGGTGTAACCTGGGCGTCGGCCATCGCCCGCAGGCAATGGGACCGTGTCCGGGCCACCATGTCGCGCGTCAAGTCTTCGAGCGCACCGCGGGTCAACCGGCCACGAAAACTGAAGGTTTCGGACAAGAATGGGAGCGCGATTTCCACTTCGCTTTCGGTGGACAATTTGATCTTCGCTTGCTCCGCCGCTTCCCGAATCCGCGAGAGCATGATCAGAGTCTCCGGCGTGGAACGAAGGACCGGCGCGTCGTGGCCGGAAGTCGGGGGCAGGAAAATGGCCCCGGGGCGGGAATCGCGCAAATCCGGTCCGCCACTCGCGCGGATCTTCTCGACGAGGTCATCGATGATGCGTTTGTCCAGATCATCGCCTCCGAGGCGCGTGTTGCCGTGGGTCGCCAGGACCTGCAACACCCCTTCATTCAACTCCAGGATTGAGAGGTCAAAAGTCCCGCCGCCCAAGTCGTAAACGGCAATCTTGGCCTTCTCCTTCAGCTTGTCCAAGCCGTAGGCCAGGGCCGCGGCCGTGGGCTCGTTGATGATCCGTTCGACGGTGAAGCCGGCCAACTCGCCCGCCTTGATCGTGGCCTGGCGCTGGGCGTCGTTGAAGTAGGCGGGCACGGTGATGACCGCACGCGTCACCGCTTCGCCAAAGAACGCCTCCGCGTTACGTTTCAGCTTCTTCAGAATCTCCGTCGAAATCTCCTCCGGCGTGAACAGACGGCCGTGAATGGGGACCGTCACCGGACCGGCCCCGGAGCCGTGGATGGGATAGGTCAGCAACATTTCCTCCCGGAGAATGTCGCTTCCACGACGGCCCATGAAACGTTTGATGGAGTAGATCGTCTCGGCGGGTTTGAGCGCGCGGACCCGATGAGCCTGATGCCCGATGAGCGGCGCGGCTTCGAGGCTGGGAAAATGAACGACGGACGGGGTCAGCCGGTGTCCGTCGGCGTCCGCGATCACCAGCGGGATGCCGGAATCGACCGCCGCGACCAGCGAATTAGTCGTGCCCAAATCAATGCCCACAATCTTGCTCATGGGCGGATGCTGCCATGATTCCGTTCGGCCAGGCACTTTATTTCTGAGGAGTCGCACTCGGACGGGCGCAGCTCCGAATGAGGACGGCCCGGGCGCCGCAGTCTTCTCCTTCCTCCGCGGCAAGCGAATCCAAAAGGAACTTCTCCGTGTCGTTCAGGTCCTCAACGGACTGGAAGGCTCCCGGCAAGGTGAAGCTCGCCTCGCCCCCAGAGGGGCTGAAGAAATGAACCAAGCGCCAGCGTGTCCTCGAGCGCGGCACCTGGTCGGGCACGGTATCGTTGGCGCCCGGGAAGGGCGCGCCGGATCACGGGTGGCCCAGGAAAACATTCCACCACGGCACCTGACCTCCCCTTCCGCTCTTCGAATCGGGGATCGGGACCGCCAGCCGTTCCCATTTTGACAAAGAAGAGGAAGCAGACTGCGTGGAATAGTCGCCAGGCTAAACACCGGTTTCG
>CAYHFE010000621.1:0-4618 GCA_964355375.1 uncultured Verrucomicrobiota bacterium
CGGAAAACGGGCGGTTCCAGTCCACCACGCGGCATAATCCGGCAGTCGGCATAACGCGGCTTATGCCGCGCGCGGCATAAGCCGCGTTGTTGTCCAAGGGGGCGCCGGGCTTTCTGAGAAACAGGGTCAAGGGCTCCCAGCGATCGAGCATGTAATCGATGGCCTCGCCCAGGCCCGAGTTGGGCTCGACCCGTTTTTGATCGATCTGGGCCTGGAGCCACTGATGCAGTTGGTCCATGACTGGCTGGCTGTGCGTCTGGTGGTAGGCCAGCCGTTGTTCCGGGGACATGGCGGAGGCTTTGGTGAAGGCGTCATGCTTGTAGATCTGAGCCACATCTTCCAGCACCCGGCCGCACTCCGCTGGGAAGCTGGCCCAGACGTCGACGAAGTTCCTTCGCGCATGGGGGATGCAATTGGCCACGATGGTGACAAAGGCTTTGGGGTAGTTTCGGCTGAGACCATCGCACATTTGGATCGGGTGCGGCCGTTGCGGTTCTCGGTGGGCCAGAACTTCAGCCAGGTTTTCGCCGGCATGCTGGCGGCCGGTCATGAACAGAGCGATCGGGTGGCCGTCCGCCACGGCCACAATGCCCGAAGTGAAAACCCCCGTGCGCGTGGGCTTGTCGGGGGCGTCGGGCTGGGCCTGCTCCTGCGCAATGGTCTTGGCCAGGCTGAGAACCTTCATGGTCGTGTCATCGTTGTGGAGCAACTGGCCTTGGGCGGCCTGTTGGACCAACTGGTCGTAGACTGGAGTCACATCCCGGGCACTCTGGAGAGCAATCTGCCACTGAGTCGAAGGGGCCAAGGGGACGCCAAAGCTTTTCTGCACTTTGGCGATGCGGTTGAAAGGCAGCCCGATTCCGTAGCGCGCCATCCCGATCATGGCGCCCACGGTGGGGTCATATTTTTGGAGGCCCGCTTCCGGAGGGGCTGGCGCGGTGAAAACGGCCCCGCAGAGGTTGCAACGCAATCGTTCCAGCAAGTAAAGCGTGGCGGCGAAGAGGGGCTGGCCGATGAAACGGAGAATGCTGACCGGCTGCTTGAGCGAGAGTTTGCCTTGGTCACACTTGGGACAGAGATCGCCCACGCGCAGAGTGGGGTGGGCAACATTGATCTTCTGGGCGCCGGTAAAACGGTTGGCGCCGTTGCGTCCGTGGCCTTTGGCCTTTTTCTTTTTTTCCGAGCTGGCCGGCAGGCTCTGGCCCTGCAGCGAGGCGGTCTTCTCAGTTTTGGGACCGAAGAGCAGCCGCCGCAAGCGCCCGATCGACATGCGCGCGTGCTGAATGAGCCCACAAAGCGCCTCGATGGTCTGGGCCATGGATCGGATCAACTCATAATCCTTGGCCTGGAGCTGGCCCTGCAGCCGTCGCAACAGATCCTGAATCTGCTCAGTCTGCAGAATGACGATCTCGCACAACGGGCTGGCTTTCATGGGGTGGGTTGAGCTTGGCCCGAAAATCGGAACCGAGGGGATAGACCCAGAGCTCTTTGAGGGGGCGATTGGCCCGGTGGGTCAGATCTGCCTTGCCCCGTCCGGTGGTCAAGCCCAGGTAGATCCAGTTGGCGGCCCGATAACAGGTGCCGCGGAACCGTGCCGGATCAATAAAAGTCTCCAGCAAGTAAATGGGGTGATGATAGAGGCGCTGCCAGTCGGCCGAGATACGATGGGCCAATTGGCTCAACAGGTGGCTGGCCAACTGCGGCACCTGGACCCAGGGCAAGAGGAGGAATCGGCTGTTGTAAGCGATCAGATGGATGTTTTGGCGGCGTTGCTCCTTGGGCCAACCAATGAACCGGTCTCGCGGGCCCGAGTGTCGCGGCACCGAGGACCAAGTCAGACAGGCGATGGGAGTGCCCCGCGCCAAGACCAAATGTTTGAGATGCTCACCCACCGGCTGGGTGTATCCCAGGTAATGGCAACTCTCCAACAAACGGTTGAAGAGCTTCTCTTCAGGCTGACGCCGCACCTGCCGAATC
The DNA here is from genome assembly GCA_964355375.1 of uncultured Verrucomicrobiota bacterium. Lineage (GTDB taxonomy): Bacteria > Verrucomicrobiota > Verrucomicrobiia > Limisphaerales > SIBE01 > CAYHFE01. Next base: position 1,978 of record CAYHFE010000621.1, read on the forward strand.
TCCAATACGCCCAACCCGCTGACCGAGCTCTCAATGGGGTCCGGGCGCGGATCCAGCAACGGGGCCGGCTTGACCCGCTGCGCCAGGGGATTGGGCATGAGCCGCCGGGGCGGGGGAAGCTCGATCAGTCCGCACCGGTGCAGTTGGAGCATCAACCCCCGGCAAACCATGGCGCGCAACCGGCCGTTGGCTTGCCGCCAGTCCCAGGCTTGGCACAGTCGGGTGGAGAGCCGGCGCCGGCTCAGGGTGGGATGCTCGGCGATGAGTTGCCTGATGAACTCCAGTTCGACCGTTGTAATGTCTCTGCCGCGGTAGCGCAGCACGCTATTCATGCGGCGAGAGTAGAAGTTCGGGACAGGAACGTAAGCCTTCCTTTGCTTTTGTTTTTTTGAGGGGGGATGAGATCTTCTACGCCGCAGGATCGATCCGCCGCCACATCGGGGCGGTCGAGGCGGCGGTGGGATCCCCATTCCACAACAACAGTTGCAACTGATGGGCGTCCAGTCCGTGGGTCGGTTCGGACGCGTTTTGGGGCCACCAGCGAAACCGGCCCTGGGACAGTCGCTTCTGGCACTGCCAGTAGCCCTGGCCATCGTACATGAGGATTTTCAAGGCTTTGCGGCTGCGGCTGGCAAAGACGAACAACGTGCCTTGAAACGGATCCCGGTTGAGCTTTTGGCGGCAGATCTGTGCCAGTCCATCGATGCCTTTGCGAAAATCCACCGGTTCGACCGCCAGCAAGATCCGCATTTGTGGAGTCAGTTGAATCATGAACGACCCCTCCAGAAGGCTTGGGCCAATGCCACCACCTGCCCCACGGCCCCAGCGGTCAGCCGAATGCTCATGGTGGAGCCCCTTCGATCCTTGAGTTCGACCGTGCACTCCGACCCGCAGGCTGGCGGAACCCAGGCCACCTCGACAAAGGCACGCTTGGGTGTCCTCGCCCGTCCCTGGCCGGTGCCGAGGACGCGTTGCTCCAGACTGTCGTAGCTCAACCGCAGGGTCCGTGCAAGGGCACTGATCCCGTAAGCCCGTGCCAAGTGGGTGGCCGCTTCCCAGATGGGCTCCGGGAGACGGCGTTTGTTGCGACGCTGCTGGCGCCAACGGTCCAGACGTTGCCGAAGCTCGTCGACCTCGGCGGGAAGGGGAGATTTCGTTTTCATAGACTTGGTTGCGAATGTTCGCAACCAAACCTACGCGAGGGGCCCCCGGAGCGTCATGCACGCTTGCCGCAAGGACACGGTTCACTGCATCTGGTTTGTTGGGCATGGTTGTTTAGTGCCGGCAACGGGCGGTTGCCCAGATTGCTTCCGCTCAATCAGGCGAACAACCGCGTGAATCGTCGCCAAGTAGTAATAAAACATCCAACTGTACCAGATGGGCTTGTCGTAATTTACCTTCTGTGCGGAATTGTGGTGCCGGATGCCGAAGCTATTCGCAAGATTAAAGAGGTCGGATTCGTCCTTGGATGAAATGACATTCTTCAGCTGAGGTCGCAGGTATTCCAGCACATCGGCTAGGTCACGAATCGCATCTCGCCTCTCATCTACCGAGGATTTGTAGCGACGGAACTTGTCGCGTGCAGCTTCTACTCGCGCCGAGATGTTGTCGCGATCGATGCCTGGAAGCGGAGCTTCAAAGAGTCCTTCGAGCCCGGTTTCAGCCAAGCCTAAAATCTCGCCATCCACGGATAGTTCATAGCACGGACCATAAAGTGCCAGGACTTTGTTTACTTTTGCTCGAAATTCCTGCCTCCCCGGCTCCCGGTCGAACGTCGAGCAATGCCAACCGCAGTTGCTGAAGCTGTGGTACCGCCGCTCAACGGGCTTCGAGCAATGTTCGTAGAGAAACTCGATCATGTCGAACAGATCCTCTTCGGTATAATTGTCGATTTTGGTCCTTATCGGCGTAAGGTCCCGCTTCCGCAACTCCAGTAGCAGTGCACCGTCGAGGTCATGACCGAGGGAACCCGGGACAAAGCCAGCATCAACGCACTGATAGCCGAGTGTTTCTTGGAAGTGTCCCTCGTCCTCGAATTGGATGAATAGCGTTCTGAAAAGCTCGCGCAGCGTCGGGAGATCGAACCGTTGTGAAAGAGGATTTTTTCCCGTGCGTACCGAGTAATATGGCTTTTCGCGCATTTTACAGATGTAAGGCCCAACGATCAAGCTCACCGACCGCCGCCCGAACCGTGATGTCATGAGGCTGACGGGCGCCAAACAACCCGGCACTCAGGCCGAAGCCGAGAGCAAGGCGGCGGTTCGTGTGGAGCGTTTTGTTGGGCGATTCGGCTACTATCACGTGTCGATCGGCCAGTGCTCAGCGACCTCGTTACTTCGCGAGTATGAGTGCAGCAGCGGCACCAGTCCTGACCTTCCAGCCAGCGGCACCTAGCCTGTTTAACTCTTCTTCCAGGTCCGCAGCTTCAAACCTCAAGATGTTGATTACTTTGTATTGTTCACCGCCGCCAATAGCTGCCGCCTGAGCCTGGCGAGGTAGGAGCAAAAGTCCGGAGACAATGGCTGCAATTACGAGTGCGAATGTGATGAGTGTTGCTTTTAGTTTTGAGTTCATGTGTTTTGTTCGTTTGTTCGTTTGTTCGTTTGTTCGTTTGTTCGTTTGTTCGTTTGTTCGTTTGTTC
>CAYHFE010000622.1:0-4605 GCA_964355375.1 uncultured Verrucomicrobiota bacterium
AACTGGAGGGCGCGACCGGACGCGAGAAACGCCGTCTGCCCTTGCCCAAGGATGCGGGCGACTGTCTGGTCTTCGCAAACCTCTCCGGCAATTCACGCCCGACCGATGTGCTGGTCAAGACCCGCTACACGCAAATTTGGGCCTATGACCGCAACTGGCAACCGCTCTGGACGGTCGAGAACCCGGGTGGCTATCGCACGGCCCATCAACCGGTGGCGGTGGACCTCGACGGCGATGGCCGCGATGAAATCATGGCCGGCTTTGCGATGTTGAATGCCAACGGTTCGACGCGCTGGGTCTTCAAGTCCCAGAAAGTTGACCAAAGCCGAGGCCATTGCGATTCCTTCCGCTTGGTGCGATCAGGAAGAAAACCGGAGGACTTCCGTTTCGTGATCACGATGTGCGGCGCGAATGGCATCGCGCTCCTCGAGGGCAACGGCCAGCCGCTCTGGGAAGTGGGCGGTGAACACTTCGAATCCGTGGACGTGGGCCGGATTTCCGCCGACTCAGAGGGTCGGCAAATGGCAGTGGACATTGATCATCGTCCGTGGGGCGACGGCCCGGTCTGGGTCTTTGACGAGCGCGGGCAAATCAAGACGAAGATTATCACGGACTACTCCCGCCATCATGGGTTGCTCGATTGGACGGGCGATGGACTGGACGAAATCGTGGTGGCTCAATCGCGATCGCTTTACGACGGCCACGGTCGGATCGTGGCGACGCTCGCCATGGATGGGAAAGACGACACCGAGGGCGAGGAGCGATTGGCCTTGACCGGCGATTTCACCGGCGATGGCGTGCCCGATGTGCTCTTGACCACGCGGGCCATGACGCACGTTTACATCTACAAGAATGAGCGGGGCAAAAGGCCGAATCCTCCGGCGCCCCTCGGAACTGGAGTGAACTTCACCCTGTATTGAGCGCCATGCCTGCGGCGCGGTGCTTCACAATACCCACCCCTTGCGGCAGGCCCGATGAATCGAGGGATCCGCCTCGGGTGCCTTGACCGCGCTCAGGGTCTTGGTAAGGTTCAGAAACCAAATGCCTCTCATTAACGACCCCGGTCTGCCGGCCTCGCCGTTCCGTCGGGACGACTGGCCGAGGGATAGCGCGGTGAACCAGCCGTGAGATGTTCAGGCGTCGCCATCACTTCGTGGTTGTTCTGAGCGCTGCTTGCTGCTGGGCCGCCTTTGCTGAGGCGGTGGATCTGGATCAGTTGGCCTCGCCGGTTCTCTTTCGCGGAGACGCCAAAACCGCCTACCGCGATCCGGCGGCGCTCTATCACGACGGCGTGTTCTACCTCTACTTCACGCTTGTGAAAATCGACGACGACGGGAAGCCCTTTCTCCACACTGCCTGGAGCAAGAGTCAGGACCTCCGAGAATGGACGCCGCCGAAAATCTTCACGCCGCATGACCGGAGCCTGAACTTCAGCAGCCCGGGCAACGTCGTCCGCTTCCGCAACCAGTGGGTGCTCTGCCTGCAAACCTATCCGCGCCCGAACAGCGAAACCTACGGCAATGAAACCTCGCGCCTCTGGATCATGCGGAGCAACGACCTGGAGAACTGGGGCGCGCCCGAGTTGCTCCGCGTGAAAGGTCCGGATGTTGCGGTCGAGAAAATGGGGAGGATGATCGACCCGTATCTCGTCGAGGACCAAGACGAGCCGGGCAAGTGGTGGTGTTTCTTCAAGCAAAACGGCGCGAGTCGAGCATGGTCGCACGATCTCAGGACGTGGACCTTTGCCGGCCGCATTCCCGCCGGTGAAAACGTGTGTGTCGTCCGCGACGGCGAGGGCTATGTGATGTTCCATTCCCCGGCCAACGGCATCGGCGTGAAACGCTCTGGGGACCTGAAGACCTGGCGCGATGATGGTCTGCTCACGCTGGGCCAAAAGGAATGGCCTTGGGCACAGGGGCGATTGACGGCAGGCTTTGTTCTCGACCTCCGACGCGAACCACGCCTCGGGCAGGCGCTTATGTTCTTCCACGGCTCCGCTTACCCGGAGAACGACCCCCGCGGCGGTTTTGACAATTTCGCCAGCCTGGGGATTGCGTGGAGCGACAATCTGAAGACCTGGTTGTGGCCGGAGGCAAAGCAGGTCCAGGGCGTGGGCGCGGAACGCCGAGACGGACTGGTGCATGCCTGGGAGAAGGTGGAAATCACGCTCCAGGCGTCGAACTCGTATCCGAACCCCTACACCGGCGTGCAGGTGTGGGTGGATCTATCAGGCGCACATCGCCCTGTTCAGTCCCATTCATTTTGACACACCGGCTCAAAGTATTCCGCCGGAGGAGTGGAACCGCGCCGCCATGGCGGTGTTTGCCCAGTTCGGGCCACCGCCGTTTGGCACCTTGGTCGGCAACAACGCCAATCCGTCGTCGTTGCGCAATTGGGGGCATGTGGATCAGGCGCCGTGGCTTGGCTTTCATCAGATCGGCAACCGGCGCACGCACGATTGCTACGCCTATCTCACTGAAATATTTCAGGCTAAACCGCCGCTGCCCGGTCTCAACGGCGAGCCCTACTACGACGGCATGGAAGGCGCCGAACCGGGCAGCGACCTGGCCGCGTCTTATTGCCGCTCAGCCATGTATGGCAGCGTGCTCTCCGGGGGATTGGCCGGCCACATCTACGGCGCCGGCGGCTGGCCAGGTGGCCTGTGGAGCGGCGAGGTGGAAACCGCCTCGAAGTATCCCATTTGGGAAGGCATCGAGTGGCCGTCCGCCGACCAGATGCGCCATTTGCGAGATTTCATCCTCTCCGAGGGGCGGCGTTACCAAGAGCTCGAACCGGTTGCCGACGCGGTGTCACCTCATCGCTCGGGCCCGCCCAACAGTCTGACGGGCTGGGCCTATGCCGCGCGCACACCCGGGCGCAACTTGTTCCTGCTCTACTTCGAACGGGATTGTCCGTCGGCCACTCTGACTGGGACCCGGCCCGGCGGCCAGTATCGGGCGCAATGGTTTAATCCGCGCACCGGCGCGTGGCTTGATGCCGAGCGCGGTTCAATCGGGGCCGACGGTGAGGGCAAGATGGCGCTGCCTCCGTTTCCTGGAAGACCGTTCCAGTCGGATGCGGATTGGGCGCTGAAACTGTCGTTCATGAAGGATGGGTAGAGGGGCTGATTCTCCATCGTTGATGTTTCGGACTGCGCAATCCGGAGCGCGGCGGGTCAGGAGATTCACTGTCGCAGTCCGGCTTGGCGGTGCGCAGGCGATCTTGTTCTCGAACCTGCTGCCAAAGCATCGACGAATGAGGTTTTCTTCGTATATTCTCTGCCACAAATGAAATCATATCTCTCGGGTTTATTGGCGTCGCTATTGCCTGTGCTGTCCACGCCGATGGCTTCTGCGGCCACGCTCGCCTTCCCCGGCGCGGAAGGTTTTGGGCGGTACGCTCAGGGCGGGCGCGGCGGCGACGTTTACGCGGTGACCAACCTGAACGACTCCGGCCTCGGTTCGCTCCGCGAGGGAATTCGTTCCGCGACGGGACCGCGCACAATCGTGTTTGAGACTTCCGGCACGATTGAGCTGAAGAGCCGGCTGGTGCTGGACAAGTCCGCCATCACCATCGCCGGCCAGACGGCCCCCGGCGATGGCATCACCCTCAAGGATTTCACGTTTCAGATCAAGGGCGCCACCAATGTCATCGTCCGTTATTTGCGGGTTCGCCTCGGTGACGAACACAAGGCCGTCGGGGCGAAGGGAGGCGACGACGCCCTCAACACGGATGATATTGACCGGCTGATCCTGGACCATTGCTCGTTGAGCTGGGCCATCGATGGCACGCATGATCTGCGGCGCGGGGGCAACGTGACCGTGCAATGGTGTATCCTGAGCGAGGCGTTGAACCGCAGTCTGCATAGCAAAGTCGAGCATGCCATGTGCGCCTCGTATCGCGACCTGTCCGGCAACATTTCCTTGCACCACAACCTATTTTCCACCTGTCGGGATCGCCATCCCACTCTGGGCAGCGCGCAACAACCACCGCAGCACATCGTGGATTTCCGCAATAACGTCATCTACAACTGGAGCGCCAGCGGCACCGCCAACTTTGCCGATCATTTCATCAACTGCCTCAAGAACCTCTGGCGACCCGGGCCGATGACCGATCCCGCGAAACTGCCGATCGCCATGAAGGGCGGTCTGCCCGACCTGGCCAAAGGGCACATGAGCGGAAATGTTTTTGAGGGGCGCGAGGATTTGACCCGCGACAACTACGCGGCGCTAGATTTTCACCGTTGGTTGCATGAAGGCAGCAATTATAAATATCGCGGCCAGGTCGCCGATTGGGCGACGGTCACGTCGCCCGTTCGGGAGGCCGATGCGCCGCGCACCCAGCCGGCTTCCGAAGCGGCCGAGCTTGTCCTGGCCCGTGCCGGGGCTTCCCGGCACCGGGATGGCGTGGATCAACGGGTGACCGACAACGTCCGCCAACGCCAGGGCAAATTGATTGACTCGCAATCGGAGGTGGGCGGTTGGCCGGTGTTGCGTTCAAAGCCCGCGCCGATTGACACCGACCACGACGGCATGCCGGACGATTGGGAGAAAGCGCATCATCTCGACCCGAACAATCCCGCCGACGGTGCGCTCGAGGCCAACC
>CAYHFE010000623.1:0-4595 GCA_964355375.1 uncultured Verrucomicrobiota bacterium
AACGCGCCTTCCGTCTCTTCGCTCGAACGCTGCGGTGGCGCCTTCCAACGCTCGCGGGGTGGATTCGCGCCCCGCCGAAAATTGACGCCATCCCAAAACTCGCGATGCACCCACTCGCAGGGATGATAGAAGATGCTGATCAGCCCTCCCCCCTCCTGCCGCAAGCGATCGGCGATCGCGGTGACCTTCGCCTTGCCTGGCGCCACGGCCGCGGCCTCGTGAAGTTCCATGCGCGTCCAATTTTCCCGCATGTCATAAACCACCAGCGCGCCGGCATACCAAAACGGCTTCCCGTTCAACCCGACGTGAGTGCCTTCATCGACGTAGCACGGCACCCCGTGCGGCGCGACGCCGATCTGTTTCAAGGCCACGATCGTCTGCGACCCCCACGAGGAGCCGGGTTGCCCGTAGCACGACAAAGTCGGAACCTCAAAGATCCGTCTGACATCCCCCGCCCCGCCTCCTTCGCGTCGGATGAACTCCTCCACCCCGTCCAACAGTCCGCACTCGGCGAGATACTCGGAGGGCGTCGGATGGACCGAATGAAAGTCCGCGTGATAGCCAATGTCATGCTTCTTCAGGGCGGCGATGACGTCGGAGCGGCCGCGCCTTTCGAGGACGCGCGCCTTCTCGCCCACCACCTTGAAGGTCGCTCGCACTCCACGTTGGGTGAGAAGTTCCGCCAGCCGTTTCGTCGCGTCGTCATCGGCCGGGAGCAAATAATCTTCGGTGTCAAACCAAAGGATCACATCGACCGGCGCCGGGGTCGGCGCGGCCTCCACTACGTCCCGCGAGCTCAAGCTCAAGCCGGCCGCGAAGCAGAGAAGCCCAGCGATTCGTCGGAGAGGATTCATCGTTTGCCAGTCAATTCATCCGCCAAAGGCCGCGCATCATAAACTTTCCGCAACGCTTCCATGATGGCGCGGGAATGGACCGAAACCGCGCGGGCCTGGTTTTCCGAATAGCCGTAGTCCAAAACGAGCGATTGGATATTGCCGTCGAAGATCAAGCCGACCAGTTCGGCGTTTCGGTTGATCACGGGACTGCCGGAGTTGCCTCCGATGATGTCCGCCGTGCTGACAAAATTGAACGGTGTCTTGAGGTCCAGCTTGCCTTTCCGTTTGGCCCAGAGCGGAGGCAAGTCAAACGGCGGTTTGTTCTTTTGTTCCACCGACCTCTCGTAAAGCCCGGCCAGAGTTGTTTCAAACGGGATCTGGCCGCCATTCTCTTCGTAGCCCGCGACCACGCCAAAGGCCAGGCGAAGCGTGAAGGTCGCGTCCGGATAGGTGCTCGTGCCCAAGACGGCAAAGCGGGCCCGGCCGATCTGAGCGTAGGCCTGTTGTTTGATCTCGCTTTGCGTCTCCATGATCTTGCGGACCGCCCGGGCCTCTTCATCGATCAATCGGGCCAAGTCAATCATCGAATCCTGGGCGGCGTTGAGAGCCGTCTTGTCGCCGGCGTAGATCTTTTTCCGGACCGCCACGTCCTTGACTTTGGCGCCCTTGACCAACTCCGCCGCCCGGTTTTGGGGGGACTTGCCGGCCATGACCTTCTGAACCAAGGCGTGGCCATAACCCAAATGACCGATCAACCACGTCAGGGAATCCGCCAGCTTGAGCTGTTCGAAATCCTCATACAACGGCTCCTCAGAAAAGAGCCGGAACTCCAGCGATTCGCGGGCGGATTCCACGAACTCGCGCAGCCGCTCGCCATTCGGTTTCGGGCGTTCCTCGCCGGCCCGGACCAAAGTGCGCGCGATGTCAAACAACGTGCTGTGGAAACCGTGAGCGGCCTCGAGCAAATTGTACTTAAGCGCCTGGTCGGCGATGATCCTCTGCGCCTGTCCGATGCGGTCCCACGCCCCCGCCACGTCCTGCAACTGCGGATTTCGCGCCGTCTCCGCGCGGAGCTTGGTCTCCTCGCTCTGGCGTTTGGCCATCAAGTCGGGACCGAGCAATCCCGCCAGCATGCCGGTGTAGGCTTTGCGCGAGTTCTGAATCCCGAACAGATCCTCCTTGGCCCGCCGCGCGTTCTCTTCGCTCCGGGCGCTGTAGGCCGTCAGCACCACTTCCGAGTTGTAGAGCCGACGCAAGGCGTAGGGCAATCGCTGATCCCGATGGTACTCCAACTCAGCGACGGTCAAGAGGCGGCTGGTGCGGCCAGGATGCCCGGAAACGAAGATCAGTTCGTTCTCCGCCGCGCCGGCCTTGCTCCATTTGAGGTAATGCTTGATCTTGGCCGGCTGACCCTTTTCGTAGGCCCGAAAGAAGGCCACATCCAAATCGAATCGCGGATACTCGAAGTTGTCCGGATCACCGCCGAAAAAGGCGATCTGCTGTTCCGGCGCAAAAACCAAGCGGACGTCCGTGTACTTCTTGAAGCGATAGAGGTGGTACTTGCCTCCCTGGTAAAGTGTGACCACATCGCTGCGCAATCCGGTCTGGTCGAGCGATTCCTTCTCGATCTCCGCCATGACCGACCGGCGGGCCAGAAAGGCCTTCTCCGCCGCCATCTCCGGCTTGACGACGGCATTCACCCGCTCGGTGACATCGGCAATGCTCATCAACACGTTCAACTCCAAGTCGTGGCACCGCTTCTCCTCGGCCCGGGCTCGGGCGTAGAATCCGTCTCGATAGTAATTGTGATCCTTGTCCCCCAGTTTTTGCAGTCCATCCGCTGCCACGTGATGGTTCGACATGATCAGGCCATCCTCCGAAACGAATGAGCCCGAGCCACCGCTGTTGAAACGGACCGACGACTCTTGCACATGCTCCAGCCACGTCGCGGTGGCGTCGAACCCGTGTTTCTCCTGGAGCAATTTGCGGGGCGGGTCATTAAACAGCCACATCCCTTCGTTGGCGCACGTTGAAGTCACTTGGGCTGCGAGGATCAGGCCGGTCGCCACGGCCATTTCGAAACGAGCGGAATTGCTTTTCATTTTGGGTGGTGTCGATTGTGGCCAGCTCGGACGCCAACTCGCTGGAGCCGCCATCGCGGCAATCAGACCGGCCAATGCGGGGAGTATCTCAAGATCCTGGACGTCGTCAACTCACGGGCGTGAAGCAGTTCTCATTTTGACTCAGAACACTGTCCGTTCCACGCAGGTCGTCCCGGCTTCAGCCGGTTTTCACGCGGCGACCGGCTGAAGCCGGGACTACATACTCGTCAAAATGAGAACTGCTGGCCGCTCTCCCCTTACTTCGCACCAATGCAATAGAGTTTCTTGTTCGTGCGGATGAAGAGATGCCCGTGGGCCAGAGCGATCGAGGAGCGGGTAAAATCATCACCCTCGTCTCCCATGGCCACCGTGGTGAGAACCTCTCCTTTTTTGGCGTCTGCGACGACGACCTCGCCGGCAAAGTTCATGAAATAGATCTTGCCGGCACCGGCGGTGGGAGAAGATTCCCATTTCTTTCGCCCGGGCGTTTCGAAACTCCATTTGACTTTGCCGGTCTGCGGTTCGACGCGCGAGACGGTTCGGCGGCCGTCCCCGAGAACGAAGAAATCGCCGTCGTAATAAAGAGGAGTGGGAACATCCGCCGACAGAGTCCGTTCGTTGACGCTCTTCCAAAGCACCGCCGAATCGTCCAGCAGTCCGGAGCCTCCGGCCTTGATGGCATAGATGGGATCGCCTTTGGGAGCGCAGGCCAGGATTACGCCATCCGCCGCCACCGCCGATGGCACGAGCCGCCAATGGCCGATGCGGGTCGGGTTCCACGTGCCCCAGCGCCACAGTTCCTTCCCCGTCGCCGGATCATGACCGGTCAGATCATCTCCGCCAATCACCAGCAACTCGGTTCGCCCTCGATGGGTGAAGGGTATCGGTGTGCTGTAGGCCTCGAAGGATTCCGCTCGCGCTTGGCTGGGACGCACCTGTTTCCAAAGGGTCCGGCCCGTCGCCGGATCCAACGCCAGGAGATAGGATTCTCCCTGTTCCTTGCCACGACCGCGCACGGGGACGTCGCGCTGGAGCACCTGAAGATAAAGTCTGCCCCCGAAAAGCAGCGGGCTGGCCCCATAGGTCCATTGGAAGGCGAAATCACCGTAGTCTTTCTGGATCTCCCGCGACCAAACTTTTTCCCCCGTCACGGTGAACGCGGCCAAGTCGCCGCTGCCATAATAGAAAAACACCCATTTCCCATCGGTGACGGGCGACGGCGACGCGTAATTGCTCGTGTCGCCTCTTCCGAAAGCGTCGCTCACCTTGTGTTGCCAGAGGACCTTGCCGGTCCGGCGATCCAGGCTCAGGGCCTGAAGAGTTTTGCTGGCCAGATCGGTCGAAGAAACAAACACCTGATCGCCGAAAACGATCGGAGTCGCAGCGCTCGATCCGGGCATGGGGACCGCCCAGGCGACGTTCTCGGTCTTGGACCACGATGACGGCAGATCTTTCTCATCCGACGCCCCATTGAAATTCGGGCCGCGCCACTGCGGCCAATCCCCGGCTTGAGCCGTGGTCAGGAGGTGGAGGAAAGCCGCCGCGACAACCGCCAGAGATCGGACAAAGTTCATAGTTGGTTGGGCATCCATTGTTATTCAATCGGGCTTGAGACGGTTGTCCAATTACCTAAAAACGATCGCCAGCGGAAGCTAAA
>CAYHFE010000624.1:0-4590 GCA_964355375.1 uncultured Verrucomicrobiota bacterium
TACACGACTCGCCAGAGACTGGACGCATTCTTCGAATCCAATCGTATGCCTGGGCTGCCATGAATCCTATGAACAGCAGCTACCACGGGACCAACGCCCTGGATGCCGCCTTGATCGGTCGTTTCGCGACCTTCCTTTATCCGCCTGAAGCGCTGGATATGGAGGAGAGCGATCGCATCCGCGTGGTCCAACACATCAACGGGGACGATGCTCCAAGCCTCAGCGAATGGCTGCCATCTGCGCGCACCAAAACCGTCGACTCAACACAAACCACTGCGGTCGGCCATGCCATCCTCGATCTGCTCCGGCAGGCTGCTTCGAGTTTTGTGGCCTTGCAGCGGCATTACGAGACTCTTGGCGAGTTCCTGAGCCGGTTGAGTGTGCTTGTGCTCAAGGAGACCAATGGCAAGGTCAAGCTGGACGGACGCCGTCTTGGCTTCATGTATCGCAACGTGCTCGCCATGCGTGCCATCGAGTTGGCTCGCCAATCCTTGTGGAACGAGCCCTTGCCAGACTTCGTGGACACGGCTCGAAAGGCGCTCCTGGCCAGTATTCCCATCGGCATCAATCAAGATGGGATCAACAAGGAAGAGTTCCTTCACAAATCCGAGATATGCCTGGATCTCCTGTCCGACTATTTCCGGGACGGATCCAACCTCGCACGCGTCGAGACCATTTACCGGCTCTTTACCGGCCGGGATCTGGTCGAGAAGACAAAAATCCTGTTGCGCGAAAATCTGACCGAACTGGCCAAGAGCAAAGCCTGGAATGACTTGGCCGATTCCAAGGACGATGTTTCGGTCCTGGCCTACGTGGCCCTTCAGGTCGAAGCGCACCGTCCGGGCACCGTGCCCAGTGAATTGCTCGAAAAGCTCTCCGGACGCATAGCGCCATCGAGTCTCAGCACCGAATCCATGACGGCCCTCACCGGCGTCTCGGTCGAGTGGATCGATGAGGTCGAGAGTCTGTTTACTCGAGGGAGCGATCTGGAAAAAGTCATCGCCTATCAGCGGGTGCGGGAACTGACTGCGCAAGGAAAGGTCGATCGGCAGTCCATCGCGGCTGCCCGACAAACCATCCAACAGGATGTCGAGACGCTACGAAACATCCTGATCAACAGGGAAGTCGCTTAACAGAAAGGAGAATACCATGACCATCATCACATACCAATTGAGTCTGAAACCGGATGATTTCATCCCGCGGTTCCAGCGGCTCCAGATCGAGAAGGTCGAAGTGTCGATCGAGGAGGTGTTTCGAATGGGGTTGCACCCGCATTCGGTCCTCATTCAGGAGGGCTTGGCCCACGCGACGAGAGCTGAAGAAAAACTCCTGAATTTGCTGAACGACGACGGGAGTTGTCCCGCCGACCTCAAGACACACCGCTTGTGTCCCGCCGTAACAACGGGCGGCTTCTATCGGGACGCGAGCGGCCAGGTGAAAGACTGGTTGGAAGGAGCCCTCCGACTGATCGCCACTACAGTCTATTTCGCTGAGAATCTCACCTATCCGGAACTGGTCAAGATCGCAACGGGACAATTACGGAGCTCATGGTCGCATGCGCTCGCGCGCGATATGGTTCGGGATGCAGGTGGGGACTTTGCCGGGGTTCGCGATTTCCTCAAACGCAAGGATCCTGGGATCTGCGTCACGGGTTACGAAAGTCTAAATTCGTATGATCTCAGCCAGATTATTTCCGTGGATGATTTGCTGACCGAAGACGGCCTGTTAATTCATTACGGCATTCCGACCCCGAACTTCCGCAACGCGTCGGTTCTGGGGAGGTTCGTCGATGACCAGGGACGATTGCGATTGGCCCCCTCGATTCGTTCCTGTGTCGTGACCTGGAATCCAGGTCCGCCTAAACCCGAAACGGAGGTGACCTATCATTGTCAGGTCGAGAGCGATGACGTCACCTGGCGGCCGGATTTGAAACCGGATGAAGCGCACCGTCGGAGCGCAAGGGAGGTCGCCTCACGCATTGTCGGCACACCCGCCTATTGCTTCAGCAGCACCCTCGACCAACTGGACGCGGTGCTGAACGATGCGCACTTCCAGCTCCAGTTTCCAGACCTCCGGTATTCCGCGGCCCTTGTCCCCTCCGTCCCTCAGGCGAAAGTCCAACTGGACAGGGTCGCGTACTACAACGAGTCGAGTGCCTTGGGCGTGCGACTGATCAACGAAGACCTCAAAGAAGCGCTACGAACGTTTCATAAGAAAACGTGCGGAACCAAGGGCGAGCTGGTTCGGCGTCTCGCCGAACTTCTGGTCGAGGAATACGAGGCGCACCGTACCGAGCTGGATCGATTCTTCACGCAGAACCGGTTCGTTCGGCTCTCGGCTCAATCTGGGGTTGGCTCGACGTTTCCGGTTCTGACCGGACACCCCCTGCGGTCGGCAGTGGTGATTCTCTATTGCCTGCGTCACTTGCGCGGCAACGTGATTCTGGAGGCCCGGCACGAAAACCAATCCGTGCCGCTGACCGACCTGGCGGAAGCTTGGTTGCGCGAGCGTGTCACTCTCACCGGCACATTTTACCCGGTCGAGTAAACCCACGACAGACAAATCCGAATTGGGGCGCATCAGGAACGGTGCGCCGATTGAATCGAGAAGAGAAAGGCAGGCTTGGCAAACCAGAGCCTGCCTTTTCAGTTAAGGCAGACGTGGAGGAATCAAACATGAAGAACCAAAACAACATTGAAGACATCTTTGGACCGGTCATCTCCCGGTACACCCGCGCTCAAGCCATCGAGGATGGCGTGCTCGTGGACATCTCGGAAATGGCCAAGGAAGCCGGAATCAAACTCCCTATCGCCATCACCACCGCGGTGTTCGACGAGTACGTCGCGGTTCCAGAGGCATTGAAAGGTCAGCAGGACGAGGCCGGAAGGTTGTGGGATTTGCTCTGGATGTTTTCCTGCGCCGTCCGATCCGGACGACTCCAAGGAGACATCGGAACCTTCGAGCTCATCGTGGCCAGACCTCACGATGAGGCCATGCAATCCAACGCGCGGCCCTTCGAAGGCTCCAGCGAGCGCCGCCTGGTAACGCTGAAGGCGGTGTGCGGTCCGTCGGATGATGGCTCGGCTTGCATAACCATCATGAAACCATCGGAGGACTGATGAGGATCTTGCGCCAAGAATCGAGGAATGGCTCAAAGCCAGCCAAAAGAAACGCCTGACCATTCAAGCGATTCCGGACTGTCTGGCGCTTCTCTCATTCTTCTTCTTTGCCCGAGTCACATCGACTCGGGCTTTCTCTTACCCGGTAGCGTCAGCTCTGTTCCACTTCCCCGCTTTGTTCTCACGATCCGCCGCGACCGTCGCCGGAGTTTTCTGGCTGCATTTTGAGCCAGAAAGCACCGGCGGTTAGACCGGGGTTTGAGGAGGTCAACAAAATGAATATCTTGCCAACCATTGAATTGAAAGAGATCCGAATTACCTACGACGAGCGTCTGCGCCAGCTTCGCATCGTCAAGCCGGAAGAGATTCTCCTGTTCCTCGACGAAACCGACGCCGCTCAATTGCGGGATTTCCTAAACGAGAATGCGTGACCTCTGATTCCACGGTCCTGATGACCCGTAGATTGAAAAGTTCGGATGTGGCCCGAAGACGAGATGTGAATCTGGCATCAGCTCAAAGGCGTAGTTCGTCCGCGTTTGACTGGGAGTCCTCTGCGACCTTGTCTCGCTGGCTTGTTCCTGATACGCCATTCGCCTTGTATGAGACCGCTTCAGACTTCGGGAGCACTTGGCCCTGCGCGTGGGGGCTGTCCATTCACGCTCTCGCCGACAATCCTCCCAGCCGCTTCAATGACGAACCCAACCCGGCCGCATTCCATGAAAACTGTCATTCTCGTTATCGTCGCCGCTCTTCTGTTGCTCGCTCCGGAGTCTCCGGTCATCGCTGCCAACCCGGACACTTCTCGGATGCCGATCCGTGGGGAGGTCATCATCAACCGCTCGGCTGCGCCGTGGGAATCGCAGCAGGTGCAGGAGCGGTGCATCCTGCCCAACCCGAAGGACTCGACGCGACTCGTGATGTTTTACTCGGGGGTGCCCGCGACGAACCGGAACCTGTGCTTCATTGGCAAAGCGTGGGCGCTCAAGTCCGCGCCGTTCACGTGGCATCAGGACGAACACAACCCGGTGTTCGGCCCTGGAAAACAGGGCTGGGATTCCGGGAGCATTCGACTCGACGCCGTGCTCTACATCGCCGAGGAGGATGCATACTACATCTACTATTCCGGCACCACGGGCTCAATTCAAGATCGCATTGGGCTGGCTATTTGCCCGGCCGGGGCCGATGGATACTCCGGCATCACGTCGACCGCCATTCGGCGGATTGGCGCGCAACCGGTGCTCTCTCCCGAGGCGGCCGCGCCGTATTTCGAGCAGATGGCCTCGCAGGCGGCGGTGTTGCGGGAATGGGATGCAAAGGAGCAGCGGTGGGATTGGTTCATGTATTACTCCTACCGCGGCAAGGACGGTATCCTTCCCGGTCTCCGTCTGGCGACTTCGCGCGACGGGAAAACCTGGACACGTCACTTCAACGAAAAGGACCCGCGCGGCCTAGGCCAGATTTTCAAGTCCAC
>CAYHFE010000625.1:0-4583 GCA_964355375.1 uncultured Verrucomicrobiota bacterium
TCAGAATTACTCCTGGAGCTTTCAAGGCGACGCTCGCGGGGTCTTCGTCCGCGATCAAGTGGCTCGGGACGCGCAACGAGCCCTGGGTCAGCCCGCAACCCGCGGCGAGTTCTATCATCTCTACCTGAACGGGCAGTACTGGGGGCTTTACAACACGGACGAACGACCCGAAGCCTCCTTTGGCGCCACTTATTTCGGCGGCCGGAAAGAGGATTACGACACCATCAAAGTCGAGCCGTTCGTTTACGCGGTCGAAGCGACAGATGGCAACCTCGAGGCCTGGACCCGGCTCTACGATCTGGCCCGAGCCGGCTTCGCATCCGACGCCGCCTACCAGCGCATCCAAGGAAAGAACCGCGATGGCTCGCCCAATCCCGGTTTCGAAAACCTCTTGGACGTGGACAATCTGATCGACTACATGCTCCTGATCTTTTACGGGGGCGATTTGGACGCGCCCGTCTCGTGGTTTTTGGGGAACAATCTGCCGAACAACTTCTACGCGCTCCGCTCGCGCACCGGAACGGCCGGTTTTCGCTTTCTTGTTCACGACGCCGAGCACACGTTGCTCAAAGTGGAAGAGGACCGAACGGGACCGTTCCTGGCTGGTGAAACGTCCATCCGCCAAAGCAACCCGCAATGGCTCTTCCAACGGCTCCAAGCCAACGCCGAGTTTCGCCTGCGCGTGGCTGATCGCATTCAACGGCGTTTCGCGGAGGGCGGTGTGCTCACAGCCGAAGCCACGCTGTCGCGGTTTCTCAAGCGGATCGGCGAGATCGATCGCGCCGTCGTGGCGGAATCGGCGCGCTGGGGCGACGCCCAACGAACCATCCCCTTCACCCGCGATGTCGAGTGGGCCAACGCCGTGCGCGAGATCGCGCAGCAATTCATTCCGCGCCGAACCGACGTCGTCCTCGAGCAACTCCGTCGCCAAGGCCTCTTCCCTCGCGTGGCCGCGCCGACCTTGAACCGTCTCGGCGGCTTGGTCCAGCCAGGCTTCGAACTGAACCTGGCCGCGTCCTCGGGAACAATTTATTTCACGGTGGACGGAAACGATCCCCGGCTGACGGGCGGGACGGTCTCGCCCTCCGCGCGGGTCTATCGATCGCCAGTGCCGGTCCGGGAAAGCCTGCTCGTCCGGGCGCGGACGTTGGAGGACGGCGTGTGGAGCGCTTTGCGGGAGCGCCCGCTGACGCTCGCGCAGAATGGGTTCGGCTTGGCGTTGACCGAGATCATGTATCACCCGCCCGATCGCGATGGAGTGAATGGCGACGAATTCGAATTCATCGAACTGACCAACCTGGCGTCCACTGAACTTGACTTGAGCGGCCTCGAATTCACGGCGGGTGTCCAGTTCGCCTTTCCGCTTGGAATGCGGATTGAGCCCGGCGAACACGTGGTGCTTGTCCGCAATCCGGCGGCGTTCGCTTTGAAATATCCCAAGATTCGAGTGGATGGCGTGTACTCGGGCCAACTCGCCAATGACGGCGAACCGATCACACTCTCGCTTCCGTCAGGGGAACCGCTCTGGTCTGTCCGGTATTCCGATCGCGCTCCCTGGCCGGCTGCGGCCGACGGCTCAGGCTTCTCGCTTGTCCCGGTGAATTCGGCCATCGCGGGGGATTCGGGAGATCCATCCCGATGGCGGCTCAGCAGCCGCGCGGGCGGGTCGGCGGGCGCGGACGATGAGCCCCTGGGCGTGCCGCGGATTTGGATCAATGAAGTGTTGGCTCGCCCGGTGCCGCCCGCGGTGGGCGCGGTCGAATTCTACAATCCCAACGCCACGCCCGTCGATTTGGGTGGTTGGTTTCTTTCTACAAATCAGACGATGCCGCTGCAATATCGCCTGCCCGCGGGCACGGTCGTGGGCCCGGAAGGGTACCTGGTGTTGATTGAGCCGGCGGTCGGCGCCGGTTTCCATCTGAACCCGGACGGCGGCGAGTTGTCCCTGTATTCCGCCGACGCCGCGGGCCACCTGACCGGAATTCAAGATCGGTTCCGCTACGGGATCGCCGCGCCCGGCGTTTCCTTTGGCCGGCAGACCAACAGCGCGGGCGAGGTTCGATTCCCGGCTCTGTCGCGAACAACTTTGGGCTCGGCGAATCCGGTGTTGTCGGTCGGACCCGTCGTGTTCAACGAGATCCAATATCACCCATCGGCTGGCGACCTTGAGTTCATCGAACTCAAGAACATCACCACTCAGCCGGTGAAACTCTACGATCCACAGAATGCCTCCAACACCTGGAGGATCACAGGCATTGATTTTCAATTTCCTCCCCGCTCGGAGATTCCGGCGGGCGGACTGCTCCTGGTCGTGCCGTCGGAGCCGAACGAGTTTCGCGCGCGCTACGCCGTTCCCGACGATGTGATTGTCTATGGGCCTTTCTCCGGTTTCCTTCAAGACACCGGCGAGACCTTGCAGTTGTTGCGGCCAACCACGATCACCTCGATCAACGACCGGAACGCCGACGTGTTTTTTCAGGCCGTCGATGAAGTCCGCTATCGTAGTCGTTTCCCCTGGCCGATCGCAGCCGACGGCACTGGTTCGTCCCTCGAACGAAGGGTGGACTCTGCGGATGGCCACGACTCCAAAAACTGGAGGTCCAGTCCCGGCCGGCCTTCACCGGGGCGGGGCAATCAAAGCAACCGTCCCCCCTCGGTGGCCGCCGGTGGCGAGATCGTCTTGCGCATCGAATCCCTCCCGGTCATCGCGCGCCTCTCCGGGGTGGTTTGGGATGATGGGTTGCCTCTCCCGGCCGGTCGCTTGGCCAGCGTATGGACGAAAGTATCGGGCCCGGGCGAGGTCGGGTTCGCCGACGCCGCGAGTGGGCAGACCGAAGCCCGGTTCATGCTGCCGGGGGTTTATCGACTGCGCTTGTCGGCGAGCGATGGCCAGTCTTCCTCTTTTGATGATCTAAGCGTCGTGGTCAAACCGGCGCTCCTGCCATTCCAAAGCGACTTCGATCAGGATGGGAACGCGGATCTTCTCTTTCAACACCGCGATGGATTTGTGGCGGCCTGGCTGATGAATGGGGCCAACCTGAAGTCGTCGAGCTTCCTCAGTCCGAATGATCTGGGCGATCCCGGGTGGCAAATTCAGGGAATGGGCGATTTCAACCAGGATGGCGAACGCGACCTGCTCTTGCAGCACACCAATGGAGCGCTCGCCGTCTGGCTCATGAAGGGAACCCAACTGTACCTCTCCGGAACCTTGAATCCTTCCAGCACGGACAGCCCGGAGTGGCGCGTGGCCGTCACGGCCGATTTCGACGGGGATGGCCGGACCGACTTGCTCTTCCAACATACGGGCGGGGCGATGGTGATCTGGTTGATGGAAGGCGCGGTCTTTTCCTCGAGCCCATTTCCGGTTCCGAATCATCCCGGCGACGCCGCATGGCGAGTGGTGGGCGCCGGCGATTTCGACGGCGATGGCCGGGCCGATATCGTCTTTCAACATACCGACGGCACGCTGGCGGTCTGGCTGATGGATGGCGTGGTGCTGCGCTCCGCTCGTTTCGTTCAACCGAGCCGACCGGCCCCACCCGCCTGGCGAGTGGCGGCGATCGCGGACCTCAATGGCGACCACAAACCCGACCTCGTGTTTCAGCACGCCGACGATGGCTCGCTCGCCGTTTGGATGATGGATGGAATTCGACTGGAGCGGGCGGCCTTGCTCAATCCCACGACAGCGGGTGCGGGCTGGAGGTTGGTTGGGCATTAGTCGCGGTGAGAGAACATTGCGCTCGCGGCTCAAGCCCAGATTGACACCGGCCCAAGCGCAGACCAGAATTGGGCCGGTATGAAAACATGCACCGTCAGCGAGGCCAAAAGCAAACTCGGCGAACTGGCCGACGCGGCCATCAAGGGCAAGCCGACGGTCATCATCCGGGGCGGTAAGCTCGTCATCCTGCAAGCCTACGCCCTGCCCGACCACGCGGACGAGTCTGACGCGCTCATTCAGGCCGGCAAGGACAGCCCGCACCGGCCGCTCACCCCAAAAGTCCTCGACGAAATCTGGAAGCGCGGTCGTGCGCTGGCCAAGGGATGAAAGTCTTCATCAGCCAGCGGGCAGAGGACGACCTGGCGCGCATCTACGGCTACATCGGCGCACGCAACCCAGACGCGGCGGAGCGGTTCAAGACCGAGGCGGAACGGGCGCTCACCCTGCTCGCAGAACATTCTGAACTCGGGCCGCGCCCCGGCTGGGAAACACGTCACACCAAGCTCCGTTTTTGGGTCATCAGCCGGTTCCACAATTACCTGATTTATTACGAACCGAGGGAGACCGGCGTCTCGGTTGAGCGAGTGCTCGACGGCCGCCGCGATGTGCGGCGCATCATGGAGGAAGGCGTCGAAGACCCCAAGGAATGACCCTGCTTGGCCTGCGCTGCCAGACAGAGTGGTTCGACGCGAAGCCGGTGGCCGTGTCCCAGTTGTTTCGCGGCGAAGAATTCACCGTGACCGCTGCCTCGTCCGTAGCTGGATTAGCTCGCTAAGGCTAGCTTTTGTTACACGCCGGCCGGAAGTACGAGAAAAGGGGTCGGTTCTTGATATTGACACATAACGCGGCGAAAGCCACTCTCCCG
>CAYHFE010000626.1:0-4565 GCA_964355375.1 uncultured Verrucomicrobiota bacterium
CGACTTTCGGCTGACCGGGCTTCGTCGTAGTTGGGGGCGGAGGACGTGCCACAACGCACCAACTGCCCGGCCACATGCCGCCCCAGCCGCGTCTCAGGCAAGGCGTCCACCAGTTTACCGACTCGCGCGGAAAAATCCCACAGTCGTTCAGAAAATTCTTCGGCTTTCATAGTCACAAAAATCCGAAATCCCCAGTCATCAGTCCCCAGTCATCAATCCCCCCTCCCCCACCTCGACTGGGCAATGTTGATCCGCCGAGCGATAGACCGCCTCCTGGACCGCGAGCGTTTTCAAATACTCCTCGCCACTCGTCTCGAACGGCTGCCCGTCCAGCATCCGGTCCACGAAATGGCGTTGGGTGAGGTAGCAACAGTCGCCGGAGAAATTCCGATCCTCGCGTGAGTAGGAAACCTCGCGCTCGGTTCCACCGAGTGTTTGCACCGTGAGACGGGAATCCGGGGCGAGGCGGAGCGAGCCGCCACTCCCTTCGACCAGGAAATCGCCGAAGGTGTAGCGCGGATTCTTCGCGGTGGTCTCGTTGTAGCGGTTGGCGTCGTAAAGTCCGAGCGCGCCGCTGGCGAACTCAAACACCACCATCCCGCAGTCCTCGCCCTGGATGACCGGATTCAGCCGACGCAGCCAGGCGGAGACGCGGGTGATCTCGCCCGCGAGGGAGCGGAAGGTGTCGATGAAATGCACGCCGGTTTCGTAAATGAGGAGGCGGGGGTAATCGCGGAAGTAGGGCTGGCGCGGGATGTAGGCGTTCTCGCCCCAGCCGTCGCCCGTGCGCATGCGAAAATGGAGCGAGTGCAGCGTGTCGCCAATGGCGCCGGCAGCCATCTGGCGTCTGATTTCGCGGTGCCAGGGCTGGAAGCGGAAGTTCTCATGCACCATGAAGCGAACCTGAACGGCGGCGGCGTTGGCCACGATGGCTTTGGCTTCGTCGAGGGTGGGCGCGAGCGGTTTCTGGCAGATGATGTGGATGCCGCGCTTGGCCGCCTCGACGCAAATCGCCCCGTGGGACGGGGGCGGCGTGATGACATCGACGAAGTCCGGCTTCTCGGCGTCGAACATCTCGCGGTAATCGGCGTAGAGCTTCTTCAGGCGGAACTTTTCCATGATGACGCCGGCCTTGACCGGGTCGCGGTTGCTGAACGCCACGATCTCCACTTCCGGGATGCGCTGCCACGCCTCGTATTGAAAGTGGCTGAAGTATCCGGCGCCGATGCAGACGCCCTTGAGTTTCTTCTTCATGCAGTCTGAATTTTCCTCTCCGGCCGGGCCAGCAGCCAGCAAACGATGGCCAAGGCGCTCAACGCCGCCGCCGCGTAGAAGAAGGCGACATGGCCTTGGGCGGATTCCGGCAGATAGATGAAGGCCAACGCGGTGATGGCCGAGCCGAGATTGCCCGCCATGTTCATCGTGCCGCTGACCGCGCCCGCGTGCTTCCCGCCAATGTCGATACAGAATGACCACGACGGGCTCAAGGTCATGTCCGCCCCGAGGATGGCGATCGTGAGCCAGAGGACCGCCCCGGCCGCCGTGGCCTGGCTCACACTCATCACCATGCCGATCGCCGCGAGAGCAAAGCCGAGTATGGCCGGCAGCTTGCGCGAGAACGAAGCGTGACCACCGCGATAGAGCGCGTCCACGAGTCCGCCGGAAATAATGTTTCCCGCCGCCCCGCCCAGGAGCGGCATCATGGCGTAGAACCCCGCGTCCACCGCGCCGAGATGGTATTTGGTTTTCACGTAGGGATAGAGCCAGGTGAGGCTGAAGAAGAAAGTGAAGTTGCTCCCGAAATACTGGAGCATCATCAGCCAGAGGTTGGCCGAAGCCAACAAGGCGCCGACTCGCAGCGGCTCGGGCGGCGTGAGAGCGGCGTGGGAGTCCTGACGATTCGTCAGGATGAAATCGAGTTCCGCTTGGGAAACGCCGCGTTGATCCTTCGGTTCATCGCGAAACCACTTCCACCAGAAGAGCGCCCAGCCAAAACCCACCAGCATCAAGATCAAGAACGACCGCTGCCAGCCGCATTGATGGATGAGCCACGCAAGGCCCGGCATGGCGAGGGCCGCGCCGATGCGCGAGCCGGAGAAGTTGATGCCCTTGACCAGGCCGCGTTCAGCAACCGGAATCCAGGAATAGACCACGCGCGCCATACCCGGAAAGGCGCCCGCCTCGCCCGCGCCAAAGACAAAGCGCATCACGAGCAGGCTGCCGAGATTCCACGACACCGCGGTAAGTCCGGTGAAAATAGACCAGGCCGTGACCACCGCGGTGAGCACCGCGCGTCCGCCCAGCTTGTCGGCCAACATGCCGGCCGGCGTTTGAAACAGCGCATAACCGAACGCGAACGCCGCCAGCACCCAAGCCCAGTGTTCGTTGGTCAGACCGAGTTCGCTCGTGACCGCGTCCTTCGCCGTCGCGATGCACGCCCGATCCACGTAAAGCAGGACCGAGAGGAGGAACGTGCCGCCGACGAGAAGAAATCGCTTCGGAATCATGGCAGCGGCCGTGGTTCAGGCACGATTCCCTCCAGGGCAAAGGCGCGACAGGGACAGCCGTCGCCGCCTTCAATCTTCAAGGGCGCGGCGATAAAAAAAACTCGCTCTTGCTCGAGCTCGTTCAAATTGGTCAGGCCCTCGACGATCGTCACAGGGCCGCCGAGCAGGATCTGGTGGATGCGGGTGAGCTCCTCCAGGTTGTTCACGTCCGCGACCGAGGGCGGTTCAACTCCCAGCACATTGACCTGCTGCCCGACGCACCAGTGCGCGAGGTCGTCGGCGATGCGCGGGAGATGATCGCGATAATGCTGGGGATTCTCCAGATGGCGCGACCACCCGGTGCGCAGCAGCAGACTCTCGCCCGCCGCAAACTTCGTGGCGACTTTGCCGAGGTGCGCCACGGTGATGAGTGTTTTGTCCTCGATCCCGTCCAGGTTGACGACCCAAGCCCAGCCCAGACAGCGCTCGAGCGGCGTCCGGTCGATCGTGCCCAGGCCGGCGGCGAAATGGGTCTGGGCATCCATGTGAGTGCCGGCGTGCGAATAGAGATGGAGCGTGCGCGCGTTCCAGCCGTCGCGCTCGACCGTTCGGGCCTGCTCGAAGGCCACGCCGCGCATGGTGTCGCGCATGGTCAAGGTCAGGTCAATGATCCGGGGCAGGGTCATCAGAGATGGGCGATGATCTTCTCGGCCATCTGCGTCGTGGTCAAATGGCCGCCAAGATCCGGCGTCCGGTTCACCGGATCGGCCAGGACCGTTTCCACCGCCCGCTCAATCTTCGCCGCGCCGCGTTTGGTTTCCGGATGATCGAGCCATTCGAGCAGGAGCGCGGCGGACAGAATGGTGGCAATCGGATTGGCAATGCCCCGGCCCGCGAGGTCCGGCGCGGTGCCGTGGCTCGGCTGAAACACCGCCCAGTCATCGCCGATGTCCGCGGACGGCGCCATGCCCATGCCGCCAACCAGCCCGGCGGCCAGATCGCTGAGGATGTCGCCGAACATATTCTCCGTCACCAGCACATCGAAAGTGTGCGGCCGTTGCACGAGAAACAGGGCCGCCGCATCCACGTAGCAGTGGTCCGCCTTCACCTCGGGAAATTCCTGGGCGACCTCATCGAAGACCGAGCGGAAGAAAACCATCGAAGGGAGCACGTTCGCCTTGTCCACAAGGGTGCAGCGCCGGCGACGCTTCATCGCCTGTTGAAACGCGGCGCGGCAGACGCGCTCGCTGCCTGTGCGGGTGATGCGCATCACGTCGCAAACCTCGCCCCGGGCCGGATCGAATTTCGACAAACGCGCCGAGAACAAGCCTTCCGTGCTTTCGCGGATGATCACAAAATCAATTTCGCCCGCCTGGAAGCGCTTCAACGGCGTATCGCACTCATGATAGAGCCGGATGGGACGAAGGCCGCAGTAGAGTTGGAACTTCTCGCGCAGATCGATCTGCGGCGTCATCTCCTTGCCATCGGGCCAGCGCACGCTGGGCAGACCCATCGCGCCGAGCAGGATGGCATCGGCTTTCGCACATGCATCAAGCGCCTCCGTGGGCAGCGGGTCGCCGTGCCTGAGATATTCCCCGGCACCGACGGAGTATTCTTGAAACGCGAACTTCACCTCGTCGAGCGACGGTTCGAGCGCCTGCAAAACCTTGACGGCTTCGCGCGTCACGTCCACGCCAATCCCGTCTCCGGGCAGAACGGCGATCTCAAATTTCATTTCAGGCTGGCCGTTGTTCCTGGGGTCGGCGGTGCTGTCTCACTGCTTCAGGCGGTAGAACTTCGTGCCGGCCGCCGGAACGGTCTGCGGGTTGGCCTGGCTGGCCGCCTTGCTCCACGGTCCGGTCACGGTCAAGGCTTCTTCGAGAGTCCCGGCGCCCGTCCACAAAAGGGTGACGCTGCCTTGGGCGACCGTCGCCGGGTTGAAACGCAATGGTTGATTGGGCAGCTTGAGCAGCCAGCGAACGGAGGCGTCGAAGAGCTTGATTCCCGCCGCATTGAATTGGTTTCCGCCATCGTTGCCCACAATTCCCAAATGAACGCGCCGCGCTGGATGCAGGAATC
>CAYHFE010000627.1:0-4564 GCA_964355375.1 uncultured Verrucomicrobiota bacterium
AAGCCGAGCTGGCCAAACGCTGGTGATCCCGGGGGTTCGGACGCCTTCTCAGCCGGATTGATTTGGTTGACTGGGGGAGCGCACGCGCCCTCGTGTGCGGTGGTTGGCGCCTTCGCCGACCACACTGGCGCGTTCAAACGAGTCACCGTTTATTGACCGAATCGGGCCTCCGTCCGACCGGCGGGGCGCCGGTCGGGACACGCGAGAGCGCGCGTGCTCCCCAATTCCGACCGCAGACGTACGGCTTGGGGTTGGGAATTTGCACCGGATCTCCTTCATAGCTCCGGGTGGTTCCGACAAACCGCCGCTCCCAAAATCATTTTTGACACTGGTCAAAGTCTTGCTCTAGTCTGATCGGACATGTCCATTGGGCCCTATGCCCAAGGCATGAGTCATTGGGATTCGGATGAGACCGCAGCCGCAAGATACGGGAAAGGCGAAGGGGCCAAAAGCGTTTACGCTCATGGAGGTGGTGATGTCGATGGCCATTGCCGCCCTGAGCATCGGCGGCATCATCGCCGGCTACACCTTGTCAGCCCGCAAAGCGGAATGGTCGGCCTATTCCCTGGCCGCGCATTCCCTCGCGATGCAACGCCTCGAGCAAACGCGCTCGGCCAAGTGGGACCCACAAGGATGGCCGCCTGTCGATGAGGTCGTCAGCAGCAATTTTCCGGTCAGGATCGACGTCCTGGACATACCCATTTCGGGGACGAACGTGGTTTACGCCACCAACACCACTTCGATTTCCAGCCTTTCGACCAATCCCCCGCTGAAGATGATTCGGGTCGATTGCTCCTGGATGTTTTTATCGCGCGGCCCCTTCACCAACACGTTGGTGAGCTACCGGACGGCGGACCAATGAGACTAAGCCGTAACGATTCAATTGAAAGGGGAAGCGCACGCGCCCTCGCGTGCCGTGGTCGGCGTTCTCGCCGAGCACGGCGGCGTGTTCGAACGAGTCACCGTGCAGTGACTGAATTGGGTTTCCGTTCCGACCGGCGAGGCGCCAGTCGGGACACGCGAGGGCGCGTGTGCTCCCCGATTCCGACTGAATCCACACGGCTCAGTGGTTCCATCGGTGATGAAGGCCTCCGTTCCCGGCGACGCCGCGAGGGATCGGCGGCCTTCACGCTCCCGGAAATGATGATCGCTCTCACCATTCTCACGATGGTGCTGGCGGGAATTATCTCGAGCCATCTTTTCGGCGTGAGAATGCTCGAGATCACCAAGGCCAAGCTCGGCGCCAGTGATGAAGCCCGGGGCGCGGTCAGCCGCCTGACTTCGGAAATTCGTTCCGCCAAAAGAATTCAAATTGGCACCGGAGATTTGAGCGGGTTCACCGAAATCGGGGATGGCCTCCCCCAACAAGGAACGGCCATCCAGATATTCGCTTCCACCAATACCAATCACTACGCCCGCTACTACTGGGATGCCTCGGACAAAAAACTGAAGCGGACCTCGGACGGGGCGGCGGCGGTCTCGATCATTGCCCAATCGATCACGAACAGCCAGGTCTTCACCTCGGAGGATTTCGCCGGCAACATCATCACGAACAACCAGAATAATCGGGTCGTCGGACTGATCCTTCAATTCTATCAAATTCAATACCCGATCATTCTGATTGGCCCGGGCAATTACTACGATTTCTATCAGCTCCGAACCCGGATCACCCGGCGAACTCTCGAGTAGCTTTTCGATGAACACCCTATCCTCCACCTCACGGGTCCGCCCCGAGCGGGGTTACGCCCTCATGATGGTGCTCCTCTTCACCGGAGTCAGTCTTCTGGCCCTGGGTGGAGCGCTGAGTTGGACCTCGAGCAATTCCATTCAAATCGAACGCAATAACCGCTACTTCACCGCGGTGGCCGCCGCCGAAGCCGCCACCGAGAAAATCCTCGCCCGCATCACCACCGATTACCGGGCGGCCGGAGAATCGGCGGTTTACGCCAATCTCGCCGCCTACCGCGCCCTCGTGCCCACTTCCAGCGAGAGCACGTTCTGGAGCAACTTTGAATTCAACAACGCCCAGGGCGCCGCCGGCCAGACCTTCGTCGATCGAATCACCAGCGAGGCCTACGTCGATCTCAATTCGCAATACGAAGGGCTCAAAGGTTGGGCTTCCACCTATCGGATCCTCTCCAACGCCCACGAAGTCGGATCGCCCTACAACGTCATTGGCGCGGTCAACCAGGATATTCAAGTCGCGTCCATCCCGATTTTCCAGTTCGCGATTTTCTATGGCTTGGATCTGGAGATCAACACCATGACCACGATGACCGTCAATGGGCGCGTGCATTGCAATGGAATTCTCTACACCTATCCGAGCGCGGCCCTCACCTTCAAGAGCGACGTCACCAGCGTCGGTAAAATCATCAAGACCCGCAAGCCCGGCGATCCCGCCTACTCGGCGTCGCCGCCCTCCGGCAGCATCGCCTATCAGGGGCAAAAGGACACCGGGGTCGCGTCCCTGAACCTTCCCATCGGAACCAACAACACGCCCGCGGCCATCCGCCAGGTCATCGAAGTCCCGCCCGCCTCCGAAGCGATCAGTTCCGCGATGGGACAGCAACGTTACTACAACAAGGCCGAGCTCCTCATCCTGGTCACCAACAGCACCGTGACGGTGGCGGCCAAGACGCCTCTTTCGGCCGTGAGCACGAGCATTCCCTGGTCGCAAGTCACGAATTTTGTCAGCACCAACGTGGCTTTCACCGATCAACGCGAAGCCAAGACGGTCCGTCTCACCGAAATCGATGTCTCCAAGATTGAAGCGTGGAGCCTGACCAACACCACGATCCAGAGCGTCCTCGGGCCGAACCACCCGGTGAATCTAATCTACGTGGCCGATTCCAGGACCACCACCGGTTCCCAGTTGGACGCGGTTCGGTTGGTCAATGGCCAGACCATGCCGGCGCGCGGCTTGACCGTGGCCACTCCCAATCCGCTCTACGTGAAAGGTCATTACAATCAACCCACCGCCGCTCACCTCGGCACGACCAACACCTCCAACGCCAAAGCGGCCTCCCTCGTCTCCGACGCCTTGACGATTCTTTCGAGCACCTGGAGCGATGCCCTCAGCGGCGGTTCCTACACCGCGCGGGACGCGGTTAATACAACGGTCAACGCGGCCATTCTTACGGGGATTGTGGAAACCACCAACTCGCCCGCCCTCTACAGCGGCGGAGTGCATAACCTGGGGCGATTCCTCGAGGATTGGACCAGCCGGACGTTCACCTGCAACGGCTCGATGGTCGTGCTCTTTCCGAGCGCCAAGGCGACCGCTCCGTTTCAACAGCCCGGCGCCTACTACTACCCGCCAGCGCGCAACTTTGCCTTCGACCTAAACTTCGCCGATATCACCAAACAGCCGCCGGGCACTCCGGAACTCCGCGCCCTCATCCGGAATTACTGGGCCCTCGCGCCGCCCAACTCCACCAATATTGTCGCCGCTTACTGAATGATCTTCGCTCGCTTCCATTTTTGGACCGCCACCGCCACACTCTTGTCAATCGTCCACGGATGGTCGGCCGATCTCATTCCGACTCGCGCCAAGGACAATCCGACCGCGCCGCTTCGGAAGATCCCCTCCGTTGGCGGGAACACGCGGGACGACCGGTCGAGCCAAGCCCAAACAAATCGCTCAGCCCTGCGGGTCAGCGGCCTCTCCCAGACCATCCACGGGGGCATCCAAATTCCGGCCCTGATTGCGGTGGCGGACGCCAACCGATTCTCGTTCCTGCCTCCGCCGGGCTGGCGCGCGCAATCCGACGTCGCAGAGAAGCGGATGCGGCTGGCTCATCCGCCAACGGGCGCCCTTATCACCATCGACATCGTGGAGGGGCAAGCCGATGACGCCTCACTCATCTCAAGCGAATCGTTCAAAGAGAAGCTCCTCGCGCGCTACCCCAACGGCCAGGTCATGGACGAGTTCCAGGCTTCGGCTCTGGGCCGGTCCGGACCCGCTCTGGATTTGGAGTGGAGAACCGAGAACCACCTTCGCCAAGTGACTCGCGTTGCGCTCATCCCGTTTTCCGGCGGCCGCCTCGAGTTTTCGCTCACCGGAGCGGCCGACGTGGTCCGCGCGCGGCAGCACGACTTCAACCGCTTGCTCCTGTCTTTCCGCGCGGCCCCGCTTAACGGCAAGTTGGAGATTCAATCGGTGACCCCGGAGTAGGCCAATCACCATTCTTGCTCCGAGGATTCTTGGATTCAGAGTTGAATTCCGATTCCTCGCCCCCCCTAGTGGAACGCGACTTTTTTTGAGGAGAGACGCCCTGAAAGGAGCGAAGGAGAATAGCCGGGGGCCAACGAGTCGGCGAGTGCCGCCCCCGGTCCCAGCGTTGGGAAGTGATTCGCCCCGGACGGGGCGATGGATCCGTGGGTGGGATGCGATCCCCGATTCGAAGAGCGCAAGGGGATGTCACAGGCCGGAGTGGAACGTTTTCCAGGGCCACCCATGATCCACGGCGCCCCTCCAGGGCGCAACCGATCCCATGCCCGACCAGGCGCCGCGGGCGCATTCGCGAGATGTCGGTAACTCCCGGTGGCATTTCAGGTAGTGAAC
>CAYHFE010000628.1:0-4541 GCA_964355375.1 uncultured Verrucomicrobiota bacterium
CCCATGAACCGTCGAAGGTAGGGACGCGCGGCTCGCGCGTCCCTGGTTGCGCCGCTGAACGCGGCGCGGACGAGCCAGCGGCTCGTCCCTACCTGGGTTCATGGCCCCAACTCACGTCGGCATTGGGGAGGTGATCGCTCTCCATGAACTTGGTTGGGGCAAGACTCCGCCGAGCCCTGGCTTGAGCAAAAAGACATCGCGTTGGCCTGCGCCTGTCCAATCGACAAGCGGGCGGGCTTTGTGGTTTGATCTCGACTCGATGAACCCAACCGAGAGCCAGCCCACCCCGGACTCGAACGATTCTCCCCATCTCATCCGACGATTCGGCCTGTTGCAGGCGACCGCGCTGAACATGTCGAACATGATTGGCATCGGACCGTTCATCACGATCCCAGCCCTCATGTCCGCGCTCAATGGGCCGCAAGCCATGATCGGCTGGCTGGTCGCAGTCCTGATCACGATTCCGGACGCGCTCGTCTGGGGTGAACTGGGAGCGGCCATGCCGGGGTCGGGCGGGACCTACCTCTATCTCCGGGACGGATTCGGGCGTCAGACATTTGGACGCCTGATGGCGTTCCTCTTCGTCTGGCAGTTCATCCTGAGCGGTCCGCTGGAGATTGCCTCCGGTTACATCGGTCTGGCCCAATACTTGACTTATCTGTGGCCCGGATTGACGGCGAGCCAAATCAAGGTCGTGATCGTCGGCGTTGGTCTCCTGACGATTCTTCTGCTTTACCGCCAGATCCATGCCATCGGCAAAATCATGGTCAGCCTGTGGATTGGCACGATGCTGACCACGCTCGCGGTGATCGTGACGGGAGCGTTCCATTTCAACCCCGCGATCGCGTTTGATTTTCCGAAAGGGAGTTTTCAATTCTCCCTCGGGTTTTTCTTTGGCCTCGGCGCCGCCACCCGGGTGGGGGTCTATGATTACCTCGGTTACTACGACGTCTGTTACATCGGCGAAGAAGTGCGGAATCCCGGCAAAGTCATCCCGCGCTCCATCATTATCAGCATCGTCGCCGTCGCCCTGATCTACATCGGCATCAATCTCTCGCTCATCGGGGTCGTGCCCTGGCGGGAGTTCGTTCCGGCCACCGACCCGCCGCCGCCGGTGGTGTCTCTGTTCATGGAAAAGATCTACGGCTCCAAGGTGGCCAGCGCGTTCACCGTTATGATTTTATGGACCGCGTTTGCCTCGGTCTTTGCGTTGCTGCTCGGCTATTCGCGGATCCCTTACGCCGCCGCCCGGGACGGCTGCTTCTTCAAGATCTTCGGCAAGCTGCATCCGAAAAAGAATTTCCCCCACGTCTCGCTCGTCACGATTGGCCTGATCTCCATCGTCTGCAGTTTCCTGCCCTTGATGACCGTGATTGACGCCTTGCTCGTGACCCGGATTCTGATCCAGTTCATCGGACAGATTTTTGCGGTCATGCTCCTGCGGGAGCGCGCCCCGGAGATGGCCCGGCCCTATCGGATCTGGCTTTACCCGTTGCCGCCCTTGGTGGCGTTGGTGGGTTGGTTTTTCTTATTTGCGTCCGCGGACACGCAGTTGAAGAACTACGGCTTGGCCACGTTGCTCGCAGGCTTGATCATCTTCTTGATCTGGAGTGGAGTGACGCGCCGCTGGCCGTTCACGCCGGTGAGTTCGGAGGACCGGGACAGCCAGGAGGGGCCAAGGTCGCGACATCGTGAACTCAATGGGTAGGTGATTTCAAAGCGTCATGGAAGACGCCGCGCTGACCACGGGCGAAAGAGAAGAACGACGAACCGGACAGAAACAGCTAATGTGAAGCCTATGAATTACCAAAACATCATTACGATTGAGCCGGGTAAACGCGGTGGACAGCCCTGCATCCGCCGAATGCGGATTACGGTCTCCGATGTGCTCGGCTCTCTGGCCGCCGGGATGTCGCACCAGGAGATCATTGATGATTTCCCCGAACTGACCGAGGAAGACATCCGCGCCTGCCTGGAATACGCGGCAGACCGAGAACGACGGCTTGTCACGGTGATCTCATGAAGTTGCTATTCGACCAGAACCTCAGCTTCAAGTTGGCTCGTAAGCTCGAGGGCGCATTTCCGGGGTCGAGTCAGGTAAAGTTGGTGGGCCTGGAGGAAGCCGAAGTCGAGAGTTCGAGAAGGATGCAGCGGCAGGGTGTCTTGAGATTTACTAAACCGTGAGGAGCATGAGATGCGAGTAATCAGGACTACGACGCGGGGATAAGCGCAATCTCTTCCTCCTTCGATCTGGATTTCCTTCAAATTCTGAAGGTTTCAACTTGCCAAAGCGCGGCTCCTCGGCCAAAGACCACCCGCCATGCACCTGCACTGCCTTAGCGCAATCGTTCTGATTCTCGGTTCCTTTTCCCTCGAGGCCGATGGTCCGGCCGACAATCTTCCCGACCAAGTCCGCCGCGTTCCCCCGCCGGGAATCGCCCTTCCCGCCGCGGACCGCGCGGAGTTGGAGACGGGCGTGGCGGAACTCGGCCGGGAGATTGACGCATTGCGCGCGGCCTTGAAAAACAAGCCCGCCCTGCTCGATCTTTTGCCGGACGTTCAGATCTATCACAACGCCGTCCGCTACGCTCTGACCTACGACGAATTCTACAAAACCAACGAGACGCAGGTCGCCAAGGGGTTGCTCCGGCAGGGGCTCGAACGCGCCGGACTTCTGCGCGAGAGCCGCGCCCCGTGGATCACCGCGACCGGCTTGGTGGCGCGCGGCTATGTTTCCAGGATTGACGGTTCGGTTCAGCCGTATGGGTTGGTCATTCCTCCGACCTATCAGACGAACTCACCCCATTCCTACCGCCTCGATTTCTGGTTTCACGGGCGAGGGGAAACTCTGTCCGAACTGGACTTCATCAATGGCCGGCAACGCGCGCCCGGCGAGTTCACTCCGCCCAACGCCTTCGTCCTCCACCTCTATGGGCGCTACTGCAATGGCCATCGCTTCGCCGGTGAAACGGATCTCTTCGAAGCGTTGCAGCAGGTGCGCAATTACTATCCGATCGATGAGAATCGCCTCGTGGTGCGAGGCTTTTCCCTGGGTGGGGCCGCCTGTTGGCATTTCGCCACGCACCACGCCGGGCTTTGGGCGGCCGCCGCCCCCGGCGCCGGGTTTTCCGAAACCGCCGATTTCCTGAAAGTGTTTCAAAACGAAGCGCTGCAACCCGCAGGTTTCGAGAAGAAACTCTGGCATCTTTACGACGCCACCGATTACGCGGTCAATCTGTTCAACTGCCCAACCGTGGCCTACAGCGGCGAAATCGACCGCCAGAAGCAAGCCGCGGACATGATGGCCCAAGCGTTGGCGGCCGAGGGCATGGAACTTACCCACATCATCGGCCCGCAAACGGCCCATCGCTACCATCCCGATTCGAAAACGGAGATCAATCGCCGCCTGAACAGCATCGTCGCCCTGGGCCGCAACCCGGTCCCACGACAAGTGCGCTTCACGACCTGGACGCTCCGCTATAATCAGATGCTTTGGGTGACCGTGGACGGACTGGAGGAACATTGGGAACGAGCGCGCGTCGATGCGGAAATCAAAGAAACGGAGAATACGCTCGTCGCCGGGACTCGCAACATCGCCGCGCTAACCTTCTCCTTTGCGTCGGGACTCTGCCCTCTCGATACGATGAAGAAACCGAAGGTCGTGCTTGACGGCCAAACCTTGGAGGGACCGGCCTTGGCCTCGGATCGCTCGTGGACAGCCCATTTCCGGAAAGCCGGGGATCGGTGGGCGCTGGCCGCGACAGCCGACGGCCGGGCCGAGTTGCGGAAACTCCACGGATTGCAGGGCCCGATCGACGACGCGTTCCTGGACAGCTTCATCATGGTTCGGCCCACCGGAAAGCCTTTGAACGCCAAGCTGGGTGCCTGGACCGCGACAGAACAGGCCCACGCCATCGACCATTGGCGCCGTCAGTTCCGGGGCGAAGCGCGAGTCAAGGATGACACTGAGATCACGGATGCCGACCTCGCGGCCAACCACCTCGTGCTCTGGGGCGACCCGGCCAGCAACAGCCTTTTGGCGAAGATCGCCTCGCGACTGCCCATCCGGTGGGATGCGCAAGGCGTGCATACGGGAGATGCGATCTATCCGGCGGATCGCTATGCGCCGGTGCTGATCTATCCGAATCCGCTCAACCCGAACCGCTACATCGTGATCAACAGTGGATTTACCTTTCGCGAGTACGATTACCTGAATAACGCGCGCCAAGTGCCCAAGCTTCCCGATTTCGCGATCGTGGATCTGGATGTCCCGGTTTCGTCCCGCGCCCCGGGTGGCATTGTCCAGGCGGGTTTCTTCGGCGAGCGATGGGAAATGCCCAAGAGGTGACAAGACAGAGGACGAGGCGCTCACCGGTTCCCCATTTGGATGGGGCCAGGAAGCATCGATCGCCCGATTTCGCGGTGGGTTTCCAGGGCCGGGTTCAGGCATCGCGCTCTTGAACTGGGGCCAACGTTCAACCCACAACGCTCAACTTCCAAGGACTTAGTTGATTGAGCGTTGAGCGTTCAACGGTTCATGG
>CAYHFE010000629.1:0-4530 GCA_964355375.1 uncultured Verrucomicrobiota bacterium
CGAAACAGGTGCTTGCGGCCACTCGTTCTGCTGGGGCGGTAGCTTCCTGGAAGAAACCGGGGCTTTCCAGTTTCGATTGGGGGTATTATTATGGTGGGAGACGCGGGGTGAGCAACCAGAAACCCGGGCAAACAGATGAGCGAATCGAGCGAAAAAGACCCAGCCAAACCGGGCCAGTTTGGGCCGTTCTATTTGCAGGAGTTGCTGAATAGCGGCGGCATGGCGGACATTTGGCTGGCCACCAATGCCAAAGGCGAGCCCTTCGCCCTCCGACGCTTGCGGAGCGGATCGATCTTCAATTTCACCGCCAAGAAGAGGTTTCTGCGCGGCTGCCAAATCCTGGCCCAAATTCACCATCACGATTGCGTCATCGGTTATGTCGAACATGGCAAAATCAACGGCGGACTCTATCTCTTGATGGAATATGTCGAAGCCTCGAATCTGAAGCAGCTTTTCGCTCGCGACGATTCCGTCTTGGCCGAAAATGTCGGCAACATTCTGATCGACATGGCGATTGGGCTGGAGCATGTCCACGAAAGCGGCTTCATGCACCTCGACTTCAAACCGGAAAATGTTCTGATCACCCGCAATGCCGGAGTTCGTCTGGTCGATTTCGATCTGGCGCAGCCCCGGCCGGATCAGCCCCGAAAAAGCTCCGACAATCCGGGCACGCCCGGGTATATGTCGCCCGAGCAATTGCTCCGGCAGCCCTTCGATCACCGGGCGGATATCTTCGCCTTTGGAGTATCGGCCTACGAGATTCTCACGGGACGAAAACCGTTCGCGGGCGACAGTCCGGAAGAAATCCTGAGAAGGCAGGTGGACCGGACTCTCGATTTCGTGTCCCCCAGAGAGTTGAATCCAGACATTCCGCCGATGCTCGAACGGACGATTCTGAAATGCCTGGAACGCGACGCCGAGAAAAGATACCCGTTCATGAGCGTGCTCGTGCGCGACTTGCAGTCCGCCCTCTATCGCTGAACGCCTGTTTTAGAACCAGGAGACGACGTGCGGAGACTCACTTTTCTCCGGGTGAAGGCAGGGGATTTCATCGAAAATCAGAGTCTCGACACCTGCCTCCTGCGACAGAAAGGATTTTCCAACAGGCTCGGAGCGCTCCCGCGCGTCGGATGATCAACCCGGCTTGGAAGCAAGGTTGCGCTCGAGGACTTGTTTCCAGATTCTCACCCGTTCGCTGACTCCCACTTGCTGCAGATACGGGGCGTCGAAGCGAGGTGGCACCATCCCAGGGTCGGCGGGGGATCTCTCTTGGACCAGGACGTTGGCGGCGTGCAGGGCTGTGAGAACGCTGAACGTCGTCTGCCCACTGCGCGATGGGGTGTGGTGCAGGGCGATCGCATCCACGACGGAAATGGGAAGTCCCCAGAGCCCCAGCAAGTACCCGGCAACGTCCGCGTGGGTGGCGCCAAACGCGTGCTGCTCGAGCAGCGTCAGTTCGGTGCGCCCCTCGCGGGCGCGGTGGACGATTTCGGCATATTGAGCGGGGAAATTGACGGCCAGAATCAACTTCCCCACATCATGGAGGAGTCCGGCGGTGAATGCTTCTTCGAGCGTCTTGCGCCGTGTGCCCTCCAGCGCCGCGAGCTGTTTGGCGGCTCCAGCGGTCAGGAGACTATGTTTCCAAACCGCGTCCAGACTAATCCCGGCCAGTTCGACGCTTTCGAATTGGGAAAAAGCGTTCAGCGCCAAAACCAACGCCTTGATCATGTCCAGCCCCAAGTAAGCGATGGCTTCCACCGCGCTGGAAACCTCTTGCGGCAATCCGAAAAAAGCCGAGTTCACCAGCTTGAGGATTTTGGCGGTCATCCCGATATCCTGGCTGATGACCTCGGCAATGTCCTCCAAGGAGACTTCGGGATCGCGCAGCCTGCGGACCACCTCGACGTAAAGCGATGGGATGCTCGGCACCCGGTCCAACTGGGAAACGACCCGGCGGACTGTCTCATTTTGAAGAGTCGTGTCCAATTTCAGGGCACGGCGAATGGCGGTCTCCAAAGTCTCGAGCTCGCATGGCTTGGCCAGGAACTGATGCGCCACTCCCACGCATTTCAAGATCAAGTCCGGGTCCGTGTGGCCTGAAAGAATGAAA
This sequence comes from uncultured Verrucomicrobiota bacterium, assembly GCA_964355375.1. GTDB lineage: Bacteria > Verrucomicrobiota > Verrucomicrobiia > Limisphaerales > SIBE01 > CAYHFE01. The sequence goes on from CAYHFE010000629.1 coordinate 2,111, forward strand.
CGCACAGACCCTGGATGACGCTGCCGAACCTCCTGCAGAAGCTCGACGCCATTCATGACCGGCATGATCATGTCCGCGACCACCACGTCGTAGGGCTCTCGGGCCATTCGCGCCAGGGACTCTTGGGCGTCCTCCACGAAATCGATGTCCCACTCGTTCCGCAGTGGGCGAAGGAGCCGTTCGAGTCCGTGCAACATGAACGGCTCGTCATCGACAAATAAGATCCGTTTCTTCAAAGACAGTTCCGGTTCTGCGCAAGTTACATCGAGTGGACCGGCAGACGGATAATAAAGGTCGATCCGTGACCCGGTGTCGATGCAAAACTTACGGAGCCACCGTGTCGATTCACGATGACATCGTGGACAATGGCCAGGCCCTGTCCCGTGCCTTGGCCGGCGGGTTTGGTGGTGAAGAAGGGATCGAAGATTCTCGATTGAATGAGCTCGGGTATTCCGGTGCCGTCATCTTTGATTTGAATCTCGACCGAGTCCTGGACCTGTCGCGTCGCCACCCAAATCGTTCCTTTTCGGCTTCGGCCCGCGGCGGCGGCCTCGGTGATGGCATCGGCCGCGTTGACAATCAAATTCAGGATTGCCTGATTGATTTCATTCAGACAGCACGGCACCGCCGGCAACCTGGGATCGAGGTCCTTGATGACGTCGGCCACTCCTTTCCACTGGCTTCGCGTCACGATCAGCGTGCTCTCGATGGCCCGGTTCAGGTCAGCCTGCTGCTTCATTTCAGTCCCCGGATGCGCGAACTCTTTCATCGCTTGAACGATGCTCACGACTCGTTCCACTCCGTCGAGGGATTCTGAGATCGCCGTGGGGATTTCCTCCACGAGATACTCGAACTCGGTCGCTCGTTCCGCTTCATCGACCTTGGTGAGCAGCGACTCCGTCACGCTCTGGGTCTTCACCGCCTGCACCAGATGCCGGTACTCCGAGAGGAGCTTGGTCAGATCGTCAAACGCCCGGCGGAGAAAGCGGGTGTTATCGCGAAGAAACTGCGCGGGAGTGTTGATTTCGTGGACAATGCCGGCGGCGAGTTTCCCGATCGACTCAAGCTTCTGTGACTGCTGAAGTTGCACGGCGAGAAAACGCTCTTCCTGCTCTTCCCGGCGTCGTTCCGCCACTTCCATCCGGTGTTTCTGCAGGGCGAGTTCAATGATGGTCTGCAGCCCTTTTTCCTCAAAAGGCTTGATGATATATCCGGACGCTTCCGCCTTCTTCGCGCGCAGCAACGTCGCCTCATCGGCGTGCGCGGTCAGGAAGACAACCGGGATGTCGTGCTTCCGCCTCAGTTCAATCGCGGTCTCAATGCCATCAGCGCCGCCCGGAAGAACGATGTCCATCAGCACGAGGTGCGGCATCACGTCCGGAATTCTCTGCAGAGCGGAAGATCCGTCGGGGACGCTCGTGGCTTGGTATCCCAGTCGGTTCAACCGTTCTTGGATGTCCGCCGCGACGATTCCTTCGTCCTCGACGACAAGTATGCAGGGGCGATTCATGAAGGGATTTCTGACTGGCTGTTCTGTCGGGAAATGTTTTTTCTGCGATCAGGTCTTCGAGCGGCTTGGTGCGTTCCGGAGGTCCGCTCACGAGAGGCACATCGTCGGCGTAACCGTTATCCATGTCATCTACAGGCGCAGGCGAAGCGCCGGCGCAAGCTCAGGACTCAGACGCACGATTCGCACGCGACGGCAGCGGGGGCGATCGGAGTCCGGACGCGAGCATCGCACCGAGGAGAGCCGGATGATCCGAGTTCGGCCTTGGAGTCTTCGCGTTGATCTCATCGTTCCACTCCCTTAAGCAAGTATCAGGCCTTCGGGTGTCGAATGTGCAAAACCGACCCGCCCACTCCGTCAAGAAGATCACGAGGAACTGAAACTGGAGAGCGAGAATCGCTCCAATGGACTTCCGGTGGATGCCGAGGCCAAGACGCTGCCGGACGAACCATTCAATGAACTGCTCCGGCTTCGCGATTTATGTCTTTCGCGGTTCATTAAAACCGCCTCCGCGGCGATGTCGCGGCGGAACGGCGCGCCGTCACCCTCAATCTTCCCCCCCGCCGCCCTCGGAGAATTCTTCGCGCCAAACACCAATCGAACCTCTACAATTCAACCATGCCACCGCTGCCCCATCTGCTCTTGCTGATCCAGATCGCGCTCCCCTTCGTTGGATCGCTCCCCCAAGCCGCCGCCGCGGAGGTGACCAACCCGCCGGCCATCCAGCCATGGCGGCGCCTCATGCTCGATCCCGAATTCAGCGGCGCCTGGGTCGTCGCGGGTGATCTCGACGACGATGGCCAGGTGGAAATCGTCAGCGCGCGCAACGTGGACCAGAACGACGTCCACTACACCAGCGCCGTCGTCGCGCAGCGGCTCGACGGCAGCGTGCTGTGGCGTTGGGGCGATCCGA
>CAYHFE010000630.1:0-4530 GCA_964355375.1 uncultured Verrucomicrobiota bacterium
TCACGTGGCGACCGGCTGAAGCCGGGACTACATACTTGCCAAAATGAGAACTGCTGGAACTTTCCGGAGCGAGCAGGTCAAGACTTGCAATGCCGATCCAAAAATCCAACCTCTGATCGAAAGTCTATGCTGTCCCGAGATCAAACCGTCCTTGTGCTCGTCGATGTCCAAACCAAATTGGTCCAAGCGATGCGCGACCCGGAAGCGTTGCTCAAGAACCTCGAGCGGATCATCCGCGGCGCGCAAATCCTTGAGCTTCCCATCCTCTGGTGTGAGCAGTACCCAGCCGGCCTGGGCCCCACCGTTCCCGAAGTCGCCGACCTCCTGGCCGGCCAGACACCCATCGCCAAGATGAGTTTCAGTTGCTGGGGCCACGAGCGATTTCGCGAGGCCCTGATCGCCACCGGCCGCCGCCAAGTTTTGTTGGCCGGAATTGAAGCCCACGTTTGCATTTACCTCACGGCCGCGGAATTGGCTGCAGCCGGATACGAGGTGCAAGTCATCGCTGACGCCGTCTCGTCACGCACGGCCGAGAACCGGCAGATTGGCCTGGAACGCGTCCGCGCCATCCCCGCCGGCGTCACCGGCACCGAGACGGCGCTCTTCGAATTGCTCGGTCGGGCCGGGGGCGACCCGTTCAAGGAGATCATCAAGCTTCTGAAGTGAGCTGGGGCGAGCGGATCGAGATTTCTCATGATGTAGGTCAAGGATTTTATCCCGCCATTTCATACTCTCTCAGGGAAGCGCTCCATCGCGGGCTCGGAATCGATGCGCCTGGGCTTTGTCGAGGGGCTGAAACTTGCGACACAACCGGACGTGCTGTGAGAACTGCAAGATACGGTAAGCAATTGGCAAAGCATGTGTAGTGGGTCCGGCGGAATAATCTACGGTTTGCACCATGGTAGCCAAGATAAAGCAAGTCGGAGGGGTGATGACTCCCCGCGATGGCGCTTTTCTTCACCCGAATTTCGAGTTCGGGTGGGGGATCTGCCGGTGCTGTGGGCGTGATGGCAGATCTCCGGTGAACCCAACGTCAGGCCTAATATGGACGACGCCTATTTTGCCGATCTGATTTATATCTGCGCCTTTAGCCTCGGCGGCCTGCTCTTCGCCGGGGGCCCCTTCATCGTCGTTCACCTTCTGGCGGCGCGGCGCACCCGCAACACCCTCAACAAGACCGGCCAATTCATCGAGTGCGGCATGGATCCGATCGGCGACGCCTGGATTCGTTACAGCGCGGTTTACTATCTTTACGCGCTCGTCTTTGTCGCGTTTGCCGTGGACGTTCTTTTCCTGATCCCGGTCGCCTTGGTCTATGACCGCCAATTCCCCATCCGCGATTTCGTGGAGCTCGTGATCTTCGTCGGCATTCTCTCGTTGATCATCCTTTATGCCTGGAAGAAAGGAATTTTTGAATGGACCCGCAAGAAACCCATTCCCCATCCGTAAAACCCGCCGATCCAGCCGCGTGCGGCTGCGAAGCTCAATGTTCGCAGTTCGTGAAGTTCGCGGTCCTGGATGACTTGCTCGCTCTGGGGCGCGCCAATTCCCTCTGGCCGCTCACCTTCGGCCTGGCTTGTTGCGCCATCGAAATGATGGCGGCCGGCGCTTCCCGCTTTGATCTGGCCCGTTTCGGCGCGGAAGTGTTCCGTCCCTCGCCGCGCCAGGCTGACGTCATGATTGTCGCCGGCACGGTCACCCACAAAATGGCGCAAGCGGTCAAGACCCTTTACGACCAGATGCCGGAGCCGAAATGGGTGATCGCCATGGGCAATTGCGCCATTTCCGGCGGCCCCTTTGTCTTTCCGGGCCAATACTCCGTGGTGGAGGGCGTGGACAAACTCTTCCCGGTCGATGTTTTTATTCCCGGCTGCCCGCCTCGCCCGGAGGCACTCATTGAAGGGATTCTGGCCTTGGAAGAGAAAATCACGGGCAAACGGCGGTTCCCGCGAGCCAAAACCCCATGACTCCTTCTCTTCCAGATCTCGCGGAGAAGTTCACCCAGCTTCTTGCCACAGAATCGCCACCACCCGCGGCGGACGCGACCGTTCCGCCGCCCGCGCCCTCCAATGTCCAACTGGTGGACTACGCCACCAAAGGCTGGCATCTGGATGTCTCGTGCCGACCGGATCAAGTCGTGGCCACCGCCCAGCTCCTGGACCGCCACGGTTTCTCGGTGGACACGGTCACGGGAGTCGATTGGATGGCGCAGGATCAAATGGAAGTTGTTTACGATTATTTCCATCCCGAGGGGAATTGCCGGGTGGCTGTGCGCGCCCGCATTCCTCGAAGCCAACCGGAGATTCCGACGATTCACGAGGTCTTCCCCGGCGCCAATTGGCACGAGCGCGAAACCCACGAGTTTTTCGGCATCCGCTTTCTCGGTCACCCGAATCTGATTCCGCTCTTGTTGCCTGAAGACTCCACCTTCCATCCGTTGAGAAAGGATTTCGTCGCGTGACCTCGCAGGAAGCCATCGCCACGGTCGCCGCCGCCAGAGCCGCGGCCGCGAACGAGACGTTCGTCTTGAATTTGGGTCCGCAACATCCGGCCACCCATGGCGTCTTGCGAGTCAAACTGACGATGGATGGCGAATACGTGAATCGGGCCGAACCCGTTCCGGGCTACATCCATCGGATGCACGAAAAGATGGGCGAGAACCACACCCTGGCCCAGTTCCTCCCGAACACGAGCCGGATCGATTATCTCTCGGCGATGACCTATACTCACGCCTGGGTGGGCGTGGTCGAGCGCGCCGCCAAAATCGAAGTGCCGCGCCGGGCCGAGTACATCCGCGTCATCACTTCCGAGCTGAATCGCATCTCCAGTCATCTGGTCTGGTTCGGCGCCTTCCTCCTGGACCTCGGTGGCTTCACTCCCCTGCTCTACGCCTTCGATGATCGCGAGAAGATCCTTGATCTGCTGGAGGGCATCACCGGCGCGAGATTGACCTATTGCTACTATCGATTTGGCGGACTCTTCAACGACGTCGATGAGAAATTCCTCCGGGGAACCCGCGAGTTCGTTCCCTTCATGCGCTCCCGCTTGAAGATGTATCGCTCGCTCGTCACCGACAATATCATCCTGCGCAAACGCCTCATCGAGATTGGGCCGATCAGCGCCGAGATGTGCCGCAAGTACGGCGCCACGGGGGCGGTCATCCGCGGTTCCGGCGTGCCCTACGATGTGCGGCGGGTCGAGCCCTATTCCGTCTATTCGGAATTCGACTTTGAGATTCCGATCTTTCCGGAGGGCGATTGCATGGCGCGCTATCGGGTTCGCATGGAGGAAATCAACCAGAGCCTCCGCATCATTGAGCAGGCCCTGGACAAACTGCCCGACGGCCCGATCGGACCCAAGGTCCCGATCAAGGGACTCAAATTGCCGGCGGGCGATTACGGCTATGCGGTCGAGGCCGCGCGCGGACGGTTCGCCGTCCGCCTCGTCAGCGAGGGCAAGGAAATGCCCTACCGCGTCCGACTCCGCACGCCCTGTTTCTCGAACCTCAGCCTTTTCGAAGAAGCCAGCCAAGGGATGATGCTCGCCGACGCGCTCGCGTTGATGGGCAGTCTGGATTTGGTCATTCCCGACATCGACCGCTGACCCCATGAGTCTTACGACCGAACCCATCCGACTGCTCCTGTTTCTGGGCGGCATCATGGCTTTTGTCGGCTTTAACGCGGCCTATCTGGTCTGGGTGGAACGAAAAGGCGCGGGACGATTTCAGCGGCGGCCCGGGCCGAACGAAGTGGGCTACGCCGGACTGCTGCAACCGATCGCCGACGCCCTCAAGCTGCTGTCCAAGCAACTGATCGTCCCGACGGGCGTGGACGCCACCCTTTTCCGGGCGGCCCCGCTCCTCGTCATGGCCCCGGCGTTGATCGGATTGGCCGTGATTCCGTTCAGCGATGCGCTGGCCGCCCGCAACATCAACTTCGGATTGGTTCTCATTTTTGCCTTGGGTTCGGTCAATGTCATGGCCGTGATGCTGGCCGGTTGGTCGTCCCGCAACAAATACGCCATCATCTCGGCGGCGCGGGTCGTCTCCCAGAATGTCGCCTACGAGATCCCGATGCTCTTGGTGGTCATCACTGTTTTGATGGTCACCGGCACGATGAATCTTCACGAAATCGTCGAGCAACAGGCCGGTGGATTTTGGCATTGGAATATCTTCAGGCTCACGGCTAATCCCCTTATGCCGGTGACGTTCCTGATCTTCTTCACCTGCATGCTCGCCGAAACCAATCGCGCGCCGTTCGACATGGCCGAAGCGGAAAGCGAACTCGTCGCCGGCGCCTACACGGAATACGCCGGCATGGGCTTTGGCGTCTTCTTCATGGCCGAATACGCGAATATTCTCCTCGGCTGCGCCCTGGCTACCGTCCTCTTCCTCGGCGGCTGGCAAAGCCCCATCGGAATATGGTCGGGCCTGCCCTGGTTCCTGGCCAAGATGTATTTCCTGATCTTCTCCGTGGTCTGGATCCGCTGGACGTTTCCCCGGACCCAGTTCTACGGCTTGCTCAACCTCTC
>CAYHFE010000631.1:0-4529 GCA_964355375.1 uncultured Verrucomicrobiota bacterium
GAATCCCGTTGGGATTCGCAAATCCCCGTTCCCGAGTTGTGGGTACTGCACAGGTCTTGGAGTGCGCCAGCCCTCGGGCGCTTTGGCCGGACATTCCAAAAGCGGCAGAGGGCTGCCGCAGTCCAAAACCTGGCGGTTCCACGCGAGGGCCGAAACGCGCCTTGGGCGGAATCTCCCCAGGCCAGAAACGGTGATGCGCCTGACGCGGGATTTTGCTTTCGAGGCTTGACGACGCTGAAGGGAGCTGGCGATCTGCATTGGTATGAATCCCATTCTCACCCAATTCGTCCGCCCCGCTCTCGTTTGTGCCCTCGCTGGTTTCACGGGGCTGCGGCTGAGCGCGGCGCCCGCGCCGGTCCCGGACAAGTTGGTCGTGCTGACGTTTGATGATGCGGTCGCTTCTCATTTCACGATCGTGCGCCCCCTGCTCAAGCAGTACGGCTTTGGCGCCACGTTCTTCATCGCCGAGGGATTCTCCTTTCCCACCAACAAGACGGATTACATGACCTGGGAACAGATTGCCGCGTTGCATCGGGACGGATTCGAGATTGGCAATCACACCCGCGATCACCTGGGATTGACGGCGAAAAATCTGAATCGCCTGCCCGAGCAAATCGAATTCATCAATCAACGCTGCGCGGAACAGGGCATTCCCCGACCCGTCAGCTTTGCCTTTCCGGGCAATGGATTGGAGCCCGGCGCTCTGCCGATCCTGAAGAAGCTCGGTTTCCGCTTTGCCCGGCGCGGCGGAGCGCCGGAGTTTCCCTACGATTGGGGGCGCGGCCCGGCCTATGAACCAGGCGTGGATCACCCACTCTTGATTCCGTCGGCGGGCGACGCCCGGCCGGACTGGACCCTGGACGATTTCAAGCGCGCCGTCGCGCCCGCGCGGGGCGGACGCATCGCCGTCCTCCAATTTCACGGCGTCCCGGACCGCGAGCATCCGTGGGTGCACACGCCTCCGGAACGCTTTCGCCAATATCTGAAGTATCTGCAGGACGAGGGCTTCAGGGTGATCGCAATGCGCGATCTCGCGAAGTTCGTCGATGAAGGAGCGGAGCCGTCCGAGCCGTTCGCGGTCATCGAACGCCGCCGCGCCGCCCGCAACGAATTCATGGTGGAAGGAGCCATCACCGACTCCGCGACCGGACAGCCGAGGCCGGCGCGTCTTTACATCCACGGGGAGGATGGCCGATGGCATTTTCCGAAATCGATGGGGCGAGACGGAAGCGCCATTCGTTACGAACGGCGGAATGCGGGGAATCCCCGGTCCGTCGAAATGCACACGACGTTGTCGGCTCATCCGTTCCACTTGGAGCTGCCGCCGGGGCGCTACACGTTCACCGTCGAGCAGGGCAAGGAGTACTTCCCGGAAGGGCGCGAAGTCGTCGTGGGCCGCGAACCGCTGAAGTTGAGTTGGGCGCTGCGGCGCTGGATTAACATGATGGAACAAGGGTGGTATTCGGGCGATGCCCATAATCACCGCGACCCGGCCGAACTGCCGAACGTCCTGCTCGCGGAAGACGTGAACGTCGGATTGCCGATGATCGATTGGACGACCGTTTCGACGGTCGCGCCGGCCGCCAGTGACCGCGGGTTTCGGGGAACCTTCGACGATGTGCCGGTCTATTTGGATGCGACCCATGTGTGGCATCCGCGCAACACCGAGTACGAGATTTTCAGTGTCGGCCAGAGGAGCCACACCTTGGGCGCTTTTTTGATCGTGAATCATCGGACGCGCTTTGAGATGCCCGTCTGGCCGCTGCGGAAGGTGGCCGAGAAGGCCCGGGCCGAGGGCGGGTTGATTGATCTGGAAAAACACAATTGGCCCTGGTCGATCGCCCTGGTTCCATTGTTGAAAGTGGATCTGTTCGAGCTGGCGAACAATCATCATTGGGAGACGGAGTATGGCCTCAAGAATTGGGCGGTCCCGGCGCCGGCCTGGATGGGGCTGAGCGGCCCGGGGACAGACACGGAACGCGATTGGACGCACTACGGATTCCAGACCTACTACGCGCTCTTGAATTGCGGCTTCCGGCTTCGGCCCACTGCCGGCACGGCCAATGGGGTCCACCCGGTGCCGCTCGGTTTCAGCCGGGTTTATGTGAATCTGAACGAGAAATTCAGCTTGGAAGCGTGGGTGCGTGGACTGGGCGCGGGGCGGAGTTTCGTGACCACGGGGCCGATGCTCTTGGCCAAGGTCAATGGGGAACATCCCGGCCGCGTGTTCGCGCAAGCCGCCGCCGGGAAGAGTTACCGGGTCACGGGCCGAGTCGTGAGCGAGCAGCCCATGGAAAACGTCGAGATCATGGTGAATGGCCGGGTGAGCCGTTCCGTGACCCCGCAGAATCGACGCACCGAAGCCGGAGCCTATGAAACGAGTTGGGACGTTGCCGTGGAGGTGACGGAGAGCTCTTGGCTGGCCCTGCGCTGTTTCGAGTCGCGGCCGGCGGGCCGACTGCGCTTTGCCCACACCGCGCCATGGTGGGTCGAGGTGGACGGCCGACCCTTGGTGGCCCGTCGGCAGGAAGTGGACTGGCTCATCGAGCGCGTCCGGGGAGAGATCGAGCGGAGTCGTCCGGTCCTTTCGCCGGAAGCCCTGGCGGAATACGATCAAGCATTGAAGATCTACGAGGAGATTGGGCGCAGGGCGCGCTGAGCCGCATCAATTCAGTCGAGATGGGGAGCGCGCGCGCCCTCGCCGACCCCATCGGCGCGTTCGAAAAAGTCACCGTTTCGGGACTGAATTGGGCTCCCCGATCCGACCAGCGGGGCACCGGTCGGAACACGCGAGAGCGCGTGTCCTACCCAATTCCGACTGCATCTCTACTGCTCAGGCGGCCGATTTCTTCAGCGCCTCCTCCAGCGCCCGGGTCAGGGCCCGCTCCGCGCCGGGATCAACCCAACACCAGTCGTGCAAATTGGTGTCGCCTTCCTCCCAGGCTCGCTCGATGGGGATGTAGCCGGGAGCACATTCGCCATAGCCAGCCACCACGACCAACGAGTCCGGCCGCAGACTTTGGGCGAGCAGTTGAAACTCGACGTAGGATTCGGCGGGCAAAACGACGAACTGAGCCGCGCCGAAGTCGATCACCGGCACATCTATCGGGCGCCCGGCTGCGGTGCGTTTCCGCCAGCTCAAACCCAGGGCGGCGAGACATTGATCGAACGGCTTGGATTTCGGGCCGAGCCGTTTGTTCAGATCCTCGAGCGTGAACCCGGGACTGGTTCGCGGCTCGAGCCGCAAGGGCACGGTGCGGAATCCCATCGACGTCAAACCGTGGCGGGCCGTGGTCTTCCACGCAGCCGTCATCGCCTGGTCCATACGGTCGGCCAAAGCGGTGCGATTCTCGGGAGCGCCGGTGTTGTATTTGCCGGCTGTGACGTTGCCGCTGCAGCCGGAAAGATAGATCTGGAAGACGCTCGGATCCTCGGCGTGCCGACGGCGCCGCGCCAGCCCGACGAAATCCGCGGAAACTCCGCCCTTGCCGTAGAAGCTCATCGGGTGGGTCGCGTAGCAGCTCAGAGCGGCCACGGCGGCCTCGTCCTCCCAGAAGCTCAACGTCTTCAACCACGGATCAATCGTGCCTTCCGGAGCGGTTTGCGCGAGCGGGTCGCGAGTGGAACTGGTTCGATCAAAACGCCATTTGCCATCGCGGCCGGGATAGCGCCGATTCGACGCCACTTTCTCCACCCGAGCCTGCCCTGTTCCAAAATGGGTGATCCGGCGCGGCGAGCTCAGGCTCGCGCGCAAGGCGGCACCGACACGCTGGACGGCACGTTCGTGGAACTCCACATCACAGATCTGCCCGGCGCAGCGGTGCGCCGTTAGAATGCGCTGCGCTTCGAGATCCGCCACCGGAGCGTCATGTTGGTGAACGCTGGTCACGAGGACGCGCTGGGGTTCCGTCCCGGCCGCCTCCGCCAGCACCGTTCGCCAACGATCGTATGCGTCGTTGCGAATCTCGCACCAATCGGCCACCGCGAGAACGATCGGCGCACCCTCCCCCAGCAGCACCAAGCCGTGGGCGAATAACGGGTCGTCGATGCGCTGGGCCGGCGGAATGCCGCCGCCCATGAGCGCGTGGCCCAGGGGCGGGGTGATCTCGGCGGTGAAGGTCGCTAATCGGAACGGGACACGGGCGGAGGAGCGCGGCGACCGGCAGGCTGAAGCCAGGGCCAGTCCTCCGGCGGCCGTGGCCAGCGCGCGCACGAACTGGCGTCGGGGCAGGGCTCGAGTCGGCATAGTTTGAAGGGCATGATTCGACAGAACCGAGCGAATGGAAAGAACGAACCGGACCGCGGCGAGCACGACGGTGCATCCCGAAGTTGTCGGTGCTATCGCTGCTCCTGTCGGACCGCGGCCTGTCCCAAGCCGCAGCGCACAGGCCGGGTCCCCGGTCTTGGAACCCAGCCCACCTGCCCTCTCGCCCGACGGGCTGCGGGCTGGGACAGCCCGCGCTGGAGGTTGGACATTTTGACAGCCTCCGTCTCCCGGAGGGAGATTCGAGAATAGCCCGGCAGTTCAC
>CAYHFE010000632.1:0-4511 GCA_964355375.1 uncultured Verrucomicrobiota bacterium
CCCTTTCCATGAACCGTTTGTCAACCGGGCGCATCGATGTTCGAGAGGAGGGCCGAAAAATTCCGCCAGGTCTTGGAGTGCGGCAGCCCTCTGCCGCTTTCGGGGCACTCGCCAAAAGCGCCGGAGGGCCGGCGCACTCCAAGACGCTGGCGCGACGCATCGGGCACCGTTTGGTTCATGGCCGCGATTCACGTCCAATCGTTGGAGGTTTTCCCTACCCATGAACCGGCGGTGGGGTGAGACTCTGTCGAGCCCTGACTTTTCTGCCGGCTCAGATTCCAGGGCTCGACGGAGTTTCGCCCCACCGCCTCACGTCTTGAATCACGGAGTTGGCTGAATCCACCCTCCCGAGTCGGGCGTCGGCGAAGTCCGGGCCGGGACCGGAGCGAGGCGGGATTTCGCCGGATCGCTGGCGGGACGAGTCAATCCCAGCGACGACGCCAGGGCTCCGACCGCCGCCGATCGCACATCATCATCGAGGTCTTCCGCCATCGGAGTCAGAGCGGCCACGATCTCCGGATCCCAGGGGCGGATCTGGCCCAGCGCTTCGACGGCCGCGAATCGCACCGGAGCGGAATCGTCGCGCAGTCGCCCGACCAATGCCGGGATGGCCGCGCGCCCTCGCGGCCCCATGCGGGCCAAGGCTTGCGCGGCGTGCTCCCGCATGGTCGGACGCGGATGCTGGAGCAAGAGGGTGAGGCTTGGGATGGCGGCAGGCCCAATGCCCCCCAAGGCCTTCACGAGATCGGTCACAATGCTCCCCGGCGGAGCCGTGGCCGGACCGGACCGAGCAATCGACGTCAGCGCGGCCGAGGATGACATTGCCGACGGATTGGCCGGGCCATTTTCCAGAACGAGGAGCAATTCAATCAAGGGCCGAACCGCACCAACGCCATCCGGGCCGAGAGATGCCAACGCACCGCAGACGCGGGAGAATTGCCACGGCTTGTTCACCTCGAGAGCCGCGATGAACTGGGGGACCGCCGGCTTTCCGATCCGCGCCAGAACATTCCCCGCCCGCCACGAGATGGCGACATCTCCGTCGCGCAACGCCTTGCCCAGCGCGGGCATCGCCGGCGCGGCGATCGGCCCCAGTAATTCCAGGGCCATCGCCGCCGCCAGTCTCGTCTTTTGCCCCTCCCAGGGTTTGAAGATCCGAAACAAGAGCGGCGACAATTTACCCTCCACCTTGGATGCCAGAGCCACGATCGGCCGCGTGGAAAAACCGTCGCGAGTTCCAAGCATGCGCGTCCATTCCGGGACCGCACTCGCCCCCAGTTCCGTCACGACCCGTTCGGCGGCCTCGCGCGTCGTCTTTTCCGGGCTGGTTAAATCGAGGGCCCACTGGCTGAGGGCTTTTCCCTGATGGATCCGCTCTCGTGGGTGGAACGTGAAGAAGAGAACGGCGGCGATGATCGCCAGGCCGAGGGCCGCGAAGAGACCGAGGCGCTTCTTCATGTGAGACAGTCTCCTCCCGGTGCTGGAGAATTCAAGTCCAGCGCCGATCGTCCCCGTCCATTCATTTGATGCCGGCCAATCGTTCTCGCCAAATCTGGTGGAGAAGGACCGTGGCCCGCACGTCGCGCAGACAGTATTCGGCGATCTCGCGGTAACGGCCGGCCGCGAGCAGCGCGTTGACATCGAGACCGGTCACGCCGTGGCTTTTGGGCGATTCGATCGCGAACGCTTTGCAGTAAAAATCGAGGTTGAATCGGCGGGCGGCGCCGTCCCGGCCGCTCACGCCGTAGAAGGTCAACTGCTCGGCCAAATCGCAGTGCGGCTCGGTCTGGTAGCGATAGCCCAGCCAATCCTTTCGGGAGATGGCCACGTTGAGAAGGGCCGAACGAAGGTAAAGGAATGGAACGTCGAACCCGCGCCCATTGAAGGTGACAATGTGCTCGTAGTGCCGGGCGACATCCCAAAACGCCGTCAGCAATTCAATCTCATCCACGCACCGGACAAACTCCACCGGACCGGCCTCCTCTCCATCCGGCTCAAAATCGTCGGTCGTGAACAACACCTGACCGCGGGAAGTCTCCGCGTTGAGCATGGCGATGCAGACCACCTGCGCGGTGAAGGGGTAGAGATTGAGCTGCTGTTCAAGCTCAGCCTGGCGCGTCTGACGCGCCGCTTCGTCCGACAATTTCAGCGCTTCACGGAAAAGGTATTCCGACTGCGCTTCGTCAAAACTATCGAGCGGAAGGGCGGACGTCTCAATATCGAAGACCAACTTGGCCATGAAGAAGGAGAGAAGAAGAACAGATCACACAACCAGGATGGCAGCCCCACATGGTAACTAGCCAGGCTTGCCATCCAGGTTGGAATTGAGCCAAGCAGGTTACTTTTTCTTGGCGACGGGTTTCTTTGCTACGGGTTTTTTGGCTGCGGGTTTAACTGCTTTCTTTTTAGCGGGCACGGATTCTCACCTCCGTTCCATAGACAATGTGATTGTTTGTGTTAACAGCGCGAGTCTATACAACATTTTCTTGTCTGACCAGCGTTTTTATTTTTCCGACGAGGCGGCGCTCGGAATTTTCCCTTCGACCAAAAAATATTTCCCTTCTAACGTGGAGCGAATGGCCGGCGATCTCCAACTGACCCCGATGATGGTCCAGTATCGGCGCATCAAGAGCGAATTGCCCGCCGACGCGCTGCTCCTCTTTCGTCTCGGCGACTTCTACGAGATGTTTTTTGAGGACGCGCAAACCGGCGCGCCGTTGCTCAATGTGGCGTTGACGAAGCGGGGCGTGGTCCCGATGTGCGGCATCCCGTTTCACGCCGCTCCCGGCTACATCGCCCGCCTGCTCAAAGCCGGACGCAAGGTGGCGATCTGCGATCAAGTGGAAGAGGCGCGGCCCGGCCAGCTCGTCAAGCGCGAGATCACTCAGATCCTCAGCCCCGGCACGCATTTCGATGAACGCCTCCTTCACGCGGAACGAAACAATTTCCTGGCGGCCGTGTGTCCTTCGTCCCCGGGCTTCGGCCTGGCCTTGGCCGATCTGACCACCGGCGATTTCAAGACGACCGAGCTCGCGGACGAATCCGCTTTGCTCACCGAACTGGAGCGGCTGCGCCCGGCCGAGATCATCCTGCCCTCGGGAGCTTCCGCCTTGCGCGCGCTGCTCCAGGGCAGTTTCGCCATTCTCAACGGCTACGAGGATTGGGTCTTCGCCCCGGAAACCGCCCAGTTCGCCGTGCGCGATCATTTCAAAGTGGCCTCGCTCGACGGCTTCGGACTCAAGCATCACGCCGCCGCGACCGGAGCGGCCGGGGCCATCCTCCACTACCTGACCCAACACCTGCGCCGAGACGTCGCGCATCTGACCCGCCTATCGTTTTATCAGTGCGCGGATTTCCTGATTCTGGACGGCACGTCTCTGCGCAATCTTGAAATTCTGGAACCCCTCCATCGGGACGCACCCCGCAGCGCCTGTCTCTACGGCGCGCTCCATCGCACGGTCACGCCGATGGGAGCTCGCCGGCTGCGGGATTGGCTGACGCAACCGCTGGCCGCGGCCGTGCCCATCCGTCGGCGGCAAGACGTCGTCGCCACATGGCTCGGCCAGACGGAGCTGCTGGAACAGTTTCGCCGGCATCTCGGGGAGGTGCGTGATCTGGAGCGAACTCTGAGCCGGCTCAGCGTCGGCACCGGCAATGCGCGCGACCTCGTCGCGTTGCGCGGCGCGCTGGAGCAAGTCCCGGCCTTGCGGCAGATTTTGCAGGCTGCCGGCGCGCCGTCCTCGAGCCGCCCGCCTGGTCCGTTCCAGGAAGAGATCTTCTCTGATGGATCCGCCGCCGCGATCCCGGCCGAGAACACCCCAACCCTCCTGTCCGAACTGGAATCGCAACTCGCCGAGCTCCCGCAATTGGCCCAATTGATCGCCCGCGCCATTGTCGAAGAACCGCCCCTCGCCCTGAAAGATGGCGGCATGATCCGGGATGGTTTCGACGAATCCCTCGATGAAGTGCGCCAGGCCACTCGCGAGGGCAAAGATTGGATCGCCCAGATGCAACAGCAGGAGATCGAGCAGACGGGCATCCAGTCCTTGAAGGTGCGCTTCAATTCCGTGTTCGGCTACTACATCGAAGTCACCAAGTCCAATCTCGACCGGGTCCCGGCCCATTACATCCGCAAACAGACCGTCGCCAACGGCGAGCGTTTCATCACGCCGGCGCTCAAGGAAATGGAAGGTAAAATCCTCGGCGCGGAAGAACGGAGCGTCAAGCTGGAGTATGAACTGTTCTTGGGTTTGCGGGAGGCGGTCATCGCGCGCTTGGCGGAGATTCAGCAGACGGCGCAGGCGTTGGCCCAGTTGGACGTTCTCGCGAGCTTGGCCGAGACCGCCCGGCTGCACGATTACTGCCGGCCCCAGGTCGGGCAGGAGGGCATTCTGCGCCTCGAGGACGGTCGCCACCCGGTCCTCGATCAGGCGTTGACGGAAGAGCGCTTCGTTCCCAATGACACGCAACTCGATCTCACCGCCCAGCAGATCGCGCTCATCACCGGGCCC
>CAYHFE010000633.1:0-4495 GCA_964355375.1 uncultured Verrucomicrobiota bacterium
CTTGAGACCGAAAACGTAGGCTTGCACCATTGGGGCTGCCAGCGTGTTCATCTGCATGACGAATGGGGAAGCGAATTGCCCCAGCCGAATTCGCAGCGTCCGCGAGTGAATCTCGGAACATCCGGCGCTCTCCCGGTCAGCGATAAATTCCGCGACAACCTCCGCCACGGTCTTACGCTGCTGTTGGCCGGATGTCGGCGGGAATATTCACTGACCGCATCCATCAGCGTCGCGCCTGGCGGAAGGACCCTCCTTGCGGCGGTGAGTTCGGAGATAGCGGCCGAGATTGTCAACCCGAACGAGGCGAGGACCTGGCGCGCAGAGACAAACTCGGCCGCGTCCGAATTCCTCAGCCCCAAGACGTCCGTTTCACCGTTGCACAAGCGGGTGGCGACAAGCTCAACCTCGCGCTTGGCCTCATCGAGGTCGGAGAAGTTCTGAACCCGCCGCTTGCCGCTCGGTTCTTTGAAGACCGGTGAGAATCGCGGGTAAGTTTTGCCCGGCCGCCGTGGTTGCTCCGTGGAAAATCTTCACCAGCACGGCTCCACGACGGATCTCGATAGGTTTGCGCTTTCTTTGGGTGGGTCTGCTGAGGGAATGGCTCTCCATCCTGAATACTGTATCCAAACAGTATCCAAGAGCCAAACGAAGCCACCTAAGCCGTTGATAGTTTTGGTGCCGATGGAGGGGGTCGAACCCACACATCCTCACGGATACCAGATTTTGAGTCTAGCGCGTCTGCCAATTCCGCCACATCGGCCACCTTATTACCAAGCACTTACGCATAAAACCCGCGTGTCGCTTTGACGTTGTGCTAGTCTTTGTGCTAGTGTTACGGCATGCAAGCCAATGCTGCCGAAATCAACACGATCACACTCAAATCTAAGCCACGTCAACATGGGGTCGCACAATATCGGAAGGTGTATGACGCGCGCAAGCGTCGAATTCGGGGTCTGTGGGAAAGAAACGGTCGTTTCTACGCCCAATTGACGCTGGAGGACGCGAACACCGGAAAGAAGGAGGTTCGGCGGATTCCCCTGGAAGGAGCCAAAACCGTCGCCCAAGCCGTCATCAAACAGCAAGACCTGCTGAAGGAACGGCGCGACAACACCCTGCCCGTTCTCAAACAGACACCGAGGTTTGTCGAATATGCCGAGGAGTACTTCAGGTTTCATGAACAGGCCAAAGACGCCAAGAAGCTTTCGACGTTGAAAACCGAGCGAGTGGCCATCGGCCATTGGAATGAGCATTTGGGCCAGGTTCGGTTGAACCATATCACCCGGGCGATGATCAACGGCTATGTCGCGAAACGGCAGGCCCTTGGTCGGTCGGGCCGGACGGTGAATTTGGAGGTGATCGCCTTCCGCAACATCTTGAAGCGTGCCATAGACGATGGCTGGCTAAAGAGCCTCCCGACCGAGAATCTGCGACCGCTCAAATGGACTCCCAAGAAGCGGGAACTGGTCCCGGCGGCCGAGATCGAGAGATTGTGTGCAAAAGCCCTGACGGTATCGAAGAACGGCCAGCAATTCGCGGACTACGTTCGCCTCATGGCCTATTCTGGAGCGCGGAAATCCGAGACGCTCCGCCTGAAATGGGCGGATGTGGATTGGGACAACAAACAACTCACCATCGGCGCGGATGGGCAGGCGAAGAACCGTCAATGCCGAGTGGTCGATTTCAACGGCAAGCTCGACGCGCACCTCAAGGACATGGCGACTCGCAAGGCGCCCGACTCGGACTGGCTCTTTCCGTCGCCGCAACGTGGAGATCAGAACCGGGCGGCCAAGAGTTTCGTCGAAACGCTGCGCATGACTCGGACGGAAGCGGGATTGCCGAAGTTCGGTTTTCATGACTGTCGGCACTTCTTCATTTCCATGGGCGTCATGTCCGGGATTGACTATATGGCGATTGCGCGTTGGGTGGGCCATCAAGACGGTGGGGTGCTGATCGGCAAAGTGTATGGGCACCTCTCGAATGAACATGCCCAACGGCAAGCTCAGAAGCTGGTGTTCTCGCCGACCGTCATCGACAGGGAGAGCCGGGAAGCCATCGAGTGAGATGGGGCAGGGCGAAAGGCTCTCGGCACATTCGGTTCGCGCCGGCCTGACCGCCGCGAGCCTGCTTGGGGTTTATTGGAAACGGAAGCCGAGAAGTCATTTCATAAAAATAGCAGGTTTCAACAAGTGATGAAATAGAGTTAAATAATGAAATGGCGTCTTGTCGATTTCAGAAAACAGGCTAGTTTCAACACAGGATGAAATCGACCGAAAACCTGAAACAGGGGACGCTGGAGCGGCAAATCGAAGATCGGCTGAGGGGATTGCTGCGGCGCATCCCGTTCATGAAAGTGAAGTCCGTGCGGCGGACGTCTGAGAGTCTCGACGATCAAGCGGATTGGGTGTTGAAGGTCGAGGCAGGAGGACGGCCTTGGGTCTTGATGGTGGAAGGTAATCGGCATGGTCAACCCCGCGAAATACGAAACGGGCTGCTCCAGTTGGAACGAATTCGGAGTCAAACTCAGGAGACGCCTTGTTACGGTATCATGGTGGCACCGTTCCTTTCGGCGGAATCAGCACGGCTCTGCACCGAAGCCAATATTGGCTACGTCGATCTGGCCGGAAACGCGCGATTGTCGTTTGACCAAGTATTCATCGAACTGCAGGCCTCGGACAATCCGTTCCGAGTGAAGCGCCATCTGAGGTCGTTGTTCACGGCAAAGTCCGGCAGGGTTCTGAGAGTTTTGCTGACCCCTCCATTGCGGGCGTGGAAAGTGACCGAGTTGAAGGCGAGCGCGAACGTGAGCCTGGGTCAGGTGAGCAACGTGCGGAAACTGTTGCTGGACCACGAGTGGGCCGGGCTGAGTGACGCGGGCCTGTATTTGCACAAGCCCCGGGAACTGGCACGGGCTTGGCAAACTTCCTACGAGCCTCACTTTCGCGCCCGCGAAACCGCTTACACGGTCCTTCACGGCGAGGCCCTGGAAGAGCGCGTGCGAGCCGCGCTCGCCGAGGCGGGCCAAGGGGCGCACGCGGTGCTAGCTTCGTATTCGGCGGCGCGCTGGATTGCACCGTACGCCCGGCAAGCGACTCAGTTCTTCTACGCTGACGAGCCGGGCGCGGCACTATTGAGGCGGCATTTGCAGCTCCAACCGGTGCCTCGCGGCGAGAATGTTGTCCTTCTTGAGCCCCACGAGAATGATGTCTTTTCTGGCCGAGTGGAAGCCGCGCCGGGAATTTGGTGCACCGGGCTGGTGCAAACCTGGCTGGACTTGAGCGTGGCCGGCGAACGGGGTGGCGAAGCCGCAGAACATCTGCTTCGGGAAAAATTGCTGCCAGTCTGGCCGGAGGCAATGCCATGAGCGAACCGGAAGTGGCCCGCGATTACTTCGAGCGCGATGTCCAGGCGACCTACTCGGTCTTGATCGAGATTGGGCAGGTGCTCGGAGCGTGGCGCCGCAAGTTCGTCGTGGTGGGTGGCGCGGTGCCCTGGCTCTTGCTGGGTCATGCGCGTCCCTGTCACATTGGGACACTGGATATTGACCTGGATTTGAACCCGGAAGCACTGGCCGAGGGTGAGTACGCGACGCTGGTCGAGGCGCTGGAAAAGAAAGGCTACGAGCGAGGCCAGGAAGGGCTGAAGCCGTTTCAGCTTCGGCGCTGGGTGAAGGTGGGCGAGGGGCCGCCGGTGGGAGTTCTCGTGGATTTGCTGATGCCGAGAGGCGCCAAGGGGGATCGGAATGAGGAGAAGCTCGTCGAAGGCTTGCGTGTGCAGGGCGCGGAGGGCGGAGGAATTGCGCTAACCGAGCACGTGGTGAAGACGCTGGAAGGCCGGATGCCCGATGGCCGCTCCAATCAAGTGGAGTTGCTCGTGGCGACGATCCCGGCGCTGCTGGTGATGAAAGGTTACGCGCTCGTTGGCCGAGACAAGAAGAAAGACGCCTACGACATCTACTTTTCGGCCCGCCATTACGCTGGTGGTCCGCAGGCGCTCGCCCTGGCTTGCGCAAAACTGCTGAGCGATGAAGTCGCCCGGATCGGCTATGAGCACGTCGCCAGAAAGTTCCGCCATGTCGATGATTTCGGTCCGAAGACGGTTCGCCTGTTTCTGGAAGAGTCCGCGGCCCTTGGCGAGATGACGCCCGAGCAAGTTCAAACGGATGCGTTCATGCAAGTGTCCGCTTGGCTGCGAGGCATGGGAGTTCAAGAATGAATTACGATCTGGAAATGGATTGGTTAAGGAAATTGTGAGGGCTGGATGCACAGGTCGGAAAGAATCGTGACAGCGGGAAAGACGGAGAGAAGAAAGCGAAACGGCCACTATTCTGAGGCGGGCGATTGCGTTCAGAAAATTTCACCTCGACGGAACCGACCTCACGATTTGACTGGTTGTGGCACACGGGACCTCAACGCTGGCCAGCGCGGATCCGTTGTATTGGCATCGAGCAGGGTGATTTCTTCAAGTGAGGAATCGTCCCCACAACCCTCACCCGGCG
>CAYHFE010000634.1:0-4478 GCA_964355375.1 uncultured Verrucomicrobiota bacterium
GGCCCCGATTCACGTCCAATTTTTGGAGGTGTCCGCTACCCATGAACCGGCGGTGGGGTGAGACTCCGTCGAGCCCCGACTTTATTGCCAACCTCGATTCCCGAGCTCGGCAGAGTCTCGCCCCACCCGTTTGACGCGGCTCAGGCCAGGATCTCCTTCACGACTCGAGCTTCCGCCACCCCGGTCAGTCTCTCGTTCAGTCCATTTCGGGGAAAGACGAGCTGTTGGTAATCCAATCCCAGAAGGTGCAGAATGGTGGCATGCCAATCCGGGACGCTGACTCGGCCCTCGACCGCGGCGAGACCCAACTCGTCGGTCGCGCCGAAGACCGTTCCGCCTTTGATCCCCGCTCCGGCCATCCAGGTCGTGAAGGCGTTCTTGTTGTGATCACGCCCGACGTTCTGCTCATTCTTGTCGTCGGGCAATTGGGCGATTGGCAAACGACCGAATTCGCCGCCCCAGACCACGAGCGTGCTCTCGAAGAGACCGCGCTGTTTCAGATCGCGGAGGAGCGCGGCGATCGGTTGATCGGTGCGCTGGCAGGCCGACCGCAACCCCGCGGCCAGGCCCGCATGATGATCCCAAATCTGGGCATTGATGAAGATCTGCACGAATCGCACGCCGCGTTCGACCAGGCGACGCGCGATCAAACAGCGTTTGGCGTAGGAATCGGTGGCGGGATTCCCGACGCCGTACTGGGCGCGCGTCGCCGCGGATTCCTTGGAGACATCGAGCGCTTCGCCCGCGGCCAATTGCATGCGCGCGGCCAGCTCGTAGCTCGAGAGTCGAGCCTCCAGTCGCGGTTGATGAGGTCGGGCCTCGAGATGCCCTCGATCCAGCCGAGCCAGAAAATCCCGAGCCAATCGCGACACTGCGGCCGGGTCTTCTTGGGCCGGCTGAAGGTTGAGGATGGGCGCGCCCTGGGAGCGGAATCGAGTGCCCTGGCAGACGGGGGGCAAGAAACCTGAGCTCCAATTCTCGACCCCGTTGACCGGCAGTCCGGCCGGATCATCGAGGACGACGTAGGCGGGCAGATTCTGATTTTCCGCACCCAAGCCATAGACGATCCAGGATCCCAGGGCCGGGAATCCCGATCGCATTTGCCCGCTATGAATGAGGTAGAGCGCCGGCTCATGGGTCAGATTCGTGGTGAACATCGAGCGAATCACCGCCAGATCATCGGCCTGGTGCGCGAGATGGGGCAGAAGTTCGCTCAGCCAGATCCCGGATTGTCCATGCTGACCGAACTGAAACGGACTGCGCAGGATCGCACCCGCCGCACTGATGTTTTCCACCTCGCCGGCAATCTTGTCGAAATACGATTCGCCGTGGTGTTGCTCCAGATACGGTTTCGGATCGAACAAATCCATCTGGCTCGGACCGCCGTTCATGAAGAGCTGGATGACGGCCTCGGTTCGAGGGCGGTGATGGGGCCGCCGAGGCTGGAGATCGAACGTTCCTCGGGCCGCATCAGAGTTCAGTTCCACAGCGGCCGCAGCCGATGCGCTTCCCATTTCGCCGTGAAACAATGAGGTCAACGCCGCTCCGTAGAGGCCTCCGGCCATCCGCTCAAACCAGGCGCGTCGAGAAATCGGCGCGGGACCGGTCCAAGGCTGATTCGGGTTCGGCTTCATCATCGTCAATCCACGTAGAGGAACTCGGCGGAGTTCATCAGCGAGTGGCACAGGGTGGTTAAGGCGCGAGTCTCCACGACGGGGGAAAGCCCAGCCGACCTCGTCGCTCGGGAATCCTCCCAGGCTGCGGTCAGTTGGGTCAGCACCGTCGCTCCCGCTATCCACTCCGCGTGGGACGGGGCCCGCCCCAGAGCGATCCAAAAGGCGCGCTCCACCTGTTGTCTCGGATCGGAGCCAACCTCGCTTCGCACGCGCTGCGCAAAACCTCCCGCCAACTCCGCCATGACCGGATCGTTCAGCAATTGCAGGGCCTGCGGAGCCACGATGGATTCGCTCCGCTCCAGGCAATTGGGATTCATGGCCGGCAGATCGAACAACTCCAGAACGGTCGGAAGATCCTTGCGCAATTGCTGTCCATAAATACTCCGGCGCCATCCGCGGCCCGTCGGGCCGGGCAACACCACGCCATCGGCGCGGGCCCGGGTCGCCACCGGCGGACCGAACCGCGTTTCCTCCAATCGCGCGGCGATCAACAACAGACTGTCCCAAAGCGCCTCGGCCTCCAATCGCCGCAGCGGCATGCGCGAGAGCAGTCCGCCGTCGGGATCGGCTTGGAGCTGTTTTTCGGACGCGGCTGAGCTTTGCCGATACGTGCGCGACGTCAACATCACGCGATGCAGCGACTTGATGCTCCAACCGCCCCGGACGAACTCGCCGCTCAGCCAATCCAGCAGTTCCGGATGGGATGGCGCCGATCCCGATCTGCCGAAATTGCCCACGCTTCGGACCAAACCCTGGCCAAAATGATGCCGCCAAATCCGATTCACCAGCACTCGGCTGGTCAGATCGAAGGTGACGCGGCGCAGCAGGACCAGCTTGGAGGCCTCGGCCGCGAAGGCCAATCCCTTGACCTCAAGACGGCTGAGAACGAAAGCGTCGATCGGGTTGCGGATCAATTCCGGCGCTCGCAGAACGGGAGGCGAAACCCGTTTCGGCGGCTGAAACGCCCAGAATTCTCGGTCTCGACCGCGGACCAACGGATCACGCTCCGTTCCGGCCAGGTCCGGTTCCGCGGGCACCTCAATGGCTCCCGCGTCGATCCATTCCATGAGCTTGGCCAACGCGCCGGCCGGGACAGGTTTGACGTTGGCCTCGACCAGGCGTTTGCTCGGCGGGCATTCCCCAGATCGAATCCGCCGCACCATGAGACTGGCCTCGGCTTTCCCGGGAACGAACGCAGAACCGGATCGGCCGCCTCGGAGCATTGAGCGCTTCGAGCGCACATCCAGACCCGCTTCCTGTTGGGGCGCGCCGTGACAGGCCGAACAGTGCCGCAATAGGATCGGAATGATGTCGTGCTGGTTGAGAGGCGCTCCAGGCACGGACTCAACGGCGAATGACCACGAACTGCAAAGCAACAACGTGACGACTTGAATAAAACGCTTGAAGTTCAAACGTCGAGGCGGGCAGGCAATGAACTCACGTCTCGCTCCGTCGAATCCTCTCCGCGGCCCGGCGACCCCGCCGAGAGATTCAGAACCTCCCGGTTCCATGGTCGGCGGGCGGCCCGCTCGCCGCGGGGACCAAGACTCCGTCGGGAGAGCGCCCGGCCCGGTGGATTTGAGACCGGTCGTCCCAAGGCCCCGCGGCCGCACATTCCGGAAACGCTGTCTCATCAAGCTGCGAGACTAAAGAAGAGATGGGTTTTGCGCAACGGCCAGTTGCGCGCGCGGCGACCATCCATGCGCGAAGCAATTCGCATTTTGGCTCAGACACCGTCCGTTTGATGCCTGTAGTCCCGGCTTCAGCCGGTTTTTCCGCGGCGACCGGCTGAAGCCGGGACTACCTACTTGCCAAAGTGAGCATTGCTGCCATCCAGGCCATTCGGTTCGACATTCCCAAGTGAAACAAGTAAGCTCAAGATTCATGATCCGCCATGAATCCGACCCATGAGCACAACCGCCGAGCCTGGGACGCGCGCGTCCGACGCGAGGATTGGTATATCGATACCGCCACCGAGAAGGACTTCCAGAACCCCCTCCAAACGATCGATCCGTGCGGCTGGTTGGGCGGGGCCGTGGCGGGCAAACGATTGCTCTGTCTGGCGGCCGGGGGCGGACGTCACAGCGTGCTGTTCGCCGCCGCCGGCGCGCAGGTCACGGTGGTGGACCTGAGCGCGGAGATGCTCGCGCTGGATCACCGGGCCGCGGCGGCGCGCAACCTGTCCATTCGGATCGTCCAGGCCTCCATGGATGACCTGTCCGGGCTGGCGGAAGCGAGTTTCGAGATTGTGGTTCAACCGGTCAGCACGTGTTACGTGCCCGACATCGCGGCGGTTTACCGCGCGGTGGCGCGGGTCACGGCATCGGAAGGCATCTATGTCAGCCAGCACAAGCAACCCGTGAATCTGCAAGCCGAGGCCGCCGCGACGGCGCAAGGCTGTGGGCTCACGGAACCCTACTATCGCGTCGGACCGTTGCCGGCCGCAGCCGCGGGAGGCTGGCACCGGGAATACGGGACCCTCGAGTTTCTACATCGATGGGATCAGTTGCTCGGCGGCCTGTGCCGCAGTGGCTTCGTCATCGAAGATGTTGCGGAACCACGCCACGCCGACCCCCAGGCGCCACCGGGAAGCTTCCCGCATCGCTGCCATTACGTTCCGCCCTACATCAAAATCAAAGCCCGCCGCCTGAATACAGCGCCGAATGCCGGGTCGCCGCCCAGAATCTGGATGCCGGACCAAGCCCCCCGTTCTTCCGATCCGCCGAAGCGCGGTGGGTGAGCGGCGCCCGGCCAAGCCGGCGCTTGGAATCAAGACGTGTTCAGATTCGAAATCACCTGACC
>CAYHFE010000635.1:0-4460 GCA_964355375.1 uncultured Verrucomicrobiota bacterium
GGCTGCACCGGTCGGCGTCTCGCCGACCGGAATCAAGCTGGGCCACCTCCACGAGTGTTCGGCGGGACGCCGAACCCGGCAGGCGAGACGCCCGCGCTCCCCCTCGCACCTTCAGGTTCAGTCGCCGTCTTCAAGTTGAGTGGCCCCAACCGAACCAACGAAAAGCCTGGAGCAGCATGTAGCTGAGAAAGGCGGTGATCGGGATGGTGAGGACCCAGGCCCAGACCATCCGCTCCACCACGCTCCATTTCACCGCGTTGAATCGCTTGGCCATGCCGACACCCATGATGGACGTCGAGATGACGTGGGTGGTGGAGAGAGGCATGCCCCAAGCGCTCGCCACTTGAATGATCGCCGCCGCGGTGGTTTGGGCGGCAAATCCGTGGATCTTCTGTATCTTGACCAGCTTCTTCCCCATCGTCTTGATGATCCGCCAGCCGCCCACGGCGGTGCCCGCCGCCATGGTCAACGCACAGGCGACTTTCACCCAGAATGCGACCGCGAACTCCGGCGTTCGAAGGAAGGTGGCCCAGGCCGGCAGTTGATCGAACGTGCCGGACTGAGTGGCGGTGAAAAGGGTCAATGCGATAATGCCCATGGTCTTCTGGGCGTCATTCGTGCCGTGACCGAAGCTCATCCAGGCTGCGCTGAGCAACTGGAGTCTTCCGAAGATGGTGTCCACGCGGCGCGGATTCCAACGCAGCAACAGAACCATCAGGAGTGCCATGATAATGAAGCCGGCGAGGATGCCGCAGATGGGGGCTGCGATCATCGGTTGCACGACTTTCGGCCAGATTCCTTCCCACTTGTGCGAGGTGGGATTGAAGACGGACCAGCGAATCACCGACCAATTGCCGTGGGCTGAGGCGAGCGCCGCCCCGCACAGTCCGCCGATGAGCGCGTGGCTCGAACTGGAGGGCAATCCGACCCACCAAGTGAGCAGATTCCAACCAATGCCGCTCAACAAAGCGCAGAGAATCGTGGTCAGATTGATCGCGCTGATGTCCACGAGGTCTTTGCCCACGGTCGTGGCGACGGCGGTCCCGGCCAGTGCGCCGGCCAGATTGCAGATGGCCGAGAGTGTGACCGCTTGGCGGGGCGTCAACACTTTCGTGGAGACGGTGGTGGCGATGGCATTGGCGGTGTCGTGGAAGCCATTGATATACTCAAAGACCAGCGCCACCCCGATGACTGTCAGAATCAGAATCATGTTTGTGCACGCAATGCGATCCGACGGAGTGGTGAGGGATTATCCTCGCCAGCCCAAGCTCTGCAAAGCGCGCAAGAGACCGTAACCGCTCAGCGCCGTCACCGGAATGGTGAGGAGCCAGGCCCAGACCATCCGCTCCACCACCGTCCATTTGACGGCATTGAGCCGTTTCGCGGCGCCGACCCCGAGAATCGACGTGGAAATCACGTGCGTGGTGGAGAGCGGGATGCCCCAATGGCTGGCGATTTGAATGATCGTCGCGGCCGTCGTTTCCGCCGCGAAGCCGTGGACCGGTTGCAGCTTGACCATCTTATGTCCGAGGGTGCGGATGATGCGCCAACCTCCGGCCATCGTGCCGGCGGCCATCGTCAGGGCGCAGGTGATTTTCACCCAGAAAGCCACTTCGAATTTCGGGGTGTGGAGGAATTTCAGGAAATCGGGCAACTCCTGGAGCGTGCCGGCTTTCGTGGCCGTGAACAGAGTCAGGGCGATGATCCCCATGGTTTTCTGGGCGTCGTTGCTTCCGTGGCTGAACCCCATCGAACAGGCGCTGAGCAATTGCAGCTTGCCGAAGAGCCGATTGACGCCGGTTGGCTTCCAATTCCGCAGCGCCAGATAGAGCGAGACCATGATGATGAAACCGAGGAGTGCGCCGATCAGCGGGGACGTGAACATGGGGAGGACGACTTTCGGCCAAAGCCCTTCGGCCTTCCCCGCGGGGCTCGTCACCGACCACCGGATCACGCTCCAATTGTTTTGCGCGGAGGCGAGGGTTGCTCCGACCAGACCGCCGATAAGCGCGTGGCTCGAACTGGAGGGCAGGCCCAGCCACCACGTCAAAAGGTTCCAGAGAATCGCGCCGAGCAGAGCGGCCAGGATCGTCAGGATCGTGACATAATTGGTGTCCACCAACCCTTTGCCGATGGTGCTGGCCACGGCGGTCCCGGCGAGAGCGCCCAGGAGGTTGAAGACCGCAGCCATCGCCACCGCCTGGCGTGGGCTCAAGACTTTGGTGGAAACGACCGTGGCGATGGCATTGGCCGTGTCATGAAAGCCGTTGATGTATTCAAAGATCAACGCCACCAGGATGACGGTCAGGATTATCGTCATGCGGCAGCTTCAGGGTCAGGAATTTTTGACCACGATATGCGACATCACGTTGCCGGCATCGCGGCATCGGTCCACGACCCGTTCGAGCAGTTCGTAGAGGTCTTTTAGGATGACGACCCGGAGGATATCGTATTTTCCCCCGTAGAGATCCCGGTAGAGTTCCAGGATCAGTTTGTCCGCTTCTCCTTCGACGTGCTGCAATCGATCATTCTGTGCCTTCATCTGTTCGAGGTTCAATCCGCGCCGCAGGTCCTTGATCATGGCGAGGACGATATCGGTGGCCTGGGAGAGAAGCGGGACGTGCCGCGCGAAATCAGTCGCGTGAAGGTGTTGCGGGGAAAGCAGCATCCGTTCGCAGATTTTTTCGACGGTTTTGGGGATCTTATAGAGAGCGTTGGAGAGGGCCTCGATGTCTTCCCGATCCAAGGCGGTCACGAACGTCGTGCAGAGCGCTTCGTTGATCTGTTCGGTGATGCGCTTATCCTTTCTTCGCGAAATCACGAAGGTGTCGAGCGATCCGGGGTTGTCCGGGGTTCGGGCAAACTGAATCAAGGCCAGGACGCTGGCTCGCGCCTCTTCCGCGCTGGCTTCGAGAAGGTCAAAAAACTTATCCTCCTGGCCGAGTAAACGTTGTAGAGAAAACATAGCGTGCCGCGATTGACACACAATTGTCACCCATCTGCACGCTCAAAATTCCAGCCGACCAAGATTTCAGGGCTCGACGGAGTCTCGCCCCACCGTTGGATGGGTTCATGGCCACGATTCACGTCCAATCGCCGGAGGTTTTCCCTTTCCGTGAACCGCCAGGTTTTGGTTTGCGACAGCCCTCTCCCGCTTTCGGAGCCTTCGAACAGAGAACCAGAGGGAGCGTGGCGCACTCCAAAACGCTGACGCGCCCCCGGTCTGTTCCCAGTCCCGCGAACGACTTCCATGAGTCCACTCCTCGCCGGGTCGCGTCGCGAACTGCAGCAGTTCTCATTTTGACTCGGGACCCTGTCCGTTCCACGCATGTAGTCCCGGCTTCAGCCGGTTTTCACGTGGCGACCGGCTGAAGCCGGGACTACATACTTGTCAAAATGAGAACTGCTGGCGAACTGGCTTTGTCCTTGCCCCGCGGTCCATCCGCGGTATCTTCCTCACGAACCCTGAACCGCGGATTGTCATTACCTTATGCCCACCCGTCCCAATCATGACCGGAACCCGGGATTCACCTTGATTGAATTGCTGGTTGTCATCGCGATCATCGCCATCCTGGCGGGAATGCTCTTGCCCGCGCTGAGCAAGGCCAAAGAGAAAGCGAAAAAAACCAACTGCTACAACAATTTGAAGCAAATGGGATTGGCCATGCTGATGTATGCGGATGAGAACAACGGTCTGATTCCGCGCGGCAACGGACCATTCTGGTGGCAGCTTTATATCCCCAGCCTGGGGGGCAACAGCGCCGCCCGTGATCAATACGGAAGAGTCAAGGTCTATACCTGCCCGAGTTATCCCAACAAGCGGCAGGTCATGTGCTACGTCGTCAACGCCTGGCAGTTCAGCAGTCCCAAGGATATGACGGGCTCCGAAATTACCGGCCTCCACAGCGTGAACCGATTTCAGCAACCGGTGGACACGATCTACTTTGCCGACAACGAGAGCGCTTCCTGGCGCCCCGTTTTCACGATCACCAATATTATCGGCAGCGACGATCTCAATGATGTCTGGTCGCCGACTCATCTCCCCTATCGCTCGGCCACCTCCGCGCTCAGTTCGGAGCGGAGAGTGGCGGCGGCCCGGCATGAACAGGGCTCTAACCTCCAGTTTCTGGATGGCCACGCCGGATGGAAAAATTCGCGGCGGCTGACCGTGGATGATTGGCGCGAGCAGCGACAGTGACCCGCCCAACAAGGCGCTGATCCGTCTGAGCGCCCAATTGTGGCGGGCGAGGGCGCCAACCACCGCACGCGCGAGCGCCTGCGCTCCCCTTGCAACGGCCTGGACACGCCTAAGCTCATCTCTGGTCCCTCTCGTATTTTGGATTGTGCGTGGACCGCCCCAGCCTATTCTGAAGCGCCAACCTCGATGCTTTATGAGAACCGGATTACGTCCCCCACGCCGACCCGCCGCCTTGTTCCTCTTCAACTCCATTGTTTCGCCG
>CAYHFE010000636.1:0-4457 GCA_964355375.1 uncultured Verrucomicrobiota bacterium
TGGCCGGGCGCCGGATCACGCACCCTTGAAATCTCGCGACGAATGGTCCACCCGCGAATCCATCGCCCCGTCCGGGGCGAATGGCGTTTTATCGCCGGAACCGGGGGCGGCACTCGCGGACTCGTTTGCCCCCGGCTAATCTCCGCTGCCCCTCCGGGGCCGGATTGCATTGTTCCCCCCCGAACTCCGCTGCCCCTCCGGGGCCCATTTTGCCGTCCCGGAATGGCCAGACTCCAGTGCCGGCGGGCAAGCGCCGGCTCTAACCGGCGCCTTCAAACTTCAAGGCCGAACCTCCAGCCGATAAAAGCGAATTTGATTCGTCGCCTCTCGATCCTGAAAGGTGGTTTGTCTCTCGAGGGCGGTCAGGGGAAGCCCCAATGCCTGCCAGGCGCCGTCGCCGAACGCGGGTCGATGATAAACCTGGTAGGTTCGCCCCGGATCGCTCGACCAGGTAATCTCGCTGCGCGCCGACGCTCGAATAATGCCTTCGATTCTCAATCGGGAGAGCGCATTCGTCGGATTGGTGCCAGCCAGAAATTCAGCCCAATTCTCCATCCCGTCCTCATCCGGGTCGGCGTGAGGGGCGGCGGTCGGAGATGTGAACACCCCGAAGTAGCGCCGCTGAAATGAATCGGGCAATCCGTCGAAATTGTCATCCGCCTGCCGCGGCAGAATTTCGAGGAACCCGTTGGCCCAGGCTGAATTCGTGCCTTGCCGAACCTCCAGGCTGCGGAGACCGGGGGTGGCGTTTGCCGAAACGCTGATCGCGACCGTGATGAGATGCAGGCTCGGATTGGAACCTGGGAAAGCGTCACGCACGAACTGAGGCGCCCCCAGGGTCAGGCCATCGCCAGTGATGCGCAAGGTCGCGTCGGCGACCGGGAAATCGGGCGAATAGACGCCGACCACGCGATTGCTCTGGCCGAGTGGAAGGGTCACGGGCGCGTTGATGGCCACGAGTGGATCATCCGGACTGGCGGGCGGGCGAAGGCGCGTGATGCGAAAGGGCGGCAGGCCCGGGTTCTGCGAAAGGCGGATGATGTTCGTTTCGCCAGCGGCCAGAACGAAGGTCGAACTGCTGGTGGGCCCAAAGCTCGAGTTCGCTCCACCAAAGGCCGGCGCGATGTCTCCTCCCGCAACCAGGCGCGTGAGGGAATTGTTGGACGGCGGATCGAGGGGAGTGACCCGCACTTGATAGACTCCGGGAACCAGCTCGGGAAGATCGAACCGCCCGTCCGCATCGGTGACAGTACCCGAGGCAATGTTCCCAGCGGAATCCTCCGCGACCACGATCGCCCCGAACACGCCGAAATCTCCGAGATCGACTCGTCCGCGCGCCTGCGCCCGGGTCGATACTCGGCCGGTCGCGGGATAGAGCGTCCGGGCGGCGGCCATCTCATCGGGGGAAAGACCGGCCTGCGGCCCAATCCCGTCGGTGCCGCGCGCGAACATCGTGGCTCCGCCCACCGGCGAGTGTTCGAGGCCAAGGAAATGCCCGATCTCATGCAGGAGGGTGGCTTCGATGAATCGGTCCGGTCGGTTCGGTTGGTTGAAATCGGTGAACCACGCGAATTGCCCGCCATTGAGCACGATATCCGCCTCGAGCAACGTGTTGTCCGTCGTGGTTCGGGGAAAGGTCAGGGCCAAGGTTCCGAAAATATTGTCGCGCCCGCCATTCACGAAGGTGTCCGATTTCGCCCAGAAGATCAGATTGGTTCCGTCGGCCGTGTTAATATCGGCCCCGGGCGCGGCCCGGCCGCCGTCCTCAAATTTCAGGATCGTTCCAGGAATACTCTGCCATTGCCCAAAGGACGCGCGGACGGCGTCCCATTCGGCAGCGGTGTTGGTCTTCGAGTAAGCGTCGGAGGCGACAAAAAACCGAATGGCCTGAGTCTGCGGATTGAAGACATTGGTCTGAATGGCGGGTCCGTCCGGCGCGAAGTTCCAACGCCGCGCGTGGCCGGACGAATCCACGTTGGAAACGAACCCCTGAACGCTCGGCCAGGTCACCAGGCTCAGAATGACCAAGCCCAACCGAGCGGCCCCGGCAACAAATCTCCGGAGCGGGGCGAAACTCCGGTTGAGTTCGGGACCTTCCGCTCGCCTTGAACTCGGGTGCGACCCGACTCCGTCGAGCTCTGAGTTCCCTGGTGGCCCGAATTTCAGGGCTCGACGGAGTCTCGCCCCACCGAATTCGGAAGTCGCGTCTGCTTGGTTGGGCACGCATCCCGTCGGATGCCACCCCCACGCAATCCACGGTCTTGGTTCTTTCTTCCGGCAATTCACTTTGAAAAACAGGCTCCCTGAGTCTTGAACACGCGGGCGAAGTAGCCGCCCTGGCCCAGCAGTTCCTCCGGCGAGCCGGCTTCGGTCAACCGGCCTCCCTCCAGAACGAAGATTTTGTTGGCTTGATGGATCGTGGCCAGCCGGTGCGCGACCCACAAGGTCGTGCGGTTACGCCTCAGTTCATTCAGGCTGGCCGTGACCAGCGCCTCGCTCTCCGCGTCGAGCGCGCTGGTCGGTTCATCGAGCACCAGGATTGGGGCGTCCTTCAGAAAAGCCCGGGCCAAGTTGAGCCGCTGTTTCTCGCCCACACTCAGCCGGGCCGCGCCTTCACCGACCAGCGTCTCGTAACCTTGGGGCAAGTTCCGGATGAACTCATCGGCGTGGGCCGCGCGGGCGGCGGCCTGGATTTCGCCCAGGCCAGCCTGGGGTTTTCCGTAGGCGATGTTTTCCGCCACCGTGGCGGGCAGCAAGATGCCCTCCTGGAAGACGACGGCAACTTGCGAGCGGAGATCTTTCAAACGCAACTCGCGGAGATCGATTCCATCGAGTCGGACCGCCCCGGCGGTCGGATCGTAGAAGCGAGGCAGGAGTTGGAGCAAGGTGGTCTTGCCGACTCCGCTCGGCCCGATGATGGCCGCCGTTGCCCCGGCCGGCAGTGTGAAACTGACGTCGCGCAGCACCGGTCGCCCCGTCCCGTACTCGAACGAGACGCGCTCAAAAACGATCTCGCCCCGCAGCCGCAGGGGCGTCGGCGTCTCTCCCGCCGCGGTTGGGGATCGCAGCCCGTGATCTGGCGGAATGAGGTTGGAGGAATCGCCTTCGGCGGTCCGTTTCAAGATGGGCCGGGCTGCCGGCGCATCGCGGACTTCCTCGATTGCGTCCAAGAGTTCGAAGACTCGTTGGATTCCGGCCCGGGCGTCCGAGACCGTCGCGCCCACATGGGAGAGCTGATTGAGCGGCTCGTAAAACTGCGCGAGGTAGGCCAGGAAGACCAGAAGTTCTCCGACGGTGAGGCGGCCGGCCAAGACTTCGCGCGCGCCCAGCCAGGTGATTGCGGCTGTGCCCAGGCCGAAGGCCAGCGTGATGGCGAACCAGTAGCACACTTCCCAGCGATGTTGCGCCGTCCGTTCTCGGAGCGCACGGGCGGTCTGACGGGCGAAGCGCGCTTGCTCGTCCGACTCCCGCGTGTCGCTCTGGATCAAGGGCAACGCGGCCATGCCTTGCTGGATGAGCGACGTCACCCCGCTGTCGGTCTGGTGCGCGGCCAGACTGCGGGATTTCATTTCGCGTCCGAAGAACTTCATGAGGACGAGGAGCAAAGGCACGATCAGGAAGGCCGCGCCGGTCAGGCGCCGGTTGAGCTGCCACATGACCAGCCACATCAAAACCAGGGAAAGGGCGGCTTGGGCGAAGGCAAAGACGCCTTGCTGAAACAACGTCTGGAACGCGTAGGTATCCCAACTGGCGCGGTAAATGACGTCGCCCTGGCTGCGCTCCTGGTGAAACCGCAAAGACAATCGCTGCAGCCAGCCAAAGAGCTGATTTCGCACCCGCGCCAAACCCCGGAGCCCGGCCTGGATCGAGGTGTCGTTTTGCCAGGCCGAGAGACCGCCCTGAAGCGCGTGCAGCACGAATATCGAACCAGCCAGCAACGCGAGGAGAATGGGCTGAGATGTCCCTCCGGTTGATTCCAGCCACCGGGGCAGGGGTTTGCCGCCCAGGACTGCATCGACGATCACCGCCAGAGGCCACGGTTTCAGCAGCCCCGCCGCCACGCTCAGAACCAAGAGCGCAAAGGCAAAGAGCACTCGCGCCAAGTCCGGACGGAAGAATTGCAGCGCGCGAAGCAGATGGTTCATCGACTCCGGCAGTCTAGCGGGCCAGACCGGAAAAACCAGCGGGAACGTGACTCTGGCTCCTCGAGCGAGTCGTTCCTCATTCACGCCGTCACTCGATCGACACGGCAGAGGCCTTGGGTCCATGAACTCGTTCCCTGGGTGGGGCGAGACTCCGTCGAGCTCTGGAATCTTGGCCGGCAGGAAAGTCAGGGCTCGACGGAGTCTCACCCCACTCAGGTTCATGGCCAGCCCCCTTCCGGCTCCTCCGCCCGCCAGCAGTTCTCATTTTGACTCAGGACACGGTCCGTTCCACGCATGGAGTCCCGGCTTCAG
>CAYHFE010000637.1:0-4445 GCA_964355375.1 uncultured Verrucomicrobiota bacterium
TTTCCTGCCGGCCAAGATTCCAGGGCTCGACGGAGTCTCGCCCCACCATGGAAACCAGTTCATGGTTCCAATGCATGGGCCCAGCGAACGGGCGCTCTCCATGAACCGCCAGGTTTTGGAGTGCGGCAGCCCTCTGCCGCTTTGGGAGCATTCGGCCCAAGCGCCGGAGGGCCGGCGCACTCCAAGGGGCTGCCGCGCCACATCCCGGTTCATGTCACCAGGGCGTGTGCGGAGATCATCAAGGCTCCCCGTGCGCCGCGCCGGACCTCCCGCCCATGAGCCTGATTCAAATTCAGAACATCTCCCGGCGCTACCAGATGGGGACGGAAATCGTCCATGCCTTGCGCGATGTCTCCCTGGAGATCGCGCGCGGCGAGTACGTGGCCATCATGGGCCCTTCCGGCTCGGGAAAATCAACCCTGATGAACCTGCTCGGCTGCCTGGATACCCCCTCTTCCGGCCGCTACGAGTTGAACGGAATCAACGTCAGTGAGATGGATGACAACCGGCTGGCCGAGATTCGCAACAAGGAAATCGGCTTTGTCTTTCAAACCTTCAATCTGCTCGCCCGATCCGATTCACTCCACAACGTGGAATTGCCCTTAATCTACGCGGGCTATCCCTCGGAAGAGCGCCGGCAGATGGCCCTGGATGCGCTTCAGCAGGTCGGGCTGGGTGACCGGGTCCATCATCGGCCGAATGAACTTTCCGGCGGCCAGCGGCAACGCGTCGCCATCGCCCGGGCCTTGGTGACCAATCCTTCGATCATTCTGGCGGATGAACCGACGGGCAACCTTGATTCCAAAACGGGCGCCGAAATCATGACGCTGTTCGAAGATCTCTATCGCAAGGGAAATACCATCATTGTCGTCACCCACGAAGAAGTAGTGGCGCGAAACGCTCACCGCATCATCCGGATTCTGGATGGCTCGATCGCCAGCGATGAACTCGTCAGCAACCCTCCGGGAAACGCACCCGGACCCGCCGCATGATCACCACCGCGATGCGATGAACTGGTTTGCCGAATTAATCGAGGGGCTGAGAATCTCCTTCGCGGCCATCCGCGCCAACAAGCTTCGTTCGGTGCTCACGACCCTGGGGATCGTGATTGGCATTGTGACCGTGACGCTCATGGGCACGGCCATCGAGGGCTTGAACCGATCCTTCCTCAAAGCAATCTCCTCCGTCGGCGCCGACGTTCTCTACGTCCAGCGGTTCTCCTGGTTCACCGATTCTTGGGCCGATTGGATCAAGTCGGAAAAGCGGCGAGAGATCACCCTCACCCAGGTCAAGACGCTGATCCGGCAAATGAAATTGGCCCGGGCCATCGCTCCTTCGGTGGAAACCCGCGAGCCGGTCCGATACAAGAATCGACGTTCCAACAGCGTCACCGTCATCGGCACCACCGAACAATTCCTGTTCACGAAAGGAGTCAACCCCACCGAAGGTCGATTCCTCTCGTCGTCGGAAGTCGAGGGCGGCCGACCCGTCTGCGTCCTGGGCCAGGATGTGGCCACGAATCTGTTCTTCATCGAATCGCCTCTCGGCAAAAAGGTCCGCCTGGGACAGCACGCTTTTGAAGTCATCGGCATCCTCGAGAAGCAGGGTGATCTCTTCGGAGAATTCAGCGCCGACAACGCCGTCATCATTCCGGTCGCCCAGTTCGTCTCGTCCTTCCGTCGCTATCCCGATTTTCAGATCCAGGTCAAGGTGGGCGACATGGCGAATCTGGCCGAGGCGAAAGAGGAACTGCGCGGTCTCATGCGCAAGATCCGCCGCGTCGCCCCGGGAGCCGAGGATGATTTTTCCATCGATCAGCAGGAGATGTTTCTCAACACATTTCGCCGAGTCTCCGGGACCATCGCCTCGGTCGGGCTTTTCATCACCGGTCTCTCGCTCTTCGTGGGCGGCATCGGCATCATGAACATCATGTTTGTCTCGGTCGCCGAACGGACCCGGGAAATTGGGATCCGCAAAGCCATTGGGGCGAAACGCCGGACGATCCTGATGCAATTCCTGATCGAAGCCGCCAGCATCTGCCTCATCGGAGGATTCGTCGGCCTGGCCATCACCTACCCGCTGACCCTGATCCTGAAGAAGTATTTGGGAGGCGCGATGTCGCTGATGGTCGTGGCCATCGCCTTGCTCGTGGCCTTGTTGACCGGAGTGATCTCCGGCTTCTTTCCGGCCTGGCGGGCGGCCCGCATGAATCCGGTGGACGCCTTGCGCAATGAATAGACGCCTGAACCCTCCTAGTGGCCGCCAGGCCCGACCCGCGATGAGTCGGCCCACGGCCGGGCTGGCGCGAAACCCCGCATGAAGCCGCCGACCGCGCATTCTCGCAACCGCTCTGGCGCTCGCTTTCGCGCGGAATTGATCGAGAGCTTTCACATGGCCATGGGGGCGTTGGCCGCGCATAAGCTGCGTTCGGCGCTGACCTTGCTCGGCGTGCTGGTGGGCGTGTTCTCGATCATCGTTGTCATGACCGCGATGCGGATTCTGCAAAGCAACATCGAAGCCGAGCTCAGCCAACTGGGCAGCCATACGTTCCAGGTGCGGAAATGGCCGGGCGCTTTTTTTGGCGTGACCGATTTCGAGAAGTACTGGCGGCGAAAGAACCTCACGATGCTGCACGGCCTGCAGGTGCAGGAGAAAGCCACCCTGGCGGCGAACGTCGGATTGGAAAGCTATTTCTGGGGGGGAGTCGCCATTTCCCGTTACGACAAAACGCCCCCCACCGTCCGGCTCTTAGGCGAGACTCCCGGCAGTTTCCCGGCGCGCAATTGGACGGTTCAGGAAGGGCGAGCCTTGACCGAATCGGACGTGGATAGCGCCCGCGATGTTTGCGTGCTGGGCCACGGACTGGCCAAGACCCTGTTTCCCTTTGGCTCGGCCGTGGGGAGCCCGGTCAAGTTCAACGGCATCAACTACAACGTCATCGGAGTCCTCGAATCCCGAGGCAAAATGCTCGGCAGCGATCAGGACAACTTCGCGGTCATTCCCCTCACGACCGGCCTGAACCGTTACGGACGGACGTGGCGGAGCATTTCCATTCTCGTCCAAGCCCGAGACCAAGCGAGCGTGGACGACACGATCGAGCAAGTGCGGGGCATCCTCCGCACCGCTCGCAAGGTTTCGCCCGGGAAGGAAGATGACTTCGAGGTGTTCTCCAATGATTCCCTGGTCAAACAATTCGAAGAGTTCACCTTCACCGTGCGCATCGGAGTGGCCGTGATCAGTTCGATCTCTCTCATCGCGGCCGGGATCGGCATCATGAATATCATGCTCGTCTCGGTCACGGAACGAACCCGGGAAATCGGCATCCGCCGCGCCGTCGGCGCCAAAAAGAGGAATATCCTGGCCCAGTTTGTCATGGAGGCGGTGGTCGTTTGCCAAGTGGGCGGGGTCATCGGCGTCGTGCTGGGCGTGCTCGGGGGCAATGCGGCTGCTTATTTCCTTGAGGTTCCGCCCATCATCCCGGTGGATTGGGTTATTTACGGCTTGGTCATCTGCTCGGTCGTGGGGATTGTCTTCGGCACTTACCCGGCCGTCAAGGCGTCCAACCTGGATCCGATTGAATCGCTGCGCTACGAGTAATCCACGCCGACCCCATCTCCCCGACCCATCTCGCGGCTACTCCGGCTCCAGGGCACGACGGATCAAGTCACGCTCCCGCGGAGGCAGTTCGAGTTGCAGGGCGAGTTCTCGCGCCGCCGCCGTCATCTTGTCCCACGATTTCCGCAAGGCATTGATGACTTTCTCCTCGCTCGTCTTGGCGGCCAGATCTCCCAACTGACACTCCAGAAACACCAGGCACAAGGCATCCTCCAAGGTCCGGCTTGATGGATCTTCCGGGAAATGGCGCTTCAAATTCAAATCCTGGACACGCAGGATCAGATCCTCCGGGTATCTCAGTTCGCGCAGGACCTCTCCCGCGCGGCGCGCGTGAAACGACTTCAGGTCACCGCGCCATCGCAAATAGCCGGCCCGGCTCATCTCGTAGGAATCGCGCGGAATCATCCAGCGGCACAGATGTTGGCAGCGCGCCGCCAAGCGGAGTTCCTCGGAAGCCTCCGGATTCAATCTCAAAACCCATTCGGTCAAACGGCGCGCATAACGCAGTTCGCGCGGGACGGGGACGCCGTCCATCAACTCGGCATGGGGATCGCGCGCGTTCTCTTCGTCAAATCGCCGCACCGCCGATTGGAATCGGGCGTGAGGATCAGGGAAGATTTCCGCCGTTTCGCCACTGCTCATGGTCAACCCTCATAACAGTCGAACCTTCCCCTGGCGATGAGGAAATCACTGCCGAACCGCCGCCCCCTGTGCCGGCAGGCATTGCCTGGACCGCTCGTCAACCGGGTGGGCCGATATTCGAGAGAGGGGCAGGAGAACTCCGCCAGGTTTTGATAGGGGTAGGAACGGGGGATGTACCCCGCCCCTCC
>CAYHFE010000638.1:0-4442 GCA_964355375.1 uncultured Verrucomicrobiota bacterium
ATGGCCCCAACTCACGTCCGATTTTTGGAGGTGTCCGCTCTCCATGAACCGTTGATGGCAGGGACGCGCGGCTCGCGCGTCCTTACCCTGGAGATGAACTCAGCTTTCCGGATATGACTGGAAACCACACTTCACGGCGGCGCCACTCCGCAAACTGGACGAGGCATTCCAGGCCGCCGCCGCCGCGGAAGCGATGGGGGAGAAGCCCATCGAACTGCTCAGCGAAGATCCGAAGACCGGCGAGTCCGAAGCGCTGCACGCGCCCGCAGAACCAAAGGAAGCGTAACCACGGTTGGACAGAGATGCTCACAGATGGGAACGAATCAGGATGACTGGTTGTCCCCTCTTCCCGCAACCGCTCACCGAGTCAATCGGCCTCAAGGCTGTTCCACGAGCTGGAAAAACGCCTTGAGATCGCTGAGCGTAATTGGCCAGTTCGCCGTCCCGGCAGTGGCCTTGAGCGTGGTCGCCGAGGTCCACGCGGACAAGGTGGACGATGTCTTCACTTCGTAGGTCTTGCCGGCGGTCAGGCCGTCCATCTTCAGGCTGAGGGCGCTGCCGTTACGGAGCAGCGTTAACGAAGGTTTGGAAGCACTGGGAACCGTGATCCGAACATCATCGACATAGACGGCCCCGGAACGAGCGGTCGAATCCGCGGTCCCTTGCCATCCTTGAACCAAAATCCGCCACTGGACGAGGTTGCCAATGTCCACCGTGGAAGTGTTTCCGAAGTCCGCGAAACGGGCTTCGAGCGTCGTCCACTCGGACGTGACCACCGGCGCTCCCGCGGTGATGAAGTTGATGCGGCCGCCCGCCTTGTCATAGAAGGAGAGCCAGAAGGTGGTGCCGTTATCTGCGGTGGCGGCCAGGGCGGGCTCACCTTTAAAGCGCACTGCGACTACGGCATTGGTCGGCAGGGAGAAGGGCGCGACCTTCGAAGACATCACGGCGCCCCACGGCCACTGGCCGGCCGAGAAATCGATGGCGAGCTTCAGTGCTTTGCTGCCCTGAGGCGCCGGAGTGGCGAGCGAAGCCGTGGTGACCGTGGTCGAAGGGCTGTTCACGTAAGAATAAACGCTTCGGAGGGCCGCATCCGTGGCATACCCCTCGAAATCATCCAACAATTGCCGCGGAGCTGACGGCGCCGGAAACTCATTGAGAGGGGTGTTGCGGATCACCAGATCGTCGATATAGATCGTCGCGGCGTAAGGGGCGATCGCTGCCTGGCTGCCGTATTGGAAAAACGCGAAGCGAACGATCCGGTTCAGGTCAGGGAAGACGGTCGAGTTCCATGGCAGTTGCATGCTCGAAGCGAGAAAGTTGGCAATTTGCCATTCCGTCGTCGCCGGCATGGCCAAGCCCGGCCAGCGGGCGAAGTTCCCATCTTCATCATAGGCGTAAAGGTACAGGTTGTGGAAGTCAGAGGCGGCGAACGCAGGATCGCCTCGAAACCGGAAGGTCACGTACTGCGTGGGAGTGATGGACAGCATCGGTTCGAGCAACGGGCCGTCCACCGACTCCGTCGCCCATTCGCTCGAAGGAAAGTTGAACTCGACCTTCATGGACGCCTGGCCTGTCGATTTCGGGGCGACGACATCTGAAACCGACAAGGTGGCGTTGCCACTGGGCTTCCAGACGGCGAGCAAGGCGTCGGTGCTGGCATACTCGAAGTTTTGGACGACTGATTGTGCGTTCGCCGGGGTGAGGAGCAGGCTCCCGCACAGCATTCCGAACCATAAGTGCTTTTTCATAAAAACCAACGATTCAGGGATTTTGACTGATCGTTCCGAACTTACCCTCAACACCCACCTGGTCAAGGGTCAAACCGAGCGATGCCAACGTTTCCTAGTAATACGCGGGAACCGTGTCCTTTTCGAAGAGGCCGCTGATCCCCAAACCGTCCAGGCGGTTTCGACTGCACCCTTCGACGTGGCCATCGAGAAAAAGTCCGGTTGCCTTCTTGCCATGCCGAGCATGCACCTCTTTCTCGGCGTCGGCTCGAAAATAGTAATATTGCTCCGAGCCGATCCCCTGTCGCCCACGGCTGGTCGTGTCGGCCAGATGCAGGTACTCGGAAGGTCGAGGAATCGCGTCCGTTTTAAGAAGTTCGCCAAATTCGCCCGTGGTGTATTCCGACGGTGGATCTTGCCGCACGCCGTAGATCTTAAACCAATTCGTGAACCGTTTCGGCGCGTACACGGGACAAACGAAGAGATCGAACGGCTGGAGATTCTGATTGGTTCCGAGAAGACTGCCCCAAGTGGTTTTCGGATCCAAGGGCGCGTCGATCTGGATCAAGCCTCGGTGGTCTTCCTGATACATCATCGTCGCCAAACCTAACTGCTTCAAGTTGTTCTGACACCTGG
Source organism: uncultured Verrucomicrobiota bacterium (assembly GCA_964355375.1). Lineage (GTDB taxonomy): Bacteria > Verrucomicrobiota > Verrucomicrobiia > Limisphaerales > SIBE01 > CAYHFE01. The sequence continues at coordinate 2,367 of CAYHFE010000638.1, forward strand.
TTTCTTGAGCCTTGGCCTTCGCCTGGGTCAGCGCGGGCAGCAAGAGGCTGGCAAGAATCCCGATAATCGCCACGACCACCAGTAACTCGATCAGGGTAAAACCTCGGATTGATCGCAGACGTCTCATGCCTCCAACAAGGGATACTGTTCTTGGCACCAAGGAGCGGCCAACGTCCGATTCAGATGATCTCCCCGCTCCCATGTCCGGTGCGAACTTGCTTATCTTGCGCATATCTCGGTAAATCTAACTTCGCGTTAATGACTGAATCGAGAGAAGCCTACGTTGACCGCCGGCCCCGCACCCTTGATCGACCAAGATGCTCTCGCCTGCCCATTTTATAGCCGATTTCATGCCTAGTTCCGGCAAAAATCGTGAAATATCCCCGCTCCCGAGATCCGACGCCCGATGATCGGACCCTATTCGATTCATTCGAGAAATATCCAAATCGCCACCGCGAGCTCCCTGTTTTAGGAGTGGTGGGATTGCCGTTTCCCTCATTGCTCATCGCGTCGATTTGCCGGTGCGCTTCTCAAAATCGCTTTCCCGCTTGACGCTGCCTCATTCCGAGAGTGCAATCCGAACATGAAATCAAAGCCATTCCAAATCAACCGGCGCAGTTTCCTCCAATCCACCACGGCCATCGCCGCCGCCACCGGCGTGCCCGCCTGGTGGCTCGAACTCGAGCAAGCCCACGCCGCTCAGCCCACGCCGCTCGGCCCGAATGACCGGCCCGGCATCGCTCTCGTCGGCTGCGGAGGACAGGGTACCGGTGACTGTGGGTCCGCGGCCCGTCGCGGCGACGTGCTCGCGGTTTGCGACGTGGACGATGACCACGCCGAAGCCGCCGCCAAGAGGTTCACTAAAGACGGCAAGGTGCCGCAGAAGTACAAGGACTTTCGCAAAGTCATGGAGCGCGATGACATTCACGTCATCATCACCGGCACGCCCGACCACTGGCACACGTTCGTCAACCTGCTCGCCGTCAAGACCGGCAAGGACGTGTACACCGAGAAGCCGCTGACCCTCACCATCGACGAAGGCAAGCGCCTCGTGAAAGCCGTGCGCGACAACAAACGCATCGTCCAGGTCGGCAGCCAGCAGCGCAGCGACCGCAACTTCCGCCTCGCCTGCGAACTGGTCCGCAACAACCGCATCGGCAAGCTCCAGCACATCATCGTCGGTTTGCCCACCGGCCCGGTGGGCGGCCCGTTCCCGGAGAAACCCACGCCGGCCGGCCTCAATTGGGACTACTATCTCGGCCAAGCCCCGGTCATGCCCTACAACGGGAAGAACTGCCACTGGGACTTCCGCTGGTGGTACTGCTTCAGCGGCGGCCAGATGACCGATTGGGGCGCGCACCACAACGACATCGCCCAGTGGGGCAACGGTACCGAGCGCAGTGGCCCGGTCGAGATCGACGGCCAGTCGCTCAAGGAAATGACGCCAGGCGGCTTCACCGCCGCCTCGAAATACCGCATCGATATGAAATACGCCAACGGCGTCACCATGACGATTGTGGATGAAAGCACCGGCACCGACCGGAACGTCGTCGGCGACGCCAACAAGACCCCCAACGGCGTGCAGTTCATCGGCCCGGACGGCTGGATCTTTGTGACACGCGGCGCGCTCAAAGCCAGCAAATCCGAACTGCTGGAATCCCCCCTGCCGGAAGGGGCGGTCACGCTCTACAAGAGCGGCGACCACATGGGCAACTTCTTCGAGTCGATCCGCAGCCGCCAAGCCCCGATCTGCGATGTGGAAATCGGCCACCGTTCCATCGCCGTAGCACACCTTGGCGTCATCTCAGTGCGCATGAAGCAGCCCTTGAAATGGGATCCGGCCAAGGAAGTGTTCACGGGCGGCAACGCGGCGGAAGCCAATCAGTGGCTCACTCGCGAACAGCGCAAGCCCTACGACTATAGCTTCATTGCCTGAGCGGATTAACCGACCGCCACCTCTCGCCCCCGCGGCCGCCTGGCAGCGGGTGGCGAAAAGGTGTCAGTTCCTAGTTTATTCAACTTAGAGGCGTTTGTTCAAATGCGTCCAGGCTCCCATCTGAAGCCTTTCCGCGATCC
>CAYHFE010000639.1:0-4434 GCA_964355375.1 uncultured Verrucomicrobiota bacterium
GCGCATGTTCGGGGACCGGGTGTTCGCTACCGTGAATGGCGCCGATAGGGTTCTCACCCCCGCCGCGCAAAAATGGATGGAGGAGACGAGCAAGTCGATGAATGGCGGGCATTGTGAGGGAATGGCTGTCGCGTCACTGTTGATTTTCAGCCGACAGCTCGACGCCGCCAAATTTGGCGCCCCGCGCACTGTTGATCTGAACCTGGACGGGAATCCGGGGTTGCAGCGCGAGATCGCTTATTGGTGGGCTACGCAAGTGGTCGATCCCACGCGCAGCACGGAGATTTTCGGGACGCCGACGGAAATCCTCGACCGCCTGATTGAGGCCATGAAGCCGGGGGCCAAGGAAACCTACACCGTCGGAGTGCGCCAGGAGGGCAAAGGCGGCCACGCGGTGACCCCGTACGCCGTGGAGGACAAAGGCGGCGGCATCGTGGATGTCCTGGTTTATGACAACAATCATCCCAACGTGGAACGCCGGTTGACCGTCGATCGCAACAAGAACACCTGGCAATTCAGTCTCTCGACCAATCCCGCCGAGCCGGAAAGCATCTGGTCCGGCGACGCCACGACGCGGAGTTTTTCCCTGTCTCCGAGTTCGCCCCGGCTTCAGACGCAAGTGGCTCCCTTCCTGGAAGAGGCGGGACAGGCCGTCGCCCTGAATGCCCTCGGTCGCGCAGCCCCGGTGTTCAATGAGATTTGGGTGGACGGCGATGGAGTGAAAATCCTCATTACCGATCCGCAAGGCAAACGCTATGGGTATGATGGCGGAAAGTTCTATCGGGAGATTACCGGAGTGACACACCGGATGCTGAAAGGTGGCGATGAATTATGGAAGGACAGCCCCTCGCCCACCTATTATGTTCCCGTGGGCCAGGCTTTCACGCTCACGCTGGATGGGGGCGTGGTCCAGAAAGAAACCGATACCTCCGTGACGTTGATTGGCCCCGGCTATGATCTGTCCATCGACGACATTCACCTCGATCCCAATCAAAAGGACACCATCGTTTTTTCCCCGGACGGCAAATCGCTTTCCGACACGACCAACTCCAACGAGTCGCCTGAAATCAGCCTTGGTTTTGAAACCCCCGCCGCGGATTACAGCTTCACGGTCAAAGGCGTGGACATCGAGGCGGGCTCCACGTTGACCATCCAGCTCGACAAGACCAAGAACACGCTCAGCATCAGCACGACGGGAAACAAGCAGGTGGGTACCTACGCGCTGAGCATGGGGCGTTTGGAGGAAAATAGCGCGCAATATTTCGACCATGACGGAATCGACCTCCTGCCCAAGGACACCGCAACTCTGGATTACGGAAAGTGGCAAGGCAACAAGGCAACCATGCCGTTGTTGATCGATCACAACAGCGATGGCACGGTCGATGAAACCGTGCAATTGACCGACGAAGAGAAGAGCGCAGCGGGGCCGAAGCTCAACGTTCAGGTAATCGCCGGAAGCAAGATCAAGGTTTCGTGGTCGGCTTCGGCTTCCAACTTCGTTCTCGAAGCCAACGCCACATTGTCCTCCACCGGATGGTCCACGGTTCCGTCGAATCAAGTGGCCACCGACGGAGCCAACATGGTCTTCAGCGAAAACGGCAGCGGCAGCACGCGTTTCTATCGACTGCGGAAGAACTGAGACCAGATCGATCCATTGACTGACACCTTTTCGTCTCAGCTTTTTCTCGGCTTGCCTCGAATGCCATTTTTGGCGAACAGTGAGTCGTGGTTCACCACGAGCAAATTCGAAAATTCAGCGAAGCCGTGGCGCGGAAGTTTCGCCCGGAGAAAATCATTCTCTTCGGCTCTTACGCCTCCGGAACGGCGACGGACGATTCTGACGTGGATTTGCTGGTGATCATGCCTCGCACCCGCCAGGACGGAGAGCGGATGTCGGTGCGGATCAGACACGCCGTGCCCCGGGACTTTCCGCTTGATTTGCTCGTGCGGACGCCTGCGGAAGTCACCAAAAGACTGCGTTGGGGGGATTGTTTCCTTCGGGAAATCATGGAAAGAGGCGAGGTGCTGTATGAAGCCCACGACGCGTGAGTGGGTTAAGAAAGCGGAAGACGACTTCAAGGTGGCCAGCCAGATTCTCCGACGCCGCAAGAATATTGTGCCTGACGCTGCCTGTTTCTTCTGCCAGCAGTGCGCGGAAAAGTATCTCAAAGCGCGGCTGATCGAGGCCAACATTGCTTTTCCCCGCACGTATGACTTGCTCCCACTCCTGAACCTTTGTCTCCAAATCGAACCGCTCTGGTCACCCTACGCGAAAATCGTGGATACGATGTCGGACTACGCCGTGGATTTTCGGTATCCAGGGCATTCCGCGACTCTGGCAGAAGCCCGAAAGTGTCTGCAAAGCTGCAAAGCGGTTCGCCGGGAAATTCGGCTGAGCCTGGGGTTGCCAACCTGATTACCTCCTTTTCGACGTATCTCTTCGCCGCATGGCCTTGGGGCGTGTCGAGCTCGGGACAGTCGAGGCCGCGCAACCGCAGCTTCTCCTTCAGCCAAAGTTTTGGCCTCGGGTCACCCGGTAGTGCGCCCAAGTCAAGTTTTGCCGCGCGGCAAAATTTGGAAAAGCCAGCGCAAAGCGCAGACACCGGTAAAGAACGGTTCCGTTGACTGCCAAATCCTGCGCCAGACGCTGCTTCTTTCACGCAGCTTGACGCGGCGTCGCGCTCGGAGGCAGGAGCTACTTCCGGCGCCGCGTTTATGAATTCGCCCGGTAGCCGTCAGCCAGCACTTCGATCGGCACGGTGTGCGAGCGGCCGGCCGTGTGCAAGGCGCACCAGTACTGGCCCGGCGCCAGGCCGCGCGTCGGGAATGAGGCCATGTGAATGCCCCTGGCCGCCGGGCCCGCGGCCAGCCGGCGGACGCGCTGTCCGACCGAGTCGTAAACGTCCAGCACCGCTTCGGCTGAGGACGGGAGGCCGTACTCGATGACTGCGGTGCGATCGCTGCCGCGGCCCAGCGTCCCCAGCAACTTCAGCGACGGCCGCTCCGTGCCGTTGATCGCCGCCGGGACGGACTCGCTCGGGTAGGCATACGGTTGGTCGCAGAGATGGTAAGCCGCCTCGCCAGTCTTGGTCAGATAGGGCGTCACCAGCGGCGTGCGGAATTTCTCCAAATCGGCCAGCGGCGTCAGCTTCGGCTTCTCGCTGTCCCACAGATAAATGGGGATGTTCCGCGGGTTCAGCACTGTTGACAGCCTCCGCTCCTTGGCGATGTGGAACAGTCCGAAGTTGCCCGGCTCGTGGCCGCCCAGCCAATGGCCGAGAATATCCAGCCGGTAGGGATCCTTGCCGAAAAGCACGACGTTCGTGAGGAACACTTCGGCGGTCCCGCCGGGGCCCGGGCCGCTGGTAAAGGCGTTTCCGTTCTGCCCGGTGATGCCTTCGATGATGTGCAGGCCGGTGGCCGGCCCGACGATCGTCATGTTGTCCAGGGCCCGTTGAATCCACATTTCCATCCAGGCGGCCTTTTCCGTGTCCCAGCGCGGAATCTCCGCCCTCTTGTGCTGCTCGCACAGCGCATTGCAGTGTTTCTCCGCGTCGGGCTGGAAATCGCCGGCGATCTTCGGCTGCAGGCCCCCGCAGAACTGAAGCCAGGGCGACACAGTGGTCCCCTGGAGGTTCTTGATGCAGAGCGTTAAGCCCATGCCGTGCGTCTTGAACTTGGCCACGTTGATTTGGAAGGTGTCTGGGTACACGAATGGGCCCATATATCCCGCCCGCTTGAAGACCACGCCATCGGGGCAGTCTTTCATCGTCGTGGCGCGGTCAACCATGTCGTCGTAGTGGACGCCGGTGCGTGTGGCCATTTCGTGGTATTTCGTGTCGAGCTGTTTGGTGCCCAGTCCGTCGCGCACGTAGATCTGGCTGGGCGAAAAGCCAGTCTCCTTCATCCCTTCGAGCATTCCGCCGAGAAAATCGCGGTCGGTGATGATCGCGTAGGTGTCCCCCGACCTGTTGTTGCTGGTGAGGTTCGGCTTGAGGGCGATCTTGCTCGTGCGTGGAATGCCGGCACCGTCCGTTGGCCCGAACAACTGCTTGGCCAGGGTCTTGCCGATCGACTCCTTGGCCGCCGCATCTTTGCGATCGGTCACGCGGGTGCGGAGCACGAAGACGGCTTCCGGGTGCGCCTCGATGAAAGGATGAAGGCCGAAGCGCGTCGCGGAAGACGCGGAAGAAGCCCAGGATCGAGCGGAAGCAACCGTTGCGCCGACACCGGCCACGGTTTGAAGGAAATCACGTCGGTTCATGGTATCATTCCTACCTGTTAATGTTGAGTTGGGGCAAGCCGCACGTTCGGTTCGGGCAGCAGATACATTGTGACAACAATCGCCGGGCTGAGATCAACCTCAAAGGCTTCCCTCTCAGCAGTTCTCATTTTGACAAGTATGTAGTCCCGGCTTCAGCCGGTCGCCACGTG
>CAYHFE010000640.1:0-4424 GCA_964355375.1 uncultured Verrucomicrobiota bacterium
TGCCGACGACTCAGGCCTTGCGTCCTTCGGCCGCTGTTCAGCCGCTCATTCCATCCTCTGCAATCCTGACCTCCCCCCTGGAAACTCGCGTCGGGGGTGCGGCTCTGCTGCCAGTGGGTCACCTTTCTCTTTCGGACTTCCCACGCCACGAAAGTGCAACGGGGTGCGCGGGGTGCGCGGGGTGCCCGGGGTGCGGTTACGAAGAAACCGCCCCGGGGCGGGCTCATTGGGTAGATTCCGATCCTAAAATCAAACTGGCGTTTCTTCCTGCAGAAACGCCAGTTTGATGATTCCAGTGATTCCAGCTTGCTCTCGGCGCGGCCCCGTTCCAGGCATCTGCGCCACGGGCATCTCGGTGCCAACGGCGTCCCGCCCGCACAGCGGCATGGTCGCAGTCTTGGTGACTGCAAGCGGCAGAGGCTCAGCGGCCCAGACCGGTTTTCGCAATACCCACAGGAAGCGGCTGACGTTCCGCAGGCCATTCTCTCGTCGATTCCAAGTCTCTCTCACCGGGCGCATCGCCCAAGGGAGAGACAGCGCTGCCGCCGAGGAAGCCCAAACTCTGACCTTGGGCGAGGTTTTCCCGGGAATTGTGCCGAACCCCTCCGGTCAGGCCTGGAGCGTCGTGGCTGATCATAGCGTGATGGCCGGAAGAAGCGCAACCGGCACTACCCAGGACGAACAGGAGCGTGACACCCAGACTGGTGACCGCGGACAGGTTGATTCTCAGTTTCATAGCGTTGCTTTTCATTCGTTGCCGGCGAACCTTCACAAGGCAGTCATCGTGACTGTCCGTTACCATCCACCGGAAAAATTTGCCGCACGGTTCCCATGCTCATTTCCAGTAAACCACAGCCGGAGGAACAAACAAGTTGTTTTTATGCGAAGCATTGAAATTCCTGCTCGAGGGCGCCGCTCCGGGCGGGGCGACCCAGGTGGATACAATCGGTTTCACCCCTTTGCGGCTGTCAGCGAGGTTCGGCGCTCGGATCGGCGGGGCACAGCAGAAGCTTCTTCTCCTCGGTGTCCCAGATCGCGAGGGTGCGGAAGGGTGAGTCGAGGTCGTCGCTGACGCACACAAAACGGGTGCCTTCCACGTCGGTCTGGTGGGCGCGATGGAAATGACCGAAGACCCAGGCCCGCGGTTTGTAGGAAAGATCGAGCCACAGCCGGCCCAGTTCCAGCTCGCCGCAATCATCCTGCGGCCCGGCATCAAAGCCTGCCGCCGTGATGTGCTCCGCGACGCCGGGCTGCATCTCGGCAGAACTTTGAATCCCAATGCCGATCCGCGAGGGACAGGAATGCGTGACAATGAGCTCCGGGTGCTGCTGATTGAACAAGGTGGCGGCGTGCTCCCGGTTTCGACGCAGGATGTAGTTGGGAAAACCGCTTAGCCAATTGTGCTTTTGGGGGCGATCCACGTGCAGGGCCCCGCCGAGGAAGCCGACTTGGGAGGCGCCGAACTGGGCCACCGACGGCCGGGGTTGATAAATCAGGTTGAGTTCGTGCTTCCAAGCCCGACCTGCGCCGGTCAGCCAGGCGCGGCGCAGCCACTGGTGATCCTCGTGATTACCGTCAATCACATGGAGCGGGACGGGGAAGCGGAGTCTCTCCTCGCGGGCCTGGGTCAGGAGTTTTTTCGAGAACCCGAAATCGCCCACCTGAATCGCGGCGGCAATCCTGTAATCCGCCTGCGCCTGCCGGAGGTTCTCGGCCAGTTTCTGGTGCTGGCCATGGACGTCGCCGACAATCAGGACACGCATAGGCTGCGACCACGGAAAACCCGATACCCGAAATCCAAGATCCCAGCCTGGCTCCGCCAGAACCAAAACGCCGGCAGAAAAATGGCAGGTGAAATATGAGAATGCGGTCTCTTCACCCGCCATTTCTCTGCCCTTCTCTGCCGGAGCGCGGGTCTCCAATCTGCTTCGAGCTTGGGGTTTCCTTCGGATTTCGTCATTCGGATTTCGGATTTCCTTTCAGGCCGTCCGGGCGAAGTCCGTTTGCAGGCGGGCCTGAAAAACGGTGATGTCGGCGAAGACCTTTTTCAGGACCGAACGTTCGAGCTGGGTCAACTCCTGCAGATCGATGAAGTTATCCGGCTCGACGCCGCGTCCGATCTGGGCGGCTTGGTGCGTGAGCCGCATCTGCATCAGGGCGGTGTAGGCCTGCGCCAGCTCGTCGTGGCTGGAGGGCAGCAGCAGGCCCTGGTCGCGCAGCCGGCGGAGCCGCTCCAGCGTGTTGGTTTCCGCGAAGCGGTTTTGCAGGGCATACATCCGCGCGAAGTTCACCAGCGGAATGGTCGCGGCCTTCACGTTGAACGCGGCCGGCCGCTCGCCGGACGATTCGAGCTGGATGTTCCCAAAGAACCCGCGCGGGGCTTTGAATTGCAGCGTGCTCTGCGCCAGATGGAAGAAGAAAGCGTTCTTGCCCTCGCCCTCGAGCAGGTGATGCAGGTGTTCCCGCAACTGCCGCACGTGCTCGACCTCGCCGTGCGCGCAACGGAAGTCGAAGAACACATTGACGTCCAGCAGATCCTGCGGCTTGGCCGCGGTCACGCACTCGGTGAAATACTGCCGCCACTGCGACAGGGGCTGGCACCATTTCCCGTTGCAGGCCATGACCTCGCCTTGGCAGCGCCGGTAGCCGACGAGATCCAGCCAGCCGCAGACCTTTTCGCCGAGCCCCCGGAAATAGGCCTGGACCGCCTCGTTCTCCTCGGGTGGGACGTCGGCATAGATGATGGCGTTGTCCTGATCGGTGGCCAAGGTTTGCTCCTCCCGTGCTTCGCTGCCCATGGCCACAAAGGCAAACACGGTCGGCGGCGGCCCGAGTTCGGCCTCGGCCAGCGCGATCAGCCGCACCAGAACCGCGTCCGACACCGTGGTCATGATGCGGGTGACGCTTTCCACGCGCGCGCCACTTTCCAGCAGCGCTTTGACGAAGACCGGCAGCTTGGCGCGGCTATCGCGCACCTCTTCAGGAGATCGTGCCTCTTGAATCTCTCCGAGCAGCGCTCCGATCGCGTGCCGCTGGGTGTGGAGGATTTCCGTGCCCGTCAAGATCCCCCGGGTGACGCCGTGTTCATCGATCACGACCAAGTGTTGCACGCTCCGCTCCTGCATGACGCGCGCGGCTTCAAACAGCAGGGCGCGATCCTGGATGCGGACCAGAGGGGCGCTCATGATGGCGGAGACCGGCTGGGAAGCGTTCTGCCCCGCCGCCAGCACCCGGTTGCGCAAATCCTGGTCGGTCACAATGCCAATCGGCTCCCCGGCGGGAGACCGGACGAGGATGGCGCTGGACTTGGCCCGGGCCATGGCGGCGGCGGCCTTGTGGATCGGCGTGTCCAGATCGCAGATGGCCAACGTCAGCGGCGAGGCCTTGATGGAGCGCGTGGCCAGCGGCAGCATGCTTTGCAGGTCGGCCACCAAGCGGCCGAGGGTTTCTTCGGTCTTCTTGCGGGCCGCGACGTCCTTGACCGTAAGAATCTGGCCCGTCTTGTCACCGATCGTCACCGGGGCGGAAGCCAGCAGCACGTCCGCCGCCTCGCCGAGCTTATTGATAATCCTGGCGCGCTGCTCGGTCGCCGGCGCCGCCGGGCCGCCGTTGGGGACCGATTCCATGATTTTGTCCAAGGGCACCTGGACCAGTTCCTCCTCTGTGTAGCCCAGGCGGCCGAGCAAGGTCTTGTTCGCATAGACGGGGCGGTCCTGCAAGACCAGCAGGACGCCCTCCGTCGTCCCTTCCACGAGCAATCGATATTTTTCCTCCGATTCGCGCAGCGCCATTTCCGCCGCCCAGCGCCGGCGTTCGAGGTTGAGTCCCTGCTTGCTGATATAGGCCAGCAGCGCGGCTATGATCACGGAAATGCCGACCGAAATCTGCAGCGCCCGCTGAATCATCTGGCTGATCTCGGCTCGCACGTCCTCGAGGTAAATGCCGGTCCCAACGATCCAGCCCCACGGCGCGAAGCCCTTGACGTAGGACAGCTTGGGCACGACCCGTTTCTCGTCATCTTTCCACTGCCAGAGGTATTCCACATAGCCGTCGCCCTGCTCTCGGACCACTTTGGTATGTTCCACAAACAGTTTCTTCCCGCGGGGATCGGAATAGTCCGCCAGATCCTGGCCGTTCAACTCCGGGCGGTAGGGATGCATGACCATGCGTGTTTGCATGTCGGAGATCCAGAAGTAATCTTTGCCGTCGTCTCCGTAGCGCATGTTTTGGATGCGCGTGATGGCCGCTTGCTGGGCCGCGGACCGAGGGATCGCGCCCTGTTTCTCCTGTTCATGCAAGCTGGCCAGTTCACTCCAGGCGGCCTGCGTCAACTCGCGGATCATCTCCTTTTTCCGTTCGATGATGTTTCTCTTCATCGTCGGGACGATGACCGCGAAGATCAGGCCGAAGAACAGGGCGAAAGT
>CAYHFE010000641.1:0-4416 GCA_964355375.1 uncultured Verrucomicrobiota bacterium
CCGGCTGGCGCGCGAGCTGGATCATGATCGAACCGACGCCACCGGCGCCGCCGATGACCAGCAGCGAGCCTTTGCGCTGGGTGTCGCACGGTACCAGGCCGAGGCGGTCGAATAGCAGTTCCCAGGCTGTGATACTGGTCAGCGGCAGCGCGGCGGCCTGCGCGAAACTCAGGCTGCGCGGCTTCGGCCCGGCAATCCGCTCGTCCACGGCGTGCAGTTCGCTGTTAGTCCCGGGCCTCGCAATCGAGCCCGCGTAGAAAACCTCGTCGCCCGGCTTGAACAGCTTCACTTCCGGGCCGACCGCTTTCACCACGCCTGAAGCGTCATAACCCAGCACCTTTATCTCGCCCGGCCCGGCTGCCGCGCGCATGCGCACCTTGGTGTCCACCGGGTTCACCGAGATTGCCTTGACCGATACCAGCAGGTCGCGGGCCGCGGGAACAGGGTCGGGGATTTCCACGTCGACCAGGGATTGCGCGTCGGAAATGGGCAGGGAATTTCTGTAACCGACAGCCTTCATGCGTGCTCCCGACCCTTTCTTACTTGAGCGAACGGCCCACGGTGCCGAGCTCGGGTTTGATGAACTTGGTGCCGCTGGGACCGTAGCCGATGAGTTGCACGATCACTTCTTCTTCCTTGGCGCCGTCGAAATGCGCTTCCCCGGCGGGATGCAGCATGTAAGCGCCGGGACGCATGCCTTCGGTTTTGTCCGGCGTGAAATCGGGCCCTGTGCCGCTCCACCAGGTTCCCTTTATCACGGTCGCGAGCCTGTCTTCCGGGTGCGTGTGCGGCATGCTCATCACGCCGGGCGCAAATCTGGCACGAATCACATAGACGCCGGCCTTGCTTGGATCGCCGTAGACGATCATGCGAGAGATGCCGGCTATGCCCGGATACTCGCTCCAGGACTCCTCGCCGGCCTGCAGCGTGGCGAAGCCTCTGCCATCGACTTTGAGGTCGGCCTGCGTCAGCGTGGCGGGGGTGATCGAAAACACCGTGGCCAGGGCAAGCGTCTTGAACAGCGGATTCATGTTGTCTCCTTGATTGTTGGACAGGGGCGAGGGCTTCATCACTGCCCCCAATGTAAGAAACCGCGCGGCTAGGTGCCGGATCTAGCTGTCGGCCTTGCAGTAAATCTCGAGGCGGTTGCCTTCGGGATCGGATACCTGGAACGTGTTGAACTCGGCTCCGGGTTTTACGCTCACGGGAACGCCGAATTTGCCCGCCCATTCAGCCAGCTTCCCGTTGTCGGGCACCTGGAAACCCAGGTGCAGTTCAGGCGCGCGGTTGACCGGCTCGCCCGCCTGGAATACCAGCAGCACACCGGGGCCCCTTGCCCTGTTGCCTTCAGCTCGCAGGCCCAGGTGCTCGACGTACCAGCGCACCTGGCTTTCCGGATCGCGCGCCGGAATGTTCATGTGGTTGAGCTGAAGTTCCAACATGTATATGACTTCCCTGAATGACTCAGTTAGTTTAGACGTGAATGGTATTCCTTAGAAGCCTCTGTACCAAGACCACCAAGCAGTTAGATAACTACCTTGTGTTAGCACGATTCATGAAAACCTGGTCCAGTTGCGCGCGCGTTGTAACTAACAACACTTCTCTTCGGGTCGCAAGATCATTGACGTCGAGCCGTAGGTAGGCGTCTTTTTCACCTCCCGCATTTTTTCGGATCAATTCGATGTGACCAAACAGGTGACCATGCTTATCTGAAAATTTGGCCAACCCAACTGCTTTTGGAACGTTGTCTCCGCGTGTTGAGTCGTGAGGTTCCAAAATATCGAATGAGATGGGCTTCCCTGATTTTCGAGCCACCAGCAGATCAGGGAACATCGGGCGTATCACCACGCCTTCTTCGTACGGAATTTCGAGCGACCAGGCTTGGCGGTCCACGTTACGAAGCCATGCGACGCAATCTGGGCGTGCCAATTCCTCGGCAAGTACTCCGACCTCCCATGTCCCGAGATCTGCATGAAACTCACCGTTCACCTCGACATACAGATGTTGTCCGAAAGCCGGAGCCGACTTTGAGCGACGAAAGCCGATGGATTCCGGCAAGCCAATTCGATGGCTTGAGGCAGGACGGTTGCGAGCCGAAGGCGATCGTATTGATCTTGGGTATTTGGAGCTATGGGCGTTGGGATTCGTCCCTTTCTCGTAGATTATCTCCATAAGGCGAAATATCTTTCCCAAAAAGGCCAATTTATGAGCAAGATATTACTCATGGTGATGAAAGGTACCTCTAGAAGCTTGCCCCATCCTAGATAAGGAGTTATATCTTACCCATTTTCTGATTAAAAAGGGTAAGATATAGCGCATTATGCCAAGAACTACACCACACTTGCTCCCCAAGCTCTCTCGACTGCTTGCGCAGTTGGGAATCAATCTGAAACAGGCGAGGCTGCGACGTCACTACAGCGCTGAGACCGTCGCAGAGCGATCCGGGATTTCCCGCAAGACGCTGCAGCGAGTCGAACAGGGGGATCCGGCGGTTGCCATGGGTATTTATGCCCGCGTCCTTCAAGCGCTAGGCCTTATCGAAGACCTGGCAGCGCTGGCTCGGGACGACGAACTCGGGCGACGACTGCAGGATATGCAGCTTCCCACACGGAAGCGTGCTCCCCGCCAAGGCGAATCCGATGAAGAACCCAAATCCGAAAATTGACGTTGTCGAGGTCGTTATTGACCTGGAGCGTTTGGGTGGCCTTCAACGCATGGGATGGCTTCGCCGGCAATCAGGCGGTGGAGGGGATGTGTTTTCGTTCGAATACGACACTGCCTGGCTGAAACATTCGGAAGTATTTCAGTTCGACCCCGATCTGCAACTCGTAGAAGGCAGGCTATACGCGCCTGCTGACCGTGAAAACTTTGGAATTTTCCTGGATTCATCGCCTGACCGATGGGGCCGGCTGCTCATGCAAAGGCGTGCTGCCCAGCGGGCGGCCAGTGCGGGAAACCCGACGCCAACACTGACAGCGTGGGACTATCTGCTCGGGGTACACGACCCAACGAGGATGGGGGCGTTGCGCTTCCGACGAGAAGAAGGTGGCCCATTTCTCGACGACAACCAGGAACGGGCTGCTCCACCCATTGCACGGGTTGAGGAACTGCAAGAAGTCAGTCTTCGCCTCGAAGACGCTCATGCGGAAGAGCATCCTGACTTTGGGAAATGGCTAGCGCAACTCGTTGCGCCTGGTTCGTCGCTCGGAGGTGCTCGGCCTAAGGCCGGGGTAGTCGATGAAGCCGGACATCTATGTATCGCGAAGTTTCCAAGCCGTCGCGATACCACGAATGTAGAAGCCTGGGAGTACATAGTCCACCAACTCGCACTCAAGGCGGGGATCAGCGTTGCGCCAGCCAGGCTCCTTCGTTTCGGCCAAGAAGGCCATACCTTTCTCAGTCGCAGGTTCGACCGCACGGATTCGGGTGGAAGGAGGGCATTCGTATCCGCAATGACTCTTCTACAGCGCAAGGACGGGGACGATGGCGCAAGCTATCTTGAACTAGTCGAGCTCCTGCAGACTCGCGGAGCGAGCACTCAGGCTGATTGCGCTCAACTCTTTCGACGCGTGACCTTCAACATCTGTGTATCCAACACAGATGATCATTTGCGCAATCACGGTTTCTTTATAGAACCTCAAGGACTGGTACTGTCGCCCGCGTATGACATCAATCCCAATACCGAGCGGAAAGATCACTTCCTAGCGATTGACGAAGTGAATACCGCAAGTGACCTCGGTGTCCTGAAACGAGTTGCAGCTGTTTACGGACTGACTTCCGAAGAGTGCGAAGCGATATTTGAGGAGGTGCGCGCCGCCGTATCGACGTGGCCCGAAGAGGCGGACGCTGTCGGCGTTCCACGCGGGGAAAGAGATCGTCTGAGGCCGGCTTTCAAGTAATAGGTAAGTCTAGCCCCGAATAATTCCGGGTTAGCGCAAAGTATCTTACATACTGCGGCGATACTGCCCGCCGACTTCGAACAGGGCGTCGGTGATCTGGCCGAGCGAGCAGACGCGCACGGCGTTTACCAGTTCCTCGAATACGTTGCCGTTCTCGATGACCGTCTGCCTCAGTCTGGCGAGCGCCGCCGGCGCTTCGGCTGCGTGACGGCCCTGGAATTCGCGCAGCCGCTTGATTTGGCTTTGCTTCTCTTCCTCGGTTGAGCGCTGCAGAGGGATGCTGCCGCCGGCTTCCTCCGCGCCCGGATTGAGGAAGGTGTTCACGCCGATGATCGGGTACGAGCCGTCGTGTTTCTTGTGCTCATAGTAGAGGGATTCCTCCTGGATCTTGCCGCGCTGGTAGCCGGTTTCCATCGCGCCCAGCACGCCGCCGCGCTCCGAGATGCGCTCGAACTCCTGCAGCACGGCTTCTTCGACCAGGTTCGTCATTTCATCGATGATGAACAGATCGGAAGAG